>JAZQHQ010000092.1:0-33201 GCA_045540675.1 Alistipes sp. | reverse complement strand
TAACAGAAAATAACCGCCGCGAGTTATTAGCTCGGGGTAAGGGTGAAAAGGCGGGGTAAGAGCCCACCGCGAGGGCAGCAATGTCGCTCGGTCAGTACGCCTCACGGGTTGCAAGGTTATGTATATCGGCAATTAAGGGTTGCTCGCCCGATGCCGAGGGGTAAACCGCTGGAGGTGGCAGGTGACTGCCATCGTAGATAAATGATGGACTAAAACAGAACTCGGCTTATGGAATGTGCAGACTTATCCCTATACCTTACGGTGTAGGGATTTGTTGTGTTATTCGGAGATGGTCCTCTGTGGATAATTCCATAAGCCGAGCATTGTGTTACCTATCCCCCAAACCCCCTTTCTGTAAAGGGGGCTTGTCGCTACGCTCCTATAAGGCAGGAGTGTGCAGACTTATCCCTATACCTTACGGTGTAGGGATTTGTTTGTTGTATAATGTAAAATGGAATAGCCGGTTTATAAACAAAAAATGAGGTCTTCGGAGGTGATTCGACTCACGAGAGAGCACCTCCCGCAGTCTTAGCGACCCGATGTCGCAACCTTCCGATTTCCTCAACCAACCTAAAACTACTAACCTAAAATGAACCTTAAAACTTCGCTGCAAAGATAAAGGCTTTTTTGTTTCTGTGCAAGTTTTTTATTAAAAATTTTTAATTATTTTTTGATTTTTTTTATCACAATCACATAACTCGCTATACAACACCGCATTACGAATTGTAATAATTTTAATAATTGTTTTTGGTTTTGGTTATTATTTGGAACTTTTTTATTCATAATTACTTTCAAATAGAAAGCAAAATCACCGATTTAATAACAGTTTGGACAATCGAAAATTATTTTTTAACTTTGCGATAGTTATGGAGAAGAAAAGTCTGATTGGGTTTAGATGTGCTCCAATGGAGAGTGTACGCATCGGTTTTATCGGTGTTGGAGCCAGAGGCATTCGTGCAGTTGAGCGAATGGCGAATATTGAGGGCACAGAGATTGTTGCCGTATGTGACTTCATTGAGTCTAATCTCGATGCCGCGTGTGCCATTGTCGAAAAGTATGGCAGGAGTAAGCCGGCAACACTTCTTGGTGAGTCTGGTTGGAAGAGCCTTTGTGACAGAGATGAGATTGACCTGGTATATATCAGTACCGACTGGGTAAGTCATGCCAATATCGCGATATATGCCTTGGAACACGGTAAGCATACTGCCTTGGAGGTGCCTGCGGCGATGTCGGTAGAGGATTGTTGGCGATTGGTCGAGACGGCAGAGAGGGTGCAGCGTCATTGTATGATGCTCGAAAATTGTTGCTATGATGAGTTTGAGTTAGCAACGCTCAATATGGTACAACAGGGCGTTTTCGGCGATATTATGCACGCCGAAGCCTCGTATATTCACGACCTACGCGAAAGAATTTCACTAAACGACAATGGTCATCGTCACTGGATAAATTGGCAGGTGGAGTATATGGCGACACACATCGCCAATTTCTATCCTACGCACGGACTTGGTCCTGTGGCATTGGCGTTGGGATTACATCGTGGGGATAGAATGAAGAGTGTGGTATCGGTCTCTTCCGATGCGATTGGTGAGCCCGATAAGTTCCGAGGTACGATGAACTCCTCGATAATCAAGACGGAGCGTGGTCGCACCATATTGTTACAGCACGGCATTGCTTTGCCGCGCCCATATAGTCGCTCCTTCTTATTGAGTGGAACAAAGGGTTATGTGCAGAAGTATCCTGCCCCACACATGGCATTTGCTCCGGATACGAGCGATGTGTTGTCGGGCGAGCGATGTCTGGCACTTGCTGAGCAGTATCGCCACCCGTTTGTAGAGGAGTACAAGGAGCGAGGTGTGGAGCTTTGTGGCGTGCGATGGATTGATTATCTGATGGATAGCCGTCTTATATATTGCCTTCGTAACGGTTTGCCTCTCGATATGGATATCTACGATGCTGTGGAGTGGTCTTCGTTGGTGGAGTTGACCGAACAATCGGCATTGATGGGTGGTGTTCCTGTCGAAATCCCTGACTTTACGCGAGGAGAATGGGACAAGGTGCAGGGATTTAAGTTTGCCTTTGCGGAGTGATAAGTTGCACTTAAAAATAGGGAACTGCACCAAAAAATCGGTGCAGTTTTTTGTTTTTTCACTTTTTGTCGCTATATTTGTATAAGTTCGGAGGGAAGAACACTGCATCTGTCGAATTTTTTAGTACGAGTTATAAGTGTATGATTGATGCGTTTGTGACATATATTCAAACCGAGAAGCGATACTCTGCGCTTACGGTTCGCAACTACCGACACGATATCGAGTCGTTCGTTGCGTGGTGTGCTGCGAATGCCAAAATCAACATCAACGAATTTGACTATACCCGCGTTACGGCAGAGGATATTCGCGAATGGATAATCCATCGCATGGAGTTCATAAGTGCTGCATCGATGAATCGCGAGCTCTCATCTCTGCGCAGTTTCTACAAATATCTGCGCCGTCAAAACCTCGTTGCGCAAGATATTTTTTCGCGTATCACAACGCTGCGCACCCCGCGCAAGTTGCCAACATTCGTACCCGAGTCACGAATGGAATCGTTGTTAGACAGCATTCGCCAAAAGAGTGAAGAGGGCGATTTCATAGAGCAGAGGAATGGACTTATAATAGCCCTATTTTACAGTTGTGGCATTCGACTTGCCGAGTTACAAGCTATATGCATTGGCGATTTTTCGGCGGATTTTGCCTCCTTGCATGTTCGCGGTAAGGGTGACAAACATCGTATGATACCTATCCTTCCGGAGGCTGCTTCGCGCGTACGAGCGCACATTGCACGGATGCAACAAATGGGCTTCGATACATCACCGAAGGGGGCATTGATAGTATCACAGGAGGGTGAGCATATTTCGCGTAGCACGATTCAGCGTATAGTGAAGAAGGAGCTTGCAAGTGCAAATGTTCAGGGCAAGAAATCGCCTCATATTTTGCGTCATACCTTCGCTACGCACTTGCTCAATCGCGATGCCGATATGCGTGATATACAAGAGCTTATGGGGCACTCGTCACTGCGCACTACGCAATGTTACACTCACAATAGTATTGCGCAGTTGCAGGAAGTTTACGAGCGAGCACACCCACATAAATAGACGGTAAACAGCGTTTGAAAAGCAAAAAAGCTAATGGCTAACAGCTGACTGCTAATAGCCAACTAATTATATAAAACCTTAAATTTTTTGTATTATGGAGGTTAAGATTCAATCAGTTAAGTTCGATGCGAGCAAGCAGCTCCTCGAATTTGTGGAGAAGAAGATGTCGAGATTGGAGCGTTTCGAGGGCAACTCGACAGGAGTGGATGTAACTTTGAAGTTGGACAAGGACAGCGAAAAGGGCAACAAGTTGGCACTTGTAACCCTACATGTTCCGGGCGGAGATATCGTAAGCGAGCAACGCGCCCGCACATTCGAGGAGGCGGTAGATTTGGCACTCGATGCCGTGAAGCGCCAAATTGAAAAACGCAGAGATTAATCAGCTCTTTACGCTATCAATAGGGTCTGTCTAACTTTTTTGCCTGTTAGACAGGCTCTTTTGCTTTACCATAGAGAAAGACTATAAGTCGTTTTTTGAGATTTTTTTGAGTTTTAATTTTTAATTCTAAATTTTATGTGTATCTTTGCGGGCTGAATTATGTTCAACACATAACAATTTTAAGTTAAATGTTTGTAATAGTAGAGATTGCAGGTCAGCAATTCAAGGCTGAGAAAGGTCGTAAGCTCTTTGTTCACCGTCTTGCGGGCGAGGTTGATTCGTCTGTGAGCTTCGACAAGGTCCTGCTCGTAGAGAATGGCGGTCAGGTTAAGGTTGGCGCACCTGTTGTAAAAGGCGCTAGCGTAAAGTGTAAGATTCTCAAACACCTCAAAGACGACAAGGTTTTGGTGTTTAAGAAGAAGCGTAGAACTGGTTATCAGAAGTGCAACGGTCATCGCCAGTATCTTTCGCAAATTTTGATTGAGGACATTGTTGCATAACCTAAAAAACTGTTAGAGAAGTATGGCACACAAAAAAGGTGTAGGTAGTTCGAAGAACGGCCGTGAGTCGGAGAGCAAACGACTCGGTTTGAAGCTTTTCGGTGGTCAGTTTGCTAAGGCAGGCAACATCATCGTTCGTCAGCGTGGTACTGTTCACAATGCAGGCGAGAATGTAGGTATGGGCAAGGACCACACCCTCTTCGCTTTGGTTGACGGTACAGTAGTCTTCACAAAGAAGCGTGACAACCGCTCTTATGTAAGCGTTAAGCCTTTGGCATAACCGAGAGCATTAGTCCAAAAATAGTAAAGGCGAGGATTTTCCTCGCCTTTACTATTTCTATTTTGTGCCTAATCTCTGTATTCGTAGAGTTGATTACGGAGTCGTGGAATGAATCCCGCCTCGCGGATAGCGCGACAGATACCTTCGCGGTCGAAGCGGTTGTGCGCACCTGCTGATGATACGACATTCTCCTCAATCATTATCGAACCCATATCATTTGCTCCGCTGTGGAGTGCAATCTGTGCCGTCTGCTTGCCTACGGTGAGCCACGATGCCTGTATGTTGCGTATATTGTTTAGTACCAGTCGTGCCACAGCAATCAGGCGCAGATACTCCGTGGGCGAGAAACGCGTTGTGTAACCCATCTTTTCGAGTTGTGTACCTTCCGAGCGGAAAATCCAAGGAATAAACGCGGTAAAGCCATAGTTTCCTTCGGGACATTCGGCTTGAAGGTCGCGCAGGCGGATGAGGTGTTCGATGCGCTCCTCTATGGTTTCGATATGACCATACATCATTGTTGCGGTGGTCGGGATATTCATCTCGTGTGCTTCGTGCATCACGCGTAACCACTCCTCGGCACTCGGCTTGGCAGGGGAGATGATCTTGCGCACGCGCTCTACCAAAATCTCTGCTCCGGCACCCGGCAAAGAGGATAGTCCCGCCTTACACAATCGCTCCAAAACCTCTTGCGTTGAGATTTTGCTTATGCGCGCGATATGCGCCACCTCGGGCGCACCGAGGGCGTTGAGCCGAAGCGAAGGAAATCGCTCTTTGAGGGCACAGAATAGCTCCTCGTAGTATTCAATTCCGAGTGCAGGGTGCATTCCTCCCTGCAACAGCAGTTGGTCGCCACCGAGCGCAAACATCTCCTCGGTTTTGAGAATATACTCGTCGAGCGAAGTGATGTAGTGTCGGTCGGTCTGATGCGGCTTGCAGTGGAAGTTGCAGAAACGACACCCCGATACACATACATTTGTGGTGTTGATATTGCGGTCAATCTGCCAAGTTACCACCTCTGCATCGCGTACTGCGGTAGTGCGTAGGCGGTCTGCCCACTCTGCCAATTCGTGCAGTGGAGCCTTGTTCCATAGTTGTAACGCCTCCTCACGCGAGAGCTTTTCGCCCGCAAATGCTCGCTCGTATATCTTTTGCAATGCCATAGTGCAAAGATAGTAAAAATCGTAAGTTGCACCATAAAAAAGTGGTGTAAAAGGCGGTTTTTTTGTATAAAAATTATAACTTTGCGTTGGGTATTGTTACAATTTGTAAGCAGTATCACGCAGTTTAACCCTTTGCGACAATGGTAACAAGTTAAAAATCAAATAGTTATGTACGGAGATTTCAAACAGCATCTTCAACAAGAGTTGGAGTCAATTAAGGAAGCCGGTCTTTACAAGACCGAGAGAGTAATCTGTTCGCCACAGCGTTCAGCTATTGAGGTTGCAGGTAAGGAGTGTCTTAATTTCTGCGCCAACAACTACCTCGGATTGTCGGATAATCCTCGTCTTATCGAGGCGGCAAAACGCACAATGGACGAGCGTGGTTTCGGAATGTCGTCAGTGCGCTTTATCTGCGGTTGTCAGGATATCCACAAGGCTCTCGAAAAGGCTATTGCCGACTATTTCGGTACGGAGGATACAATTCTCTATGCCGCCTGTTTCGATGCAAATGGAGGTGTTTTCGAGCCACTCTTCACCGAGCAAGATGCAATTATTTCGGACTCGTTGAACCACGCCTCGATTATTGACGGTGTGCGCCTTTGCAAAGCTGTGCGTTATCGCTATGCTAATGCCGATATGGAGCAGTTGGAGGATTGTTTGAAGCGTGCGCAGGCACAGCGTTTCCGTATAATTGTAACCGATGGTGTCTTCTCGATGGACGGCAACGCCGCACCACTCGATGAGATTTGTCGCTTGGCAAAGGAGTATCGCGCTTTGGTGATGGTCGATGAGTGCCACTCGGCGGGAGTCTTGGGTAAGACGGGTCGTGGTATTACCGAGTTGTACAACTTGCGTGGCGAGGTCGATATTCTCACCGGAACTCTTGGCAAGGCGTTTGGTGGTGCAGTCGGAGGATTTACCACAGGTCGCAAGGAGATTATCGACATGTTGCGTCAGCGTTCACGCCCTTACCTCTTCTCGAACTCGTTGCCACCGGCAGTTGTTGGTGCAGGTATCGAGATGTTCAAGATGCTCGAAGAGAGTAACGAACATCACGACCGCTTGGTAGAGAATGTAGCATTCTTCCGCGAGAAGATGTTGGCGGCAGGATTTGATATTAAACCTACCGTATCGGCAATTTGTGCCGTAATGCTCTACGATGCGAAGTTGTCGCAGGAGTTTGCAGCTGCATTGCAGGAGAAGGGTATCTTCGTAACGGGTTTCTACTATCCTGTTGTTCCGAAGGGGCAGGCTCGTATCCGCGTGCAGGTGTCGGCAGGTCATACCCGCGAGCAGTTGGAGCGTTGCGTTGAGGCTTTTGTTGAAGTAGGAAAGAATTTGGGTGTGCTGAAATAGAGTAGCACAACCCCATAACCCACAAATTTATATTTTCACTCTTAAAATTTTGGATTATGAGTAAAGAGGTTTTAGATGCGATTGATCGCAAGATTTTGAAGTTCTTGGTTAAGAACGCCCGTATGCCCTATTTGGAGATTGCGCGTGAGTGCGGAATTTCGGGTGCTGCAATCCATCAACGCATAAAGAAGTTGGAGGATGAGGGCGTAATTCTCGGCTCACGAATGATTGTCAATCCGAAGATGCTCGGCTTTGATGTTTGTGCATTTGTGAACTTGCGAATACAAGACCCGATGATGAGTACTGCGGTAGCAGAGCGAATTAAACTTGTGCCGGAGGTTGTGGAGTGCCACTTCATAACGGGAACATATACCGCGATGGTTAAGTTGTACTGTGTGGATAACGAGCACTTGATGCGCACCATTTTCGATAATATATTGCGTATTCCTGGCGTGACAAATACGCAGACCTATATCTCGCTCAACGAGATGTTCTCGCGCGAGCCACATATCGACTATTTGGACAAGTAACATACTCTTTCCTATATGGCAAAAATTCGATTGACAAAGGAGTTTTCGTTTGAGTCGGCGCATGCGCTTGATGGCTACGATGGTTTATGTCGTGAAATTCACGGACATTCGTACCGCCTATTTGTTACAGTAAAGGGAGAGCCGTCGTGCGATGAAAACAATCCGAAATTGGGTATGGTGATGGATTTCGGCGATTTGAAACGCATCGTCAATAGTGAAATTGTCGATAGACTCGACCATTCGTTTGTATTGCGCGACTCGGAGCAGAATGCGGAGTTGCGAGAGGTGCTTGGAGCAAAGTTTAAGAAGGTTGTTTTGGTCAGTTACCAACCGACCTGCGAGAATATGTTGGCGGACTTTGCCGAGCGATTGCAGAGGGCTTTGCCTGCGAATGTGCAGCTGCACTCGTTGCGTTTGCACGAAACAGCAACTTCGTATGCCGAATGGTTCGTATCTGATAATGATTGAAAATAGAATTATAGATAAAATACCTTAATTGTCAATTATCAATTATCAATTGTCAATTGGAGATGAAAAGGCTTTTTCTTGTCGATGCTTACGCATTGATTTTCAAATACTACTACGCATTTATGGGGCGACCTATGCGCAATCATGCGGGTATGAATACCTCGATTGTCTATGGGTTTACCAAGTTTTTGCGTGATATTCAGAAGCGCGAAAAACCGGACCTCTTGGGTGTTGCTTTTGACCCGAAGGGTGGTTGTTTCCGCCGAGATATATATCCCGAATATAAGGCGAACCGCCCTGCTACGCCCGAAGATATTTTGCAGTCAGTGCCCTATGTGAAGCGCATTGTCGAGGCGATGTGTATTCCTGTGTTGGAGGTGCCCGGATTTGAGGCAGATGATGTTATCGGAACACTCGCTAAGAAGGGCGATGAAGCGGGCTATGAGGTCTTTATGGTTACGCCGGACAAGGATTACGGACAACTTGTAGGCGACAATCGCAAACTCTACAAGCAGAAGGGCGATGGTATCGAGATTGTCGATAAGGAGGCTATACGCGAGAAGTATGGCATTGACCGCCCTGAACTTGTACGAGATATTTTGGCTTTATGGGGCGACTCCTCGGATAACATTCCGGGTGTTCCGGGTGTAGGCGAGAAGGGCGCATGCAAGATGGTGCAGGCGTGGGGCGAGGTTGAGAATATTATCGCCAATGCCGATAAAATCGGAGGTAAAACGGGTGCCAATATCCTTGCCAATGAGGAGCAGTTGCGTTTGGCAAAGGTGCTGACAACCATTCGCCTCGATGTGCCGATAGAGTTTAGAGAGGAGGAGTTGACGGTCTGTTCGCCGAAGATTGATGAGTTGAGGGCTCTGTTTGCCGAGTTGGATTTTAAGGGCTTCTTGGCAGATTTGAATAATCTGGCACCTGTGGAGGTGTCAGATGTTCCGCGACAGGCAGAGCAGGTACAACTTGCAAATCTTGCCCGAGTAAAGGCAGGACAGCAGAAAAAGGCTTCGTTGGAGGGGCAAGGCTCGTTGTTTGACGCAATGTTTGCTCCTGCTGTGCCTGCGGTTGAGAGTACGGTTGCTCCGACAATACCAAATGAGGAGCAGGCAGATCTCTTTTCTGCGAGTGCATTTGCTACGGTGGCAAACACCCCGCACAAATATACAACGATATATACGGCGGAGGAGCTGCGTAGGGTAGTGGCGGAGATTTTGACAACATCGCTCTTCTGTTTTGACCTCGAAACCACGGGCTTCGATATGTTTGGCGACCGCATAGTGGGCTTGTCACTCTCGATAAAGGAACACGAGGCCTGGTATCTGCCGTTTGGACACAATGCCGATGTGCGACCTCGCAATGAGATTGAGGCGGAGTATGCCTCGATTTTGCGCCCTATATTCGAGAATGAAAATATCGCCAAGGTGGGACAAAATATGAAGTTTGACATCTTGTTCCTTCGTGCGTTGGGCATATCGGTTAAGGGTATGAAGTGGGATACAATGCTGTTGCACTATCTGCTTGATGCCGAGTCGCGTCACGGTATGAACGCCTTGGCGGAGCGATACCTCAACTACTCACCAATAGAGATTGAATCGCTTATAGGTAGAGGCGCAAAGCAACTTACGATGGATATGGTTGGCGTGGAGCGTATTGCCGAATATGCAGCCGAGGACGCAGATGTAACACTACAACTCTATAATGTGTTAAAACCCCAAATCGAGAAGGAACCAACACTCTTAAACCTCTATTGCGAGGTTGAGGAGCCAATGATAGATGTATTGACGGATATGGAGTGGGAGGGAGTCCGCATCGATAGCGAGGCTCTGCGCAGTTATTCGGCAACACTCTCGCAGAAACTTGCAGCCATAGAGGAGCAGATTCGCGAGGTGTCGGGAGAGCGTGAGATAAATATCAATTCGAGCCGACAACTCGGAGAGTTGCTCTTTGCCAAGATGCGTATTACCGACAAACCGAAGATGACCAAAACCAAGCAGTTCTGCACCGATGAGGAGTATCTGCAATCGTTTGCAGGGGAGCATAAGGTTGTAGATTTGATTTTGGAGTACCGCGGAGTGAAGAAGTTGCTTTCAACCTATGTCGATTCGTTGCCACAACTTGTAAATCCTGTTACAGGACATATCCACACCTCCTACAATCAGGCTGTTACAGCTACGGGACGACTCTCTTCGGCAAATCCGAATTTGCAGAATATTCCGGTGCGAGATGACCTCGGTCGCCCTATTCGTTCAGCCTTTGTGCCGAGTGACGATAGGCACGAACTACTCTCGGCGGACTATTCGCAGGTGGAGTTGCGACTGATGGCACACCTGAGTGGCGATGAGAATCTGTGCGAGGCGTTCCGTGAGGGCAAGGATATTCATGCCGCTACGGCTGCACGCATATTTAAGAAACCGATAGAAGAGGTTACAAGTGAGGAGCGCCGCCGTGCCAAGACGGCAAATTTCGGAATTATCTATGGAATCTCGGCATTTGGTTTGAGCCAGCGTTTGCGTATTCCGCGTAGCGAGGCAAAACAACTTATCGAGGGCTACTTCGAGTCGTATCCGAAGGTGAAGGAGTATATGGACAATGTGGTCAATAATGCTCGCGAGAAGGGGTATGTCGAAACACTATTTGGTCGCCGCCGCTATCTTGCCGACATCGACTCGCGCAACGCCAATGCGAGGTCTTTGGCAGAGCGCAATGCCATAAATGCACCTATTCAGGGCACTGCTGCCGATATTATGAAGATTGCGATGGTGGGTGTTGCCCGTAGATTTAAGGCGGAGGGTATTCGCTCGCGTATAACGATGCAGGTGCATGACGAAATAGTGGTCGATTTGTTACGCTCGGAGCGCGAACAGGTCGAGCGTATTGTCCGCGAGGAGATGGAGGGTGCAGCAAAACTCTCAATTCCACTTACAGCAGAGTGCGGAGTGGGCGAAAATTGGTTGCTTGCCCACTAAAATAGCATGGAAAAAGATGTTTCGTTTTGCCGATATAGTACTACCCTTGGCGCAACCTGCCTACACCTTTGCCGTTGGCGAAGGTGTTGAGGTTTGTGTTGGAGATGCTGTGGCGGTGCAGTTCGGCAAGAGTGCAGTCTATACGGGTATAGTATGGCGATTGCACAATACCCCTCCTGCACGAGGAGAGGCGAAACCAATCTTGAAGGTGTTGTACGACAAACCGCTGCTCTCGGAGTTGCAGATGCGCTTTTGGGAGTGGATTGCCGACTACTATATCTGTTCGGTAGGCGAGGTTATGCGTGTGGCTCTGCCTTCGATAATCAAGGCAAAGGCGCGATGCGAAGAGGAGTTTATTCCATATACGCCAAAGCGCGAAACAATCATAAGGCTTATTTCGGAGGCATTTTCGGAGGAGGTACGCGCCAAAATGGCTCGCCGTGCGCCAAAACGATATGAGGCTCTGTGCGCTATTGAAGAGGCTGGCGGGGTGTTACCTCGTTATGTCGTATCGCTCGATGCTACGGCATTGAAGGCTCTTGTAAAGTCAGGTCTGGTAGAGATGGGTGAGCGAGATTACAAGCTCGATTGCAAGTGGAGCAAAACCCTTTTGCCGAAGTTATCGCTCGCACAGACAAAGGCTCTTAATGATATTAGAGATGGCTTGGTGGATAGGCGTGTGGCGTTGCTGCATGGCGTTACAAGTTCGGGCAAAACCGAAATCTATACCCACTTGATTGAGGAGCGATTGTCGCGTGGCGAAGATGTTCTGTTCCTTGTTCCCGAAATATCACTCACCACGCAGTTAGTGGAGCGTATGCGAGGGCTTTTTGGTGAGAGCGTTACGGTCTATCACTCGAAACTTACTCCGCAGCAGCGAACAAAACTCTATACCGATATGCTCTCTTCGGAGAGTGGTAATTTTGTTGTCGGTGCGCGTTCAGCCCTCTTTTTGCCATACAAAAAGTTGGGTTTGGTGGTGGTCGATGAGGAGCACGATTCGAGTTACAAGCAGTCAGAGCCAAATCCGCGCTATAATGGTCGCGATGCAGCTATTGTATTGGCTACGATGCATGAAGCAAAGGTTGTGCTGGGTAGCGCAACTCCTTCGCTTGAAAGTTATGCAAATCATCTTTCGGGAAAGTATGCCTACTCTCTGCTTACGGAGCGATATGGTGGTGTGGAGATGCCCGATATCATAATCTCGGATACCATACGCAATGTCAAGCGCAATGAGCGCAAATTGCACTTCAACAAGGAGTTGCTCGATGGCATCGCCGAACGATTGGAGCGTAACGAACAGGTTATTCTCTTCCAGAACAGACGAGGTTACTCGCCATATATGGAGTGCCCTTCGTGCGGTTGGTCGGCACGCTGTCCGAAGTGCAATGTAACACTCTCGGCGCATCAGCAGAAGGGGCGAATGGTGTGCCATTACTGCGGATACAATCAACCGATAGCGCGATTTTGTCCTAACTGCAAAACGAGTGAGTTGAAGGCTATGGGCTTCGGTACGGAGCGCGTGGAGGAGGCAGTAACGCAACTATTTCCCGATGCGCGAGTTCTGCGATTAGATGGCGATACGGCAACCTCTTCATCGGCATATAACCGTATTATCGGGGCATTTGCCCGACATGAGGCGGATATATTGGTCGGTACACAAATCGTATCGAAGGGGTTGGATTTTGCCGATGTAACACTGATTGGAATATTGAATGGCGACAACTTGCTTGCATCGCCCGATTTCAGAGCCGAAGAGAGGGCTTGGCAGTTGATTATGCAGGTGGCAGGTCGTGCGGGCAGACGCGACAAGAGAGGAGAAGTTATCATTCAAACCTCCGAGCCGGAGCACTCCGTCTATTCGATGGTGGGCGACTATGAGCGTGTTGCTACTAAACTGCTCACCGAGCGTAAGCAGTTCGGCTATCCTCCGTTTGTGCGAATAGTGAAGGTTACGATGCGTACAAATAACAAAGATTTGCTCGTGAAGTCGTCAATGCAACTTGGTGAACAGTTGCGCGGTCGCTTTGGTCGTAGGGTTTTAGGTCCTGTCGCTCCCCTGATTGACAGGGTGCGAGGTGAGTATCGCGTAGAGTTGATGTTGAAGATTGAAGTTGAGTCCTCATTTTCGCGTGCAAGGAGCATTTTGCGTGAGGAGATAGCCAAGTTAAGGAGTAATAGAGATTATCGAAATGTAGTTGTTATCTGCGATGTCGATATTTTATGATATTTCGGGCGTGGTGCTTGATGTGGCATCGTTGATTTTGCCTCGTGCGTGCCTTGTGTGTGGCAAAGCATTGCCGGAGGGTGAAGAGGAGATATGTTTGGCGTGCCAATATAGTATGCCGCTGGTGGATTTCTCGGATATGGAGGTAAATCCAATAAAAAGACTCTTCGAGAACAACCTATCGATAGAGGCAGCAACGGCGATGTATTGGTTTACGAGTGATACGGGTTGGCGCGATTTGATACATCGCTTTAAGTATGCAGGTCGTTGGTACTTTGCGCGAAAAATGGGTGAGTTGCTCGGCAGGAAATTGCAAGATAGCGGCGATTTCGAAGATGTAGATTTGATAGTAGCAATCCCGTTGCACTACCGCCGCAGGTTGGCTCGCGGATATAACCAATCAGAGCAGTTGGCGTTAGGCATAGGACATCAGATAGGCGTAAAGTGCGATTTTGGCTCGGTGCGCCGTAGTCATTACAATAAGAGTCAAACATCGAAAAGGCGAAGTGAAAGATGGGAGAATGTGGCGGAGATATTCGAGGTGCGTAGAGCCGATCGACTGCGCGGACACCACATTTTGTTGGTAGATGATGTATTGACCACGGGCGCGACAATCAGTTCGTGCGCAAAGGCTATTTTGGAGGCGTGTGAAGGAGATGTCCGTATAAGTGTTGCGACTCTTTCGGTGACACGCAGAGTGCAGGAATATAGATAGAGTTTTCAAAAAGATATAAACAGCATAGAGTGCCATAAGAGGGCACTTTAACTAACCTGAATGGTGTTATAAACAGAGTTTTCAACACGCGCCCGCGTGGGAGAGTTGACGAAATGACAAAAAAAGGATACTTTTGTGAGATAATTAGTCGAAGATATGTCAAAGGAGTATAAAGATAGTAAGAATCACAAGGCTTTTGCGGAGTTGGCTCCCGAGGTTGTGACAACTGTGCCACCACAGGCGGTAGAACTCGAAGAGGCTGTTCTCGGAGCGTTGATGCTCGAATCGGATAAGATTACCGAAGTTCAGGAGTATCTTACCGAGGCTTCATTCTACAAGGAGGAGCATCGTCTGATATACCGCGTGATGAATGAATTGGCAATGGTGCAGCAGCCGATAGACCTCTTCACCGTAACTAATCAACTCAAATCGAAGCGTGAGTTGAAGAAGGTGGGCGGAGCGAACTATTTGGCTCAACTCACACAGCGTGTAGGTACGGCAGCGAATATCGAGTTTCACTCGCGTATCATCACGCAGAAACATATTCAGCGAGAGTTGATTCGTGCTTCAACAGAGATTCAACGCCAATCTTACGACAGCACAATAGATGTTAATGACCTTATCGGTTTTGCCGAGGGCGAGGTGCTGAAGATTACTGAGGGCTATGTGAAACGCTCGGTGCAAACTGCGGGCGATGTTCTCCGTGCGGCAATTCGTCAGATTGAAAAGGCCTCCGAAAATGACTCGCGATACAGCGGCGTCTGCACAGGCTTTACCGAGCTGGATAACACCACTCTCGGTTGGCAACCTTCCGACCTTATCATCATTGCAGCGCGTCCTGCAATGGGTAAGACTGCCTTTACACTTACGATGGCGCGAAATATGGCAGTGGATTATGATGCTCCGGTGGCATTCTTCTCGTTGGAGATGTCCTCGGTGCAGTTGATGACTCGTTTGATTGTTGGCGAGACAGGTATAGACGGCAAGACCATTCGTAGTGGAAAACTCACACCTTCGGAGTGGAAGACTCTCGAAACAAACACCAAGGTTTTGGGTATGGCACCTCTATATATCGATGATACACCTGCATTGTCAATCTTTGAGTTCCGCTCGAAGGTGCGCCGTTTGAAGGCGAATAACGACATCAAGATTATCATGGTAGATTACTTGCAGCTAATGACCGCCGCAGGACATGGCGACAAGGGAAATCGTGAGCAGGAGGTTGCATTTATCTCGCGCTCGTTGAAGGGTATCGCCAAGGAGTTGAATGTGCCAATTATCGCATTGTCGCAGTTGAGTCGTGCAACCGAATCGCGTGGAGGCTCGAAGCGTCCGCAGTTGAGCGACCTTCGTGAGTCGGGAGCTATTGAGCAGGATGCCGACCTTGTTGCATTTATCCACCGCCCTGAATACTACGGCTTCACAACGGGTCCGGGAGAGGCTCCTGTGGAGGGATTGGCAGAGTTTATCATTGCCAAGCATCGTAACGGAGAGGTTAAGGATGTGAAGTTGCGCTTTATTGCTGATCAGGCGAAGTTTACCAATTGGGACCAGATAAATACGGGTGCTCCGCAATCTCCGATGGAGCAGTATGATGATATGGCAAGTTCGAACATACAGCCTGCATCCTCTGCATCGGTATTGCAGAATGCGTCAAGCGATGAATTTGTCCCATTCTAAAAAGAGGACTAAAACTAATTAAAACTAATAAATACAATGAAAAAACTTCTATTATCAATTTTGGCTCTCGCAACTGCTATTCTTGTTGGTTGCCAAAGAGATTATAATACGGTCGTTGGCGATAGAGTGGCGGTATTAACGGTCTCTATCAGTGATACCCGCACCTATTTGGGAGAGAAAGTAGATGGCCTTTATCCGGTCTATTGGAGTGAAGGTGACAAGATTGTAGTGAATGGTGTAGTGTCTAATGAGGTTGTGATTGATACCAAGAACCCTGCACTTGCAACATTTACATTCAATAGTGATATTTCCAAACCTTATTATGTTATCAGTCCGTACAGTGAGGCGATTGTTGCCAAGCAATCAGTTGTAGTCTTCCCTGCCGAGCAGAACTACACCAAAGGTTCGTATGATAAGGATAGCGCGATTATGTGCGGATACTCCGAGAATGAAGATGTTCTTACATTGAAGCATCTCAACGGAATTGTGCGTTTTTCTGTAATTGCAGCTAATGATGGTGTGGTGTTAGATAAGATTGTTGTCAACTCTACAAATAAAATAGCGGGAGAGTTCACCATAGATTGCAGGGAGGCCAAGATTACGGCAAAAGAGAGTGCAACAAGCACAATCACGTATACTGTAAATGAGCCCCTCTCTACTGTCGAAACAAAGGACTTCTACATAACAATTCCAGCGGTCGATGCAGGTGAGTGTACGGTAGAATTTTTTGACACGAATGGTGATAAGATGATCGGCTATTGGTCGGCAAATAACATCAAGGCGGGTATTGTAAGAGAGTTTGCAGATATTACTTATAAGGCGAATGCCGATGCGGTCGGATTGGTTGCATTGGGAATCGTTGATGATGAACTGCTTTATAACAACTTCGTTAATGGTTATGTGAAAGACAACGCCGGCAAGCCGATAGCAAATGTTGCTGTAAGTGATGGTTTTAATGTGGTTACAACGGATGCGAATGGTTACTATTCGATGGAGGTGTCATCGAGCTGTTGGTATGTCTATATCTCGTTGCCTGCTGAATACGAGGTGCCGATAAATGAATACGGTCAGCCTTGCTTCTACCAAAAATATGATGAGAACAACGAACGGTATGACTTTACCCTTACACCGCTTGCCGGAGGTAAGGAGAATGAGTTTGCTCTTCTTGCGATTGGTGATCCGCAGGTATCCAATACAACTGCTTTGTCCAGATTTAATACGGAGGCTGTACCTGCTTTGAACACCTATTGCACAAGCCTAAACAGCAAAATACCAAGCTATGCCATTACGCTTGGTGATCTTATCTCTAACGGTGTGAATAATAATGATGAGGGCTATCGAGATAATATGCGTGATGGATTTAGCATTCATAAGATAGGCATTCCTGTATTCCATACTATGGGTAATCACGACCACACTCGTTATACAGCCGAGAGTTCTCTTGTTCTCGATAGACGAAGTCCGACGGTCAATTTGAAAATTAGACGTAATCACGAGGATATGTTTGGTCCGGTCAACTATTCGTTCAATCGTGGCGATTTCCATATCGTCGCTATGAAGAATATCCTATATAAGTCATTGACAAACGGAGGCGATTTCTCGTGTGGTTTTACGCAGGATGATTACGAGTGGTTAAGGCGAGATTTGAGCCTTGTGCCAAAGACAAAGGCTGTTGTATTGTGTGTGCATATTCAGATATTTGCACAGGAACAGAATTTCCTAAAAGAGGTGAAAGAGTTGTTGAATACATATAACGATGCCCACATAATGTCGGGACATTCGCACGTGAATTGCAACTACGAGCACGAGATTGAGGGTTTATCTACAACCAAGGTGTATGAGCATAATGCCGGAGCTTTGTGTGGTGCGTGGTGGTGTTCTAATATGTGTGGAGATGGTACGCCTAATGGTTTCCAGGTATTTGTTTGTGGTAATGATGGTGCCGGAAACGGTAAAGTGAAAGATTGGTACTTTATGGGATATCACGAAGGAATGAATACTCGTGAGAAGCAGATGCGTCTTTATCGTGGAGATGCCATTACGGGAGGTGCTATTGCGGGTGATAATCCAAACGGAGTAAAGGGTTACTACGCCTTCAATTATGGTAAAGATGTACTGCTCGCAAATGTCTATAATGCAGATAGTAAGTGGGTGGTCAGAGTATACGAGGATGATGCCTATACGGGTGATATGGAGAGATTGGCGGTAAATAATCCAACGCTATCAGCTTGTATCGGAGATTATACTTGGGAGAGTCCTCGTCGTCCTGCTGATGGATCATTGTCGAGTCACGATATGTATGTTGCAGGTCTATTTTTGGGTGTTTTGGATAGATATGGCGCTAGTGGTTCGTGGGCAAAATGCTCCCATATGTATAGATACACTTTGACAAATCCAAAGTCGAAGAGCAATATAGAGGATATAAAGATAAGGGTTGAGGCGACCGATCGTTTTGGTAATGTATATACTGAAACCAAGATTACTGAAGGTACTGATTACTCTCTAACAGCAAGAAAATAGAAGGAGATATCCGATGTTTGTAAAGTGTTTTGCAGGTGCGATAGTTGGCATTAAGGCTGTTAAGGTCGATGTCGAGGTAAATGTAGCAGGGGGAGGCATTGGTCTTTTCCTTGTGGGATTGCCCGACAATGCCGTGAAGGAGAGTGAGCAACGTATTCGTTCTGCCTTCGAGAACTCGCAACGCCGAATGACCGCAAAGAAGGTGGTTGTAAACCTTGCTCCTGCCGACCTTCGCAAGGAGGGTTCAGGCTTCGATTTGCCTATTGCGGTAGGAATTTTGGCGGCAACACAACAGATACTCGATACGCGACTCTCCGATACGATGTTTGTGGGAGAACTGTCGCTTGATGGCGCAGTAAAACCTGTGCGAGGCATTCTGCCACTTGCTGTTATGGCAAAGGATAGTGGCCTGAACCGCATTGTTGTCTCGGCAGCCTGCGCCCACGAGGCGGCAGTAGTTGAAGGAGTGGAGGTTATTCCCGTAAATACCCTGTCGGAGGTTATCTCCTATCTGAATAACGAAATAGATATTGCACCTGCTGTTGGCGAAGTGTCGCAGGAGAGTGAGCGACAGAGTCTATATGCCGAGGACTTTGCCGATGTGAAGGGGCAACGCGATGTGAAGCGAGCCTTGGAGATTGCGGCTGCGGGAGGACACAATGTATTGATGATTGGCGCACCGGGCTCGGGTAAAACTATGCTTGCACGCCGTATGCCTACCATAATGCCCCCGATGTCGTTGGAGGAGGCTGTTGAGGCGACAAAGATACACTCCGTAGCGGGAAAGTTGGGTGAGAATATTGGATTGATGACCAAACGACCATTCCGCGCACCACACCATCTCACATCGCAAGTAGCGCTTATTGGTGGCGGTCAGTCACCACAACCCGGAGAGGTCAGTTTGGCTCACAACGGAGTGTTATTTCTTGACGAACTTCCCGAATTTGGCAGAAATGTATTGGAGGTGTTGCGTCAGCCGTTGGAGGATAGAATGATAACGATTTCGCGAGCAAAATATAGCGTGGAATACCCATCAAACTTTACGCTTATAGGGGCGATGAATCCTTGCCCGTGCGGATATTATAACCATCCTACGAAGGAGTGTTCGTGTCAGCCTTTTGCCATAAATCGCTACTTCTCGCGTATCTCGGGACCACTTTTAGACCGTATAGATATGCATATAGAGGTTGTTCCTGTGCCACTCTCCGAGATAAATGGCGAGCAGAGGGAGGAGTCGAGTGCCGAGATTAGAGCGCGTGTTATGGCAGCTCGTGAGGTGCAGTTGCGCCGCTTTGCAGGTACGGGAATACACTCCAATGCGATGATGAACTCGGCAATGTTGCGCGAGTTCTGTCCGTTGAGTCGTGAGGTGCGTGCGTTGCTCGAAAATGCAATGAGCCGACTCAACCTTTCGGCTCGTGCCTACGATAGAATTATCAAAGTTGCCCGCACGATTGCCGACTTGGCGGGAGCAGAGAGTATCGAGGCTCAACACATTGCCGAGGCGATAAATTACAGAACATTAGACCGCGATTCGTGGGGTAGATAAGTGTGGTCGAAGCCGTTGAGGCGGAAGAAGAGAGAGAATGGAGATGAAAAACATAAAAAACATATTTGCAGTTGCTATCGTAGCGTTGGCGATAGTGTCGTGCGCACCCGAGAATATGAAGTATCGTATGCAGAAGTATCCGCTTGACTTCGAGGGCGCATATTGGGATGCTTTGGTAGATAGCGATCCGAATGGCAATAACCTGACAAATGGCTCAATTACAACATCGTGGCACGATGAGAAGAGTGATATCGCAGGTGAAGTAACAATACCTGACGATGGGTATTGGAGTGGATTTGCGTTATCTGACCATTGCAGCAAAGATTTACAAAATAATGGCTCACCGACTGACCAACTCTACGCCTATGTGGATAGTGCATACTCGGGCAAAAATTTCCTTATTTGCAACTGTTTTTTGGGAGGTGTAGAGCTTAATTTGGGCGAAGAGCCTGCCTACATAGAGAGTATAATGGTGGCTCATACCACCTATTCATACGCAGTCACAACACAAGGAAATCACATAGAGACTGAACCCCTTGACAAAAACTCCTCGATTTGGATTGAGGCATCGGGCTACATAGATGGCTCTGACGAGGTTCAAGCCACTGCAAAATTCTACCTATACGAAAATGGCGAGCCTTCATTCGAGGGGTGGAAGAAGTGGTATATGACCTCGATGTGCAAGGTTAATAGAGTCGTTTTTGACATCAAACAGAGTGGCAAGCAATATCCATCATATTTCGCTATTGATGATATTGTGGTAGTCCGTAAAGTGTTGAAATAGCCAACAGATAAACCTAAATACACAAAACTATGAAAAAGATTTATTCGATTTTGCTTGTTGTGGTATTTGCAGCGATAAGCATAGGCTGTGCGGAACAGAAGCAGTCGGCGCAGGAACTATCCTTCACTCAACTTATGGAGCAGTCTGCTCCCGAGCAGGTCGAAGCGTGGTATAATTGTGCATCGCGCCTTGATGCAGATTATACGAAGGCACATGCTGCCGAGTTGCGAGAGCAGAAGAAGTTGCTTGTCTTCGATCTCGATGGAACTCTGTCTAATCACCGTTGCCCAATGCCGGAGGAGAGTCGAGCATTGCTTGATGCACTTGGCAAGAGGTATCATCTTGTGATGTGTGGTGCGGGAAATGTTGCGCGTGTGTTTAATCAGATGGGCAAATATCCTATCGACTTGGTCGGCAACTACGGAATGATGCACGCCAAGGTTGAGAATGGCGAACTCGTAATTACCAAGCAGGTTGTAGATGATATCGACAAGGAGTTCTTCTTGCGCGAAACTACCCGCTTGCGCGAGAAGTATGGCTACACCAAGTATGCCGGTGAGCCTATCGAGTGGCACCCTTCGGGAATGGTGACATTTGCACTGCTCGGCACAGAGGCAGCAAAGGAGGATAAACTCATATTCGATCCCGACCGTGCAAAGCGCCGTGTGATGTATCCGGAGGTATTGGAGGTGTTCAAGGATTACACCGTATTTATCGGAGGCTCAACCTCGTTTGATATCGTTGCAAAGCAGTACAATAAGTATGATGCAACTATGGAGTATGCTCGCGCTCACGGCTACACCAAGGAGCAGGTGTTGTTTATGGGTGATGATATGGGCGATGGCGGAGGTGATAGCCATGTCCGCCTTGGAGGTATAGACTACATCCATGTTCTCGACTACACCAAGATTTCGGAGATGTTGTCATTCTTGTTAGAGTAGAGTTCGGAAGATGAAAAATCGGGAGGGGCATTTGCTCCTCCCGATTTTTCGCTCTCCTGCATAAGTTGTTTAACCGAAAAGTGGCAACGCCTCGGCTACGACAAAGGTGCTACCTCCTATAAAGAGCATATCCTCCTCCGAGAGTTGCTGTTGAGCCTTTGCCAACGCCTCCTCGACACTCGTTGCAACCTCGAAATCGAGAGTTAGCGAGGTGGCAACCTCTGCAATCTTTTCGAGTGTGGCAGCACGGCGAATAGATGCCTGTGTGAAGATGTAGTGAGCATCGTTCGGCATTTGTGCCAACATCTTTGAAAACTCCTTATCCTCGCAGAAGCCCATTACACATAGTAGATTTCCGCTGTTGTTGCGAGCCTTTAACTGCTTGGCAACCTCGGTGATGCCGTGTTCGTTGTGTGCTGTATCGCAAACGATAAGTGGCTTGTCGGACAACACCTGCCAACGACCACGGAAAGAGGTCAATCCCGACACTTCGCGCACACCTTCAACAAAGGCACGGCGCGAAATCGAGAGTGGTGTTGCCTCGTGCAGTTTGTCGAGTACGGTCGCTACGGTAACGAGATTTTGACGCTGATACTCTCCAAGTAGGTCAAGGCGCAGCTGATACGGATATCCATCGCGTGTACGGGTCATCGTAACAACCTGCTTATTGCCCTCGAAACCGCACTCTCCAAGCGTAAATGCCTCGTTGGTATAGGTGAGTTCCGAGCGCAAATCGGAGGCAATCTCCTCCAATACAAGATTATAGTTGGAGTTCTTTTCACCAACAATTACAGGGGTACATTTTTTGATTATGCCACCCTTTTCGCGGGCAATTTTAGGCAATGAGTCTCCAAGATATTCGGTGTGTTCCAAACCGATATTTGTAATTACCGAAATTACGGGCAGAACTATATTTGTAGCATCGAGGCGACCGCCCAGTCCTGTTTCGATAACGGCAACCTCGACATCGCTTTGCGCGAAGTAGTCAAACGCCATTGCGGTAGTCATCTCGAAGAATGAAAGCTGCAATCGCTCCATCTCCGCCTTGTACCTATCGACAAAATTCACCACCTTCTGTTTAGAAATCATCTCGCCACTCACGCGGATGCGCTCACGAAAGTCGGTCAGATGAGGCGATGTAAAGAGTCCAACCTGATAACCTGCTTGTTGCAATACGGCTGCAAGCATATTCGATACCGAGCCTTTGCCGTTAGTGCCTGCAATATGTATTACGAAATAGTTGCGTTGCGGATTGCCTATTATGCGACAAAACTCCGTTATGCGCTCCAACCCGGGTTTGTAAGCATCGCCACCAACCTGTTGAAACGAGGGCATTGACGAAAAAAGATAGTCAAGTGTTTCGGTATAGTTCATAATAGTTCAAATTGACAATTGACAATTGATGATTGACAATTATAGGAATAATCTTAATTTAGATAGAATCGTTTTTTGACTGTATAAGCGATAAAGTATAGTAGGCACAACCCCGCTATCAACAACGACAAACGACCAATGTAGTCGCCAAATCGAGCATAGAATGTCTGCTTATTGTTCAGTCGTATATCGGCGGTCATAACACCTCGATTATCCCACTCCATTCGCTCGATATCTTCGCCTTGCATAGTGATAAAACCCGATACACCCGTGTTTGCACTGCGGGCAACATCACGGCGTAACTCTATGGCACGCAGACGACAAAATGCAAAGAGGTATTTGTGCCCCAAAGTATTGCCCCACCAGCCATCATTCGATACTACAAATAGAGCTTCGGCGCCATTTCGTACAAACTCTGCCATGTGATTGCCGTACAATCCTTCGTAGCATATTGCAGGTGCAACCTTCTTGCCATTATGTTCGAACGGAACACATCTATCGCCAATGCCGAGTTGTCCGAATGTGCCTCCGAGGTCTAATGCAAACTTATCTCCCGCTTTGCGCAACCATGCAGGAATAGTCTCAACGCCCACGACAAGTTTACCTTTGTGGTGGAGTTGAACATTTGATGTGGAGTCCACTCCGAGCGAGGAGTTGAAAATGTCCATATAGTAAAATCCTCGCTTGCGAGCCGTCTCCGAGCCCTTCGTGTTGCCGTAGAGGCGTACTGTTTCACCTCCCGATACCACCATTGTTGTAGGTTTTTCACTCCGCAAATAGTTCGATATACGATTTACGATATAGGACTCTTCGGGCTGACGCTCGTTTATCATCTCTGCCAAAGCGGTCTCGGGCATCAAGACGAACTCTGCCGAATCGGGAGCTTCGGCAAGGAGTTCCATCAGATTGTTCTGCTGATGTTCTGCCGAATTATTAAACTTTTCGTAACAAGGGATATTCGGTTGCACGACCGATACGGTCATCTTGTCAAGCGAAGTGTAGTAGGAGCTATTTGGTTGATACTTATAGTACAAAACAATGGATATTCCGAGTGGAATGACAAGGGCGAGCGTTGCAGAAATCCAAGCGCGCTTGCGCATTGTCAAACACGCCTCGAAAGCGAGAATATTGACCAATAATACCCACAAAGAACCACCGAACACGCCCGTATATTCGTACCACTGTACAGCCCAAATATCATCGGCAAAGCCATTGCCCAACACAAGCCACGGGAACGATAGTGCAGGTGCTTGTGTGTAGAGATATTCTCCTGCTATCCAAGCGGTTACAAATACTACATACGCCAACGCCTTTGGGGCGTGTTTTGACACTATGTGGTAGAACATAAACGCCAGCAGACTCCACCATGTCGAAACGAGTGTAGCCACGACAGGACCGATAGGGGTGGCATTCCATATCCACCACACTGTTGCCACATTCCAGAGTACGATTGAGAGTGAAGCCCAACCGAGCATTGCGAATGTCTCGCGGCGTGAAGGTCCATATTGTGCGCTGATGAGTAGCAGTGGAAGCAGTCCCACAAAAAGGGTAATACAACTTGCCCCTTCCCAAGGGATAGATAGTAGTATTGCAGAGGCGAGTGCTAACACAGCCTTTGTCTTTGTCGAAAATTGTCGTTTGAACTGTATCATTGCGCAAATATAATAAAAAGACGAGAGACGAAAGACGAAAGACGAGAGAAATTTCAAAAAATAATAGATCGTCATTCCGAGCGAATGTAATGAGCGTGGGAATCTCCATTATATTTTATTAAATTAACTGCGGGAGATTGCCACAGTCGTTTCACTCCTTCGCAATGACGGATTATTTATTTTTGCAACTATCGAAAATAATTTCTAAATTTGCAATGCAATCGCAAGGTTGCAGACATAATTACGCAGAAAGTGTAAGTTTATTCCGGGCATTAAATCTGGTAAATTTTTTGAAAGAGGAATAAGCAATCACCTACCGCATCATATCCACGAGGATATGGGCGTGTTGTTGATGCTTATTTTCTTTCGAGGCTTACCAGAGCCCAATGTCCGAAATAAGTTTTCAGCATCACGCTTTCTTTTTTTCATAAATTTGCCTTTGGGTGCTGATGGGCAAAAATTATCGCTATGTTTTGTGCCGTTTATAAAAATGGAATGGTAAGAGAGCAAGAGAGTTTTGATAAGTTGCCACATTCCGAAGATATTACATTTTATGCCCAATCGGAACACTCTCTATTATACACAAAGTATCATATTCTGAATGTCGATGGAACAAAAGGTGTTCTGCCAATAAAGGGTGGTAATCTTGTAAGCGTAATACGAGGAGGCTCGGAGGTTTGCCCCTATGTTGAGTTGAAATTCGAAATGCCCGACAAAACTGTCGAAAGGGTGAAGGTTTGGCAGAGTGATTGGGACGGAAATTTGCCATTGTCGGCAGTTGTCCGTATAGTGGAGCAAATCAATCAATGCGGGTGTGAGATGTATTTTGCTTACTGCAAATTGAGGAGTGAAAATCAGGCATTGAAATCGAGGATATCAGTCCTCGAAACAGACTGTAACACTTTGGGAATGAGAATTATGGATTTTGAAAAGTACTTTGAAGAGGTCGATGAGTATTTGAAGAAATATCGCCAAGCAGAGGAGTAGATAGTTTGTAATATCATTTGTTGCCACAACAATCCCCGAGCAAATCATTCTGCTCGGGGATTTCTCTCGTCTTTTTCTGCTTTTAGTAAAAAATCTTTCGTCTTTCGTCTCTTGTCTCTCGTCTTTTTATTATCTTTGCCAAGATTTTAGTAAAGTAAATTCTAAACAATGGAATATCTATATCTTCTGATTTGCCTTGTAGCAATAGTTTTTAGCGCCGATTGGCTTGTGGCAGGAGCTGTAACCATAGCCAAGCGTTTCAAAATTTCGGACTTTGTAATCGGTGCTGTGATTATTGGTGTAGGAACTTCGTTTCCCGAACTCGTAGTGAGTTCAATCGGAGCAATAGGAGGTAATTCGGACATCGCAATAGGCAATGTCGTAGGCTCCAATATCTTCAATGTACTCGGTATTCTCAGCTTGACGGCTCTTATTATGCCTGTGGCTGTTTCGAAGGAGAATAGGCGTTTCGACCTGCCATTCTGCATTGCAGCTTCGGTCTTGACACTGCTTTTAGCCTTCAACTTCTTTATGGGTGGCAAGGCGGTTATCAACCGTATTGATGGTTTGATTTTGCTGGCATGCTTTGCACTCTTTATGTACATCTCGCTCAAAGGTGGCAAGAAACAAGAGGTGGAGTCGAACGAAGAGGTTTCAAATAAGCAGCTGGCACTCGGCATCGGAAAGGTTATCGGAGGTCTTGGAGTACTTATTATTTCGAGCCGATCCTTTCTCGACAACGCCATACTCATTGCTAAGGCTTGGGGTGTAAATGAGGCATTTATTGCTATTACACTCGTTGCGTGTGGCACATCACTGCCCGAATTGGCGGCATCGTTGGTTGCGGCAGCAAAGAAGAACACCCAACTTGCATTGGGAAATGTTATCGGCTCCAACATCTTCAACCTGACACTAATTTTGGGAACGGCCTCACAAATTAAGCCATTGACAAGCGTAGGCATTACAGCAATAGACTACGCAGTGATGATTTTTGCAGCAGTAATACCGCTTGTACTCGGAGTCAAAGGCAAATTAAATCGTTGGGCAGGAGCCTTTATGTTTCTATGCTTTGTGGCATACAATGCATATCTACTCTATTCGCAAATGAATTAAAAAATTATATACTCATATTATGGAATTTGTATTTGAAGGAATCGTATTTGCCATTCTGCCTGAGCAGAGCGGAACATCTGCGCGAGGCGAGTGGCACAATCAGAATGTAGTGTTTGAGATGCAGACCTCTTCGCCCTATCCGCGTAAGGTTAGCGTCAAATTCTTTAACAAGCGAGATGAGGTTGCTCGTCTTGTTGTAGGTGCTGCCTATAAGGTCACTTTTGATGTCGAGTCGCGCGAGTATCAGGGACGCTGGTACACCGATGTCGTTGGTCGCCGTGTAGAGCCAAAGGAGGCGGCACAAGTGGCACAGGCTCCATACAGCGAGCCTCTTCCAAGCGTAGAGCCTGCTCCGATGGCAACTCCAATGCCAACCGAAGAGCCTGCGATGCCGGCACAGAGTGCTACGGTGGTAGATGACCTCCCATTCTAAATACGGAATAGTGAACAAAACAATCTAAAATATCATAAAATGAAGACTTTAAGACGATTATCAATGTTGTTTGTGCTGTTGCTTTCGGTTATTGCCGTATATGCAGGCGGTATCGGCTCAGCAAAAGATTTGGTAGCCTTTGCAAAGGCGGTGAATAGTGGCGCAGACCTCTCGGAGTGGAAAGATGAGAAAGGTGTCGTATATCTCGAATGTGATATCGACATGAAGAAGGCGAAGAAACTCCCTGTAATCACAACATTTGCAGGAGTATTCGATGGTAAGGGCTACGCTTTGAAGAATTGGAAGGCAAAAGATGCTCTCATTCACGAGTTAAAGGCAGGTGGTGTAGTTCGCAACCTTCGCATCGATAGCTCATGCTCAATGAAGGCTGCAAGCGGTAGTGAAGAGTTTGTTCGTGGTTTTATCGTGAATATCAACTGCGGAACACTGCGCAACTGCGAGAATTATGGTTCGATAGAGCACAATGCCGACTTGACCAAGGGTTACATCTTCATCGGAGGTTTGTGCGGTATCAACCGTTATGTGTTGATTGATTGCAAAAATGGCGGTGACATAAAGTCGGAGGCTCTAATTGCAACAACATCAAAGAAGGCGGGACTCTGCATTGGAGGTCTTGCCGGAAGCAGCCGTAAGAATTATAGTTGTGCTTCGTATATTCGTTGCGAGAATAGCGGAAATATCACTGTCACAAGCGATATCCCCCAGACTTTTGCGGGTGGTATTGTCGGACAATCAGTTAAAGCATCGCTCAAATTGTGCGTAAATAGAGGAGCTGTATCGGTTACCTCTGAAAAAGGTGCTGAAAAAGTTGGTGGTCGCGTCTATATGGGTGGTATTACGGGACACTGCAATAACAATATTCTCTGCTGTGACAACTTTGGTGCAATCGACTCAAAGGGTGTATATCAAGTGCGTATGGCGGGTATCGTTGGTATGCCTAATGCCAAGATGAATATCACGGGTTGCAACAACTACGGTAAGGTGATGTCTGCAACTGACGGAATGTCGCTTATGGGCGGTATTGTCGGCACAATGGCTCTCGAAACACATATTCATAACGGCAACAATTATGGAGATATAGTATTTGTCGGATTGAGTCCAAAGGCATCATTTATCGGAGGTATTGTTGGTTCGGTAGGCTCGGTTAAGAAGGCTACACATGGTGCACACCTTCGCCTCTGCAACAACTACGGCAAGGTGATGAGTGGAAATGGAGGTAACTCATACGATGATAGCAACCATTCGATACATACGGGAGGTATCGCAGGTCGCTCAATAGGTACAGAGGCTGCGCCTATCACATTTACCGATTGTGCAAACCGCGGCAAACTTATCGCTGATGGCGGTCGTCAAGACGATATAGTTCCATACACAACATATACAAAAATCAATGGCGGCTATTTCCATAATAATTATGCCGAGAAAGCAGAGCCTATGGCTGATGGAACAACCATTTATGGTCGTGTAACATCTATTGCTGGTGAGCCTTTGCAGGGTGTTGTTGTAACGGATGGTCACAACTGCGTACAGAGTGATGCCGATGGAAAATATGCATTGAAGAGCAATATGGCAAAGACAAACTTTGTATATATCTCCGTGCCTGATGGCTATAAAATTCCATTCCATAAGGGTGTGCCGCAAATTTTCCGCCGCATACATCGTCACTCAAAGGGAGCCATTGCAAATTTCGCACTCGAAAAGCGAGATGCTCCTATGGATAACTACATCGTGGCAATGATTGGTGACCCACAGATGCGCGGTTTTAATCACGACACATCGAGCGAGAAGTTCCGTGATGTTATTCTTCCGGATGTTGTCGAATTGGCAAAGAAGGAGGGCAAACAACTCTTCACTATCAACCTTGGTGATTTGTGCTACAACTGGATGCCGGCATACGATGACTATCTCGACATTGTTGCAGGTAGCGGTCTTGAAATGTTCCATGTAATAGGTAATCATGACTTCGACCAAGCAACCATTCTTGAAACCAAACTCGGAACAATCTTCTTCGAGGAGTATATCTCTCCGATAAATTATTCGTTCAATATAGGTAAGATTCACTATGTCATGGTGAATGATATCAACTACGCCAGAGCAAATGCTAAAAAGCACTATGGATATGGTCTTGGTGACGAAGATGTTGAGTGGTTGGAGCAAGATTTGAGTTTCGTGCCGAAAGACCATTCGATTGTAATCTGCGCACACGCACACCTGCATCGTCACATCAAGAAGGCGAAAAATTACAAGCGTTACTCGGCGGCACTTGCACCATTCAAGAAGGTCTATTCGTGGTCGGGACACTACCACAATAACTTCGGTGCAGACTACGAGGGTAAAACAGAAAACAACCTCGGAAATGTTATTGCCGTATCGGTAGCTCGTTGTAGTGGAAACTTGCGTGCAAATCGTGACCTCCATGTTGATGGTACGCCAAACGGTTATATGGCTGTTGAGGTCAATGGTGACAATATGGAGTGGTACTACAAGTCGATTGGCCGCGAGCGCGATTATCAGATTCGTGGCTATTCGCCGGCTCGTACGGGTGATGGCTATGTTAAGGCTTGTATCTGGAACTACACCAAAGGCTTCTGGTCGAAGCCGGAGTGGTGGGAGAATGGTGTCAAAGTGGCAACACTCGAACAGCACAAAGAGGCGGACTTAGATGCTATCGAGATAAACAAGGCGGCAGCACCATTGGTTGCAAAGGCTGATCCATCAGTTACTTGGACCAGCAGCAAGGGCAAAGTTCATGACTATACCAAGCCAAACAAGAGCAGTTGTATGTTCCGCATTAAACCGAGTGAGGGTGTTCGCTCTGGTGAGATTCGTGTAACCGACAATTTCGGTAAGACCTATACTTGCAAAGTTGAGTGGTAAATCGGGTTAAGTCAAAAAAATAACACACAAATAAAACTACTATTTTATGAACTATTTGAAGAGATTGTCAATGTTGTTAGTACTTCTGCTTTCGGTTGTTGCCGTGTATGCAGGTGGTATCAACAACGCAAAAGAACTTGTGGCTTTTGCAAAGGCAGCAAACAAGGGGGAGGATATCTCCGCATGGCGTAATGAGAAGGGATATGTCGTTCTCGAGTGTGATATTGATATGGCAAAGGTGAAAAAATGGACGCCTATCAGAGAGTTTAAGGGAACATTCGATGGTCAAGGACACGCCCTCCTTAATTGGAAAACCAAGCAAGGTCTATTTGATCTTATTGATACAAATGGAGTTGTGAAGAATCTTCGCATCGATACTTCGTGTTCGATGGATGTGTTAACCAAATGCAATGAAGTTATTTCAGGTTTCATTGCCCGTGTAAACAGGGGTACGATAAGTAATTGCGAGAATGGAGGTAACATCAAATATCGTGGTGCTTATACCGATAAGCACATCTATATTGGTGGTTTGGTTGGTCAAAACGGATTTGTTATCACCGATTCGCGCAATACAGGCTCTATTGATGCCGAGTTGTTTATCGCTTCGGAGAATAAGAAATTGAATATCTGTGTTGCAGGTATCGCTGGCTCGACCGTTCCGAAGGGAAGTCGCATCATCACTATCAATCGTTGCGAAAATAGTGGTTCGATTGTTTGCAAGGGAGATGCTCCACGCATTTATGTTGCCGGTATTATTGGCTATTCTGGACGCGCCGGCTTGCGTTATTGTACCAACCGAGGCAATATCTCGGGAGTAAGTGCTGTGGGAAACCCTGAGGCTCGCGGCTATTGCAATGTTGCAGGAGTTGTGGCACAAACAAATCAGCATGTGCAGTGCTGCGACAACTTCGGTAAAGTGGAAGTAAGTGGCACCCACTCGTCATACGCAGGTGGTGTATGTGCTGCGTTGAATAAAGCTTGCAATATTCTAGGTTGCTCAAACTATGGAGATGTAATCTCTACTGCTTCGGTCTCTTCCAACTTTGCAGGTATCTTGGGTGCTTCAGGTGATGGCGCACATCTCTGCAACTGTAATAATTATGGTGCTATAAGTTTCAAAGGAACAACATCCAAGGCGGGTTCTCACATGGGTGGCATCGCAGGATATATTTTCAGTAAGAAAAATACCAAGTATGGCTCGCGTTTGCTCCGTTGTAACAATATGGGCAAGGTTGGTTGTGACATTGAGAGTACGAAGTTCTATGTTGGAGGTGTTCTCGGTCGTATCCGTGGCTCGCAAAATGCACACATCGTTGTCGATGATTGTGCAAATCGAGGCGAGGTTTCAGCCGAGGGTTGCCGTGTAGGCGATATTACTGCCTATCATACCTACACCACAATAAAAGGTGACTATTTCCATAACAATATGGCACAAGCTGTCGAGTCGCCAAAGGGTGATAAGACCATCTTTGGTCGTGTAACTGCAACCACAGGCGAACCTGTTGTGGGTGCAGTTGTTTCTGACGGTGAGTTCTCGGTACAGACTAACGCAGAGGGTTATTATGAGATTAAATCCGACCTCGCTACGGCTCGATTTGTGACAATTTCTACCCCTTCGGAGTATAAATTCTCGTTCCGCAAGAGCGTGCCGCAGAACTTCCTTCGCATTCCTCGTCACGCAAAGGCAGTTGAGGCTAATTTTGTACTCGAAAAGCGCGAAAAATCAACCGAGAAATATAGCGTTGTGATGATTGGCGATCCGCAGATTAAGGGATACAAGGTGGATAGTGCAGCATATAAGCTTCGCAACTATATCTACCCTGATATTGTAGCTCTCAAAGAGAAGAAGGCGGCTGACGAGGGAGAGTTCTTTGCTATTAACCTTGGAGACCTCGTATTCAACGATATGGCAAAGTTGTACGACTATGTGGATGTTATCTCGGATAGCAATGTCCCTATGTTCCACGCTATCGGCAATCACGACCACGATCAGACTACACACCTCGAAACAAAACTCGGTACAATTCACTTCGAGGAGTATCTCACTCCATCGTACTACTCGTTTAACATCGGTAAGGTACACTATGTTATTGTAAACGATATCTCGTTCTCTCGTAAGAACTACAAACAAAAGTATCGTCTTGGCTTGGAGTATTGGCACTACAAGTGGTTGGAGCGCGATTTGAAGTTCGTGCCGAAGGACCACACCATCGTAATCTGCGGTCACGCACAGCTCTTCCGTCACTTTGGCAATAAGGATGCTGACAGCAAGAAGAATTTGTCGTATGCTCGCTATTCGAAGCTGCTCTCGCAATATGCTCGCGTATATTCGTGGTCGGGACACTACCACTACAACTTTGGCTACGACTATGCAAACTCTACTGCCGAGGCTCACGCACCATTGAAGAATGTTACCAGCATCTGTGTAGCTCGTACTTGCGGAGGTCTGCACTGCAATCGCGATCTCTACAACGATGGTACACCTAACGGATATATGGTTATGGAGGTTGATGGTGACAATATCGAGTGGTACTACAAGTCGATTGGTCACGATCGCGATTATCAGATGCATGTCTATGCTCCGCATCGTACAGGTGGCGAGTTGGTGAAGGTTAATATCTGGAACTGGTCGAAAGATTATTGGAGCACCCCTGAGTGGTGGGAAAATGGCGTTAAGGTTGGCAATATGACTCACAAGTACGAGAAGGATATCGCTTTCGTAGAGGATCACAATAAGAAGGGTCCGCACATTCTAGGTGGTCGCGACAAGAGCGACAAGGCTCGCCCTTATAACGCTCACGGAATGTTCCACATCAAACCAAGCGAGGGTGTTCGCTCTGGTGAGGTGCGCGTGACGGACAACTTCGGAAAGACCTATATTCAGAAGGTGGAGTGGTAATATCACCTCAATAAATGGGAGCCTGTGACAGTAAAATGCCGCAGGCTCTCTTTATATATAAATATAGGTATAAAATAATTATTAAAAAAAATTAAAAAAATCCTTGAAAAGATTTGCAGAATAAAAAAAAGTCGCTACCTTTGCAACCGCAATTGAGGAAAAACAGTTCTAAACTTATCGGAAAAATGCTCGAAAGAGTGAGAAAATAAGGGAAAACGAAGTTTTTTCAAAAAAAATGCAAAAAAGTTCTTTCAAAATTTGGTGGTTAGGAAAATATGCTTTACCTTTGCACCACTTTCGCGTCTGAAATATGACAAGCGAGAGATTTGAAAACGGTTCTTTGATTTACTGGTTATATTAAGAGAGAAAATGTAGTATTTATCTGTCAATTTCCTTTAATGGAAAATGAAGTAGTCAGGACTCTAACAATACATTATAATTTTTTACAATGGAGAGTTTGATCCTGGCTCAGGAAGTCGGAGGGCCAAGCGGTCTTAGGAAGACAACATGTTTCCCCAACTCCTTGGCTCACAGAACGACATGGCTACGATCCGACTTAGTATTTATCTGTCAATTTCCTTTAATGGAAAATGAAGTAGTCAGGACTCTAACAATACATTATAATTTTTTACAATGGAGAGTTTGATCCTG
>JAZQHQ010000091.1:0-4199 GCA_045540675.1 Alistipes sp. | reverse complement strand
CAAAGAGGAGTACGGAATTGAGCCTGCTGCTGCAGCTGTTGCTGTTGCTGCTGCTCCTGCTGCTGCAGGTGAGGCTGCTGCAGCTGAGAAGACATCGTTCGATGTTATTTTGAAGAGCGCAGGTCAGGCAAAGCTTGGCGTAATCAAGGCTGTTAAGGACCTCGCAGGTCTTTCACTCGGTGATGCAAAGGCTCTCGTAGATGCAGCTCCTAAGGCTGTTAAGGAGGGCGTTTCGAAGGAGCAGCCTCAGTCTATCAGGGCTGCTCTCGAGGAGGCTGGTGCTGAGGTTGAGTTGAAATAATCCGAGCGATTATTTAGCTCATACCTAAGACAACGGGTATAGTGCTTACGACTGCAGTGTAAGCGCTATACCTTTTCGGGTCTAAGGAATGGGAGTGCCGTTTTGAGCTGTGCCCGTCCTAAGATTTTTCAATACTCTCAGGGTGTAATGTGTTTACGCTGAGAGTTTTAGCGCAGAATACACACATGCGCACACGCAAGGGGGTTGTTCCCCTGTTGAGAAGCCTCAGCGTGTTTGAAGATGGCTTCTCGGAGTACTCATAACAAAAAACAAATGGATTTCAACATGTCCACTACAACACAAAAAGAAAGAATTAGTTTCTCCACAGTCCGCAACCGAGTGCCTTATCCGGATTTGTTGGAGGTACAACTCAAATCATTCAGGGATTTCTTCCAGATGGATACCACAGCGGAAAACCGCAAGAACGAAGGTCTCTATCGCGTATTCCAGGAGAATTTCCCAATCACAGACACACGAAACAACTTCGTACTCGAATTTCTCGACTACTACATTGACCCCCCTCGTTACACTATCGAGGAGTGCTTGGAGCGTGGCTTGACTTATAGCGTATCGCTCAAAGCGAAGTTGAAGCTTCACTGTACAGACGAGGAGCACGAAGATTTCCCAATCGTTGTGCAAGATGTCTATTTTGGCACAATTCCTTACATGACGGAGCGAGGCACTTTCGTCATCAATGGTGCAGAGCGTGTAATTGTTTCGCAGTTGCACCGTTCGCCGGGCGTATTCTTTGGTCAGAGCACACACACCAACGGTATGAAACTCTACTCGGCACGAATTATCCCATTCAAGGGTTCGTGGATTGAGTTTGCATCGGATATCAACAATGTGATGTATGCTTACATCGACCGTAAGAAGAAGTTGCCTGTAACGACACTTTTGCGTGCTATCGGTTTTGAGACCGACCAGCAGATTCTCGATATTTTCGACCTTGCCGATGAGGTTAAGGTTACCAAGACAAATCTCAAAAAGGCGGTAGGTCGCAAGTTGGCTGCTCGTGTTCTCTCGACATGGGTGGAGGACTTCGTGGATGAGGATACCGGTGAGGTTGTTTCGATTGAGCGAAACAGCGTTATCGTGGATCGCGAGACCATCTTGGAGGAGAGTCATATTGAGGCAATTTTGGAGAGTGGCGCCAAGACGATTATCCTTCACAAGGAGAATCCATCGGGCGTTGATTTCTCGATTATATATAACACATTGCAGAAGGATACCTGCAACTCGGAGGTTGATGCAGTACGCTACATCTACCGCTTGTTGCGTGCTTCGGAGGCACCGGACGACACTACGGCTCGTGATGTTATCGAGAAGTTGTTCTTCTCGGACAAGCGTTACGACTTGGGCGATGTAGGTCGTTTCCGTATCAACAAGAAGTTGGATTTGGGTATCGACCCTGCTATCCGCACACTTACTCGTGAGGATATCATTGCAATTATCAAGTATCTCATTCAGTTGATTAACTCGCGTGCCGAGTTGGACGATATCGACCACTTGTCGAACCGTCGTGTTCGCACCGTGGGTGAGCAGTTGTCGAACCAGTTCTCGATTGGCTTCGTGCGTATGGCTCGTACCATTCGTGAGCGTATGAATGTTCGTGACTCGGAGGTATTTGCACCAATCGATTTGATCAACGCGAAGTCGTTGTCAGGAGTTATCAACTCCTTCTTCGGAACTTCGCAGTTGTCGCAGTTTATGGACCAGATTAACCCGTTGTCGGAGATTACTCACAAGCGCCGTTTGTCGGCTCTCGGTCCTGGTGGTCTTTCGCGAGACAGAGCAGGTTTCGAGGTACGAGATGTGCACTATACACACTACGGTCGTTTGTGTCCAATCGAGTCACCGGAAGGTCCAAACATCGGACTTATCTCTTCGCTCTGTGTTTATGCGAAGATTTCGGATATGGGATTCTTGGAGACTCCATATCGTTCGTGCGAGGATGGTGTTGTCGATATGGACAACTCTCACATTCGCTACTACTCGGCAGAAGAGGAGGAGGGCAAGGTTATCGCACAGGCAAGCGAGCCACTTACAGCCGACAATCGTTTCGTAAATGATGGTCGTATCAAGGCTCGTGAGGGTGCTGACTTCCCGGTAGTACATGGCGAGGAGGTAAACCTTGTCGATGTTGCTCCTAACCAGATTGCCTCGATTGCGGCATCGCTCATTCCATTCTTGGAGCACGATGATGCGAACCGTGCGCTGATGGGCTCGAACATGATGCGTCAGGCAGTACCTCTCGTAACATGTGAGTCGCCTATCGTAGGTACAGGTATCGAGAAGGAGATGATTTCGGATAGCCGTATCCAGATTGTAGCCGAGGGTGATGGTGTGGTAGAGTTTGCAGATGCAACAGTTATCAAGATTAAGTACGACCGCAGCGAGGAGGAGGTTATCTGCTCGTTCAAGCCGGAGGTAACCGTTTATGAGTTGCCACGCTACCGCCGTACTAACCAAGATACTTCGGTAACATTGAAGCCAACCGTATTGACAGGTGACCGCGTAGTTAAGGGTCAGATTTTGACCGAGGGTTACTCAACACAGCGCGGTGAGTTGGCATTGGGACGCAACTTGAAGGTAGCATTTATGCCTTGGAAGGGTTACAACTTCGAGGATGCTATCGTGATTTCGGAGCGTATCCAGCGTGAGGATATCTTCACTTCGGTGCATGTCAGCGAGTATATTACAGAGGTACGCGATACAAAGCGTGGTGTCGAGGAGCTTACATCGGATATTCCGAATGTTAGTGAGGAGGCAACCAAGAACCTCGATGAGAACGGTATCATTCGCATTGGTGCCAACATCAAGCCGGGCGACATCCTTATCGGTAAGATTACGCCGAAGGGAGAGAGCGATCCTTCACCAGAGGAGAAGTTGTTGCGTGCAATCTTCGGTGATAAGGCAGGAGATGTTAAGGACGCATCGTTGAAGGCTAATCCATCGTTGCAGGGTGTAGTTATCGACACGAAGTTGTATAGCCGTGCAAGCAAGGTGGACAAGAAGGGCCGTACAGCCGAGAAGTTGGCATTGGAGAAGATTGACCATAAGTTTGCAGAGCAGGTTGCTGCTTTGACAAAGGTTCTCGAATCGAAACTTTGGACATTGTTGCAGGGTAAGACTACAACAGGTATCAAGGATTACTTCGGTGTAGAGTTGTATGCTGCGGGTGCGAAGTTTACCCAGAAGATGCTCGATGAAATCGCAAAGAAGAGTATCGATGAGAAGAGCGGTATCGCAATGGGATATCTCAACCTTGGTGCTTGCAACTGGACAGACGATGAGCATCTCAATACATTGATTACCACTACGGTAAACAACTATGTTGTGGAGGTTAAGAAGGCTGACGCAAACATCAAGCGTGAGAAATCGAATCTCTCGAATGGAGATGAGATTACACAGCCTGGCGTTATCCAGATGGCGAAGGTATATATCGCTAAGAAGCGTAAGTTGAAGGTAGGAGATAAGATGGCGGGTCGCCACGGTAACAAGGGTATCGTAGCGAAGGTAGTTCGCGATGAGGATATGCCATTCTTGGAGGATGGAACAATCGTGGATATCTGCTTGAACCCACTCGGTGTGCCTTCGCGTATGAACCTCGGACAGATTTACGAGACCGTACTCGGATGGGCAGGTAAGGAGTTGGGCTTGAAGTTCGCAACGCCAATCTTCGATGGTGCATCGTTGGAGCAGATTAACGAGTACACCGACAAGGCAGGATTGCCACGCACAGGTCGTTGCTACCTCTACGATGGTGGTACGGGTGAGCGTTTCGACCAGCCGGCAACAGTGGGTGTTATCTACATGCTGAAACAGGGTCACATGAATGAGGAAAAGAAGGAAGCAGGAAGAATCGGTCCAAACAGGCACAATACACAGCAGCCTC
>JAZQHQ010000090.1:0-20146 GCA_045540675.1 Alistipes sp. | reverse complement strand
ACTCCGCCACGACCTCGTAGGTGTAGAAGGTCGGCTCAACGGCTTGCGGAGCAGAACTCTTTTTACGCACTCCACCGCACGAAACAAGCGTAGCAAAAGCGATAAGTATGGCTATAAAATGCTTCATATCTCCGCAAAGTTAATAAAACAAACGGAAAACGGAAAGCGGAAAACGGAAAAGTTTTGCTTTTCGGTTGTCGCTTGTAGTTGGAAAACGGAACGCTGCGATTAAGCTGAGGGCAAAGGCTGCTTGCAGTCTTTGCCGAGGCGGAGCAGCGAAGCCCAAAGGGCAATCGACGCCAACTGACGCACGAAGCAAGGGCAGAAGCAAAGTATACTTTGATTATGCCTTGCAAGAAGGAAGAAAATGGAACATTAAACAGAGAGCAGAGGGTGCTTTATATTATAGAGCCTGCCAAATGGGCAGGCTCTATTACAAATAATCATAACTATTTAATAAATTTTGTCTTGAACTAATCGAATTAATTTGGATGCAGATCCAGAATTAGTCATCATATTTGGAAGCATGATATAATTTGTATTATTGCCACCTTGAATTGCGTACACACCAAACGGAATTACCAAACCACTACTATGTCGGTAGTAACTTCCATACCTTGTCGATTGTCGCAATAAAGTTCTGATTTCCGACTCTGTTGGTAAACGCCAATTTTCACGATATGTTACATTACGATATGCAATGCCTTGGTCATAGGGATTATTCGAACCTTCATTTGTCGAAGCCCAAAGAAGACCATTCGCCCAGACGCCCTTGCCACAAGCAACTAAACTATTTTGCTGATTGATAGATGCTCGATGTGCTGCAGCCCTTTGTTCTGCTCTAAACTCTTCTTCTCTAGCTTGTCTAGTCCTCTCAGCTACTGCTTGGTCGTGCTGTTCCCGAATGGACATTCCTGTACTAACTAATCGTAATATGCCATTTCTGTGTGAGGTTGAGAGATAAATACCATCTCCCAAGCCGCACTTATCGGCATAATTTTCCATTAACTGGAGCTCGTTTGCGTTAGGGACTCGCCAATTATTACGCCCATGTAAGCCTTGGCGGTTAATTTGTGAAATAATATCATTAGGACCACTAGTATATGTACCTAAATCTTCGGGGTATACCCATAAAAAGCCTTGTAGGCAAATAGGAGCTGGCAATTTGCGCGGATATCTCCGAGGCTGAGGCTTTTCGATATAGATTGGTCGGTACTTGATTATATACTCTTTTTTCTCAATAACAGGTTGATTGTTAATGACAATAGTGTTTTGATTGATATTCTGATTTACATTTTGATTGATATTCTGTCCATGGCATAAATCTACTATAGACATAAGGAAGAATAGAAAAATTGAGAATTTAAACATAATGTAGTTTAATTTAGAATTCATGATAATCACACCTAGCTCTATTATTAAGTTCAAAGCACTTTTCCCCATCAAAGCTTCCATCAGGATTGATTTTTCGCAAATTGTCTGTTCTACTGCGATCAATCCAGCCTTTCGCAATTTGTCCTCGCACATTACCCAGATGCGCTTGTCTAATTTCTTTACAAAGCCACCCGCCAGAAATACAATAACCTGATAAAACGACTGCGCTATTATCTGCATATTCATGGTCCAATAAGACACTTCTTATAAGTTTATATGTTGAACTAGACAATCCTTTACCTGGGCTTCGGAGAGTTTTGGAGTCTGTCCAATACACACCAATACTAGACAGAGTGTATGTTGCATAATGATTACCACTGCTATTATACTTGTCAATTGCTGTAATTACTCCACTAGACGACCATGATATTTTATAAAAAAACTCTCTACTTTGTAATCAGATAAACGCCCATTAACATAGGTTCCCTGTTCAGTTCGAATGGGATTTTCGCTTGTCCTGACACGGTTTCCCCATTGCGATTCTGTACTATACCAACAATATTGGATAGTTGCATTCCTAGCAGAAGTCAAATATACAGGAATGTTAACATCTCCAATTGCTTTATATAGCAAGGTGCTATTTATTACCTTTGATTTGTAATCTGTAGGAGCCATCGGACTTGATTGTGCCAAAGAGACTCTTGTGAATAGACAACATAATACTGCCAAAAAGAAATACTTTTTCATCTGTTAATCACTATTTTGAATTGTTATTGTGGTTTTTGCCTTTTATTATGTAAATACGCACAAAAAAAGCGCAGGCAAAACTCTTTTATTTGTTCATGAGGTCTTCGACTACCTTTCCACCAAATAATGAGTAAAGCCCACGCCGAGTAGCGTGAGCGTCATTGCTTTACTCTTGGTGGAACAGAAAGTGTCGAAGTTTCATGAACCAGAATAAAAGCTAAAACGCTTTTCCGATATGTCTTAAATGTGCGTACTAAAATACGCTAATGTTTCATAGGCAAATCTTGTTTTATGGTTTCTGCAATGCAAATATAACAACTTCTCTCGAAAAGTGCAAAAGAGCGTCAAAAATAGTGGTTATTAGCGGTAGTTAAGGGTTGTTAGGGGTTGTTAGGGAGGCGCACACTAATAACCCTTAATTACCTCCAATAGCCTCTAACAACCTCTAATGAAATTGCGCCGCAAAATAGCCAATAGCCAATGGCTAATGGCCAAAAGCCGAAATAATTAACCATATATTTATAAAATCGAGAAAATTTACTATCTTTGTGCCGAAAATTTGAAAATTCGAGAATAAACAAAATAATAGACAACACTATGAACATCACAAAGGTAGAGAAAGAACAGGGTGCAGCATTGCTTCGCATCGTTGTTGAGGAGGCAGATTATGCAGCCGAGGTAGAGAAGATGCTTCGCGACTACAAGCGCAAGGCTAACATTCCGGGATTCCGTCAGGGTATGGTCCCTATGGGCGTAATCAAGAAGATGTACGGCAAGGGCGTAGTTGCAGAGCAGGCTTATCGCAAGGCTTCAAACGCTGCATTCGAGTATTTGCAGGCAGAGAAGATTGACTATATCGGCGATGTAATTCCTGCCGAGGAGCAGGGCGACTTCGACTTCGACAACAACACAACTCACGAGTTCGTATTCGAGTATGGTGTTGCTCCAAAGTACGATGTAGCACTCACTGCAAAGGATAAGATTACCTACCACAAAATCAAGATTGACAAGAAGATGCACGCATCGTTCCTCGACAACTACCTCCGCCGCTACGGCTCGTTGAAGGATGTTGACAAGGTGAAGAAGGACGAGGCATTGAATGTAACTCTCGACAATGGCGATTTGCGTATCGAGGAGGCTTATGTAGGTCTTATCTCGATGTCTGACGAGGAGCGCAAGCCATTTATCGGCAAGAAGGTCGGCTACAAAACCGAGGTCAATGTAAACGAGTTGTACAAGAACCCTGCACAGCGTGCCTCTATCCTTGGCGTTAAGGAGGAGGAGTTGGAGGGTATCAACCCTAACTTCTCGTTGGAGATTACCAAGATTCGCCAGTTTGCAAACCCAGAGTTGAACGAGGAGTTCTTCAAGATGGCATTCCCAGAGGGTAATGTTACCAACGAGGAGCAGCTCAACGCATATATCGACGAGCAGATTGCTTCGGAGTTGAAGCGCGAGAGCGACTACCTCTTCACATTCGCTGTTCGCGACTTCTTGATGGAGAAGGCTAACCTTGCAATGCCAACCGAGTTCTTGAAGCGTTGGTTGTACACCATCAACGAGGGCAAGTTCACAATGGAGGATATCGAGAAAGACTTCGACTCATTCCTCAAAATGTTCACTTGGAACTATATCCAGCGCCGCGTAATCGAGGCGGAGAAACTCACTGTTTCGGCTGACGAGGCAAAGGCAGAGGCAAAGGCTTTGGCTGCTGCACAGTTCGCACAGTACGGTATGCCTAACGCACCTGAGGAGATGCTCGAAAACTTTGCAAAGAACATTCTCGACAACAAGGAGCAGAATCAGAAGGTTTACGAGAAGTTGTACGAGCAGAAGGTTGTAGAGTCTGTACGCTCGAAGGTTAAGGTTACCGAGAAGGGTGTTACTGCCGAGGAGTTTGCAGAGTTGGCAAAATCCCTTTAAGAAATACAACTTTTAGGTAGTAGATTGACTAAATAAAATTTGACTCTGCAAGTTGGCGCAAGACTTGCAGAGTTTTTAATCTTCACGAATAGGTAAAACAAATAAAGATATGAACGAATTTGAGAAATTTGCAAAGGGGCATTGTGGTATCTCGTCACTGAAATTGCACGACTACAAGGCGATTCACTCGGCATATATCAATCCGATGATTTTGGAGGAGCGTCAGTTGAATGTTACGCAACTCGATGTGTTCAGCCGTCTGATGATGGATAGAATACTCTTCCTCGGAGCCCCTGTGACAGACGATGTTGCAAACATCATACAGGCGCAACTCCTCTTCTTGGAGTCCACCGACCCGACAAAGGATGTCCAACTCTACATCAACTCGCCCGGTGGCAGTGTGTCGGCAGGTTTGGGTATCTACGATACGATGCAACTCGTGAATTGCGATGTGGCAACCATCTGTACCGGTATGGCGGCCTCGATGGGTGCAGTGCTTTTGACTGCGGGTGCTGCGGGTAAGCGTTCGGCATTGCCACACTCGCGTGTGATGATTCATCAACCACTCGGTGGCGTACAGGGACAGGCATCGGATATCGAGATTACGGCTCGCGAGATTGCCCGCACAAAGCGTGAGTTGTACGAGATTTTGTCGGAGCATTCGGGTAAGAGTGTTGCCGAAATTGAGCACGATGCAGACCGCGACTATTGGCTCTCGGCAGAGGAGGCAAAGGAGTATGGATTGATTGACACCGTATTATCAAAACACACAAAATAGCGATGGTACAGCGAGGAGGAAATAAGGGCGGACAACGCCGTGAAGATTGTTGCTCGTTCTGCGGTCGCCGCCGCAACGAGGTCGATATAATGTTTCAGGGTGTCGATGGCTCGAATATCTGCGGAGCGTGTATTGAAGTAGGTTATAAATCGCTCTCGGAGGCCGGTTTGGCTATTGCCTCACCGAAGGTAAAGCAACCAAAGGCTGAGGTTTCGATGAATGATGTTCCAAAGCCGAAGGAGATTAAGGAGTTTTTAGATAAGTATGTTATCGGGCAAGATGAGGCGAAGAGGGCTATTGCCGTAGCGGTTTATAACCACTACAAACGCCTATCGGTGGCGCAAGGCAACGATGATGTCGAGTTGGACAAGTCAAACATCGTGTTGGTGGGCCCTACGGGTACGGGAAAGACCTTGATTGCTCGCACGATTGCTCGTTTGTTGAAGGTGCCGTTCACGATTGTTGATGCTACGGTTTTGACACAAGCGGGATATGTGGGCGAAGATGTTGAGAGTATCCTTTCGCGTCTGTTGCAGGCTGCGGACTACGATACGAAGGCAGCAGAGCGCGGTATTGTCTTTATTGACGAGATAGACAAGATTGCCCGCAAGGGCGATAACCCAAGCATCACTCGCGATGTTTCGGGCGAGGGAGTTCAGCAGGCTCTCTTGAAGATTTTGGAGGGTACGGTTGTGAATGTTCCGCCGCAGGGTGGTCGCAAGCACCCTGAGCAGGCATTTGTGCAGGTCAACACCAAAAACATTCTCTTCATCTGTGGTGGCGCATTTGACGGTATTGAGAAGCGTATTGCACAACGCTTGAATACTCGTGCAATGGGATATGGCAGAGTTGATACTGAGAGTATTGACCGAGAAAATCTATTGAAATATGTTCAGCCGCAGGATATTCGTTCATTTGGTCTTATCCCGGAGTTGGTTGGTCGTCTGCCCGTTTTGACGCACCTCGAACCACTCTCGCGTGAGGCGTTGCGAAATATCCTTACCGAGCCGAAAAATGCCATTGTCAGCCAATATAAGGCGATGCTGGCGATGGACGGCGTGGAGTTGGAGTTTGCTGACGAGGCGTTGGAGTATATCGTGGATAAGGCGGTAGAGTTTAAGTTGGGAGCGCGAGGTCTGCGCTCGATTTGCGAGGCAGTGATGAAGGAGTTGATGTATGAGGCTCCATCTTCGGAGATGAAGCGTGTCGTTGTAACTCGCGACTATGCCGAAGAGCGTATTTCATGCGCCCCAATGACAAGATTACGCAAAGCAGAGTAAGAAAAATGGTCGCAGGGGTGGCAAAATAGAAAAAAATTACTAAATTTGCGTGTGTGATGATGGTGATTGCAAATTGGCATTGTCTTCCGGTTGAAATGATTACCAACAACAAACTTAATATACTATGTTAAAAAAGACCTTTCTTGTAATTTCGTTACTATGTGCTTCATTGTACGGTTATGCCCAGAATGCATTCACTTTGAATTCACCAACGGACATGTTGCAAGATAACCTATCAAGGGCTGCCAACGAGTATTACCATTACGAAACACTTGATTTAACCAACCGAGAGGCGATAGATGGATATACACCATTCTATATAGCTTCGGTAGCAAGAGATATATGTAAATTTAAGGAGGATATCTCGGAGGAGTATGCCGTACGAGATTACTATCGAGAACTTGCTGCACAGGGCAAACTCTCCGAATCGGAATTGGAGTTGCTCAAACAGATAGAGGTTATTGTCGATATGTGCGAGGCGAACAAAGGCAAAACTTTCCAATCGTGCGCCAACGAGAAGGAGCTAATTCGTAAAAGACTCTCCGAGCGTTTTCCTTCTGTTCTTGGCAAGGATGTGCAGACAAAGATTAATACACACACCTACCCTTTGGAAACCGAGTATTTTTCGGCAGAGAAAGTGGACTTTCGTAATCGCGCTATCGGTATAATTGTTCGTTACAGCTCTCTGTTTGGCGGAGCTGATTTCGTGAAGAGATTTTTCACCCAAAAGGATATTTGTGACTATTGGAGTCGGGTAAATAGTGAAATGTACCAAGCTTGGTGTGTCAGCAAGGAGAATAAGGGCGTATTCGTCTCCGGAAAGCTCGGTATTTACACCGACATACTGAAAGATATGGATGCAGCTGTTGCTCAGGCGGGACCTGCCGCTACTTTCCGCACAGTTGATACGGCAACTTTCCAAGCCCTCCTTTACCTTATAGGAGCAAGCGGAAACGACTATATCGGACCCGGTTCAGATTGCAATGCCTATTATGCCGGATTTAACAGCATCTGCTCGTCTGCAAATTTTGTATTCATCTTCTATCGTAACGATGCAGGTCACATATTTGTAAAGATGCTTCATAATGAACGAGAGGTCGGAATCGGCTCTCTTGTTGCTACTCACAGAGTGTACTACGATTGGGAGGCATTGAAGCAGTATCTCAATGATAGAGTTGAAGGTACTTACAAGAAGCCGGCATTAGCCTTATCTGTAACCTATAAGCGAATTTTGAAGAGTGATGACACCGGACTTGAAGTTGTCGGCAAGGTGAAGGAGCCAAAGGTTGGAGCAAAGGAGAACCCTTTCTGGTCTATTGGTTGTGAGTGTCTTGATAGAGGTTTTGCCGATTTCAGACAATATGAGCCATTCTTGAATGAGCTTGGAGCAGGATACGCAAGAATTCAGTCCGGATGGCAGAGAACCGAACAGGTGAAAGGCGTATACTCTTTTGAGTGGTTAGACGAAATAGTAGATGGAATTATAAATGCCGGACTTACTCCTTGGATGTGTCTTTGCTACGGAAACTCGAACTATACCAAATCGGGCGCGGGACTTGCAGCCGAGATATTTACTGATGAGGAGACTTTGACTGCATGGGAGAACTATGTGAGAGCTGTTGTTACGCGATACAAGGGTAAAATCTCTATGTATGAGGTTTGGAACGAGCCTGATTTTGGAGGTACTTTGAGGCGTGCTGTTCCATACGCAAACCTCTTTGCAAGAACAGCTCCTATAATCAGAGAGTGTGATCCGGATGCGAAAATTGCAGGACTTGCTCTTGCGGGTGATATGAAGCCTGCATTCTGCAAGATTGTTTTTGATACACTTAAAGAGAAGGGTGCCCTGAAATATTTCGATTTCTTTACATTCCACCCATATAAGGATCGTCCTGAAAGTTGTATAGCAAGACTCAAAGAGCTTCAAGAACTTGCACACTCATACTCTCCGAAGATTAAACTTTTGGAGGGAGAGGTAGGTTTCGTATCGGATCTCTATATCAGAAAGCAGAAGGACTTCGATGAGGTGATGCAGGCAAAGGGAGTGTTGAGAATGATGGCTATGTGTTACGGATTGGGATTTCCGACATCGATATTCTCCATAATTGATAATCTCTATCCGAATCGTCTTCAATCTTTCGGTCTTCTGCGCGCCGATATGAAGAAAAGACCTGCATATAAACGACCATCTTTCTACTCTTACAGAAATATGGCAGGCATTCTCAATGCGGGTTCATCTTCTGATGGAGATGTTACAGTAAAATGTAAGACCGAAAAGCAGTTGTCGGCTGTAAGTATATGTCGCAATGGAAAGAGAGTAGGCGCAATGCTTTGGTATAGCGGAGAGTTGATGAATAAGAGCCTTGCAAAAGATAAAATGGATGTTGTTATCGAGGGATTAAACCTCTCCGATCCTGTATATGTAGACCCAATGACAGGACGAATCTATAAACTCGGTAAGTTCCGTAATACAAAGAGGGGCTTTGCTGTAAAAAAACTTCCTGTATGGGACTCCCCAATAATGGTGATTGAGCGTACAGAAGCCGAGGGTAAGAGTATCAAGTAATATGGTGCAAAGATTATAGTCTAACAATCGGATTGACAGGCTGATTAGGCTTTGGTAATAATTAATAAAATTAGAATTTTACACAAATATCTATGGAAGCTAACTTGAAATTGAATAAAGCTGCGGATAATATCCGTATCCTTGCGACCTCAATGGTCGAGAAGGCAAAGTCGGGACACCCGGGCGGAGCTATGGGTGGAGCAGATTTCGTAAATGTATTGTTTGCGGAGTTTTTGCGTTATGATCCTGATAACATGCTCTATCCTTATCGTGATAGATTTTTCCTTGACCCGGGACACATGTCACCAATGCTCTATTCGGTATTGGCTTTGGCAGGTCACTACTCGATGGAGGACTTGCAGCAGTTCCGCCAGTGGGGCAGCGTAACCCCCGGTCACCCCGAGGTTGATGTTTTGCGAGGTGTAGAGAACACTTCGGGACCACTCGGTCAAGGTCACGCAATGGGACTTGGTGCCGCTATTGCAGAGCGATTTATGGTTGCTCGTTTTGGCGAGTGGCAGGCTCACAAGACCTATATTTACATCTCTGATGGTGCGGTTCAGGAGGAGGTTTCGCAGGGAGTAGGTCGTATTGCAGGCGATTTGGGACTCTCCAATATTATAATGTACTACGACTCGAACAATGTTCAACTCTCGACCAAAGTTGATGAGGTCGATAAGGAGGATGTTGCAGCGAAGTATCGTGCATGGGGCTGGCAGGTTTTGGAGATTGACGGTCACGATGTAGAGCAGATTCGAGAGGCTCTCACGACCGCAAATGCTTCGACCGAAAAACCAACGCTTATTATCGGTCATACCATTATGGGTAAGGGCTTGGTAACAGCTGAGGGTGAGTCGTTTGAAGATAAAGTTTCAACTCACGGACAGCCAGTGTCGGCTGCCGGAGCAAGCATTGAGGCGACAATCAAGAAACTTGGTGGTGATCCTGAAAATCCGTTCCAGATATTTCCGGAGGTTGCAGAGCTGTATGCCGAGCGTGCAGAGGCTCTTCGTGCGGAGATGGTGGAGCGTAAGAGGGTTGAGGCGGAGTGGCGCCATGCAAATCCCGCTTTGGCTATCAAACTCGACACCTTCCTTTCTGGTAAGTTGCCTGATATAGATTATCGCTCGATTGGAGTTAAATCGGGTTCGGCAACTCGTGCTGCATCGGCTACGGTCTTGGGTGTATATGCCGAGCAGGTGGAGAATATGGTGGTAGCATCTGCCGATTTGAGCAACTCGGACAAGACTGACGGCTTCTTGAAGAAGACTCACGCCTTCAAGCGAGGCGATTTCTCAGGAAAATTCTTCCAGGCAGGTGTTTCGGAGTTTACGATGGCGTGTGTGATGAATGGTATGGCTCTGCATGGTGGAATTATTCCTGCCTGCGGAACATTCTTCGTGTTCTCGGACTATATGAAGCCGGTTGTGCGCTTGTCGGCGTTGATGCGCTTGCATGTAATATATGTATGGTCACACGACTCGTTCCGTGTGGGTGAAGATGGACCAACTCACCAGCCAATCGAGCAGGAGGCACAGATTCGCCTTATGGAGCATCTCCACAATCACAAGGGCGAGCGTTCGATGGTTGTTCTTCGTCCGGCAGATGCAGAGGAGGCTGTTGTTGCGTGGAAGATTGCTCTCGAAGAGCATCGCCCTGTCGGCTTGGTATTGTCGCGTCAGGATATTAAGTCTTTGCCAAGCTACACAACCCGTATAGATGAGGCTATGCAGGCTCATAAGGGTGCATATACCGTTATTGACTCGGCAAATCCGGAGGTTGTAATGGTTGCTTCGGGCTCGGAGGTATCGACCTTGGTAGCAGGAGCCGAGAAGTTGATTGAGGAGGGAATCGCGGTGCGTGTAGTGAGCGTTCCGAGTGAAGGTTTGTTCCGCGACCAGCCTAAATCTTATCAGGAGAGCGTTCTCCCTTCGGGAGTGTTGCGTTATGGTATGACTTCGGGATTGCCTGTGACATTGCTCGGTTTGGTAGGTTCGTTGGAGAATATTCACGGTCTTGACCACTTCGGACACTCTGCGCCATTCAAAGTCCTTGACGAGAAATTTGGCTACAATGGCGAAACAGTTTACAATGAGGTAAAGAAATTGCTCAATAAGTAAACTGCATATATTAACCTGATGCATTTTGTTATGAAAAGGGTTATAAATGCAATCTTTGTAATCGCATTGATGGGGATATTACTCCCTGTCAATGCGATTGCTCATAATAGAGAGAGGGCTCGCGCCGAGGTTTTGGAACGCGGAAAGGGGTACTATAAGGATGTTTTTATGGATGGAGGTATTGCTCTCACTTCGCGCCACCACTTACCGGCCACTCGCTTTGTGGGGCTTACGATGGACTATTTCGCCTCGGCAAGCAAGAAGAAACTTTCGCAGCAAGATACCCTCTTGCAGAGTAATATATTCTGCGGTTACGAGAAGGATGTGAATGGCTGGCTACTCTATCCCGATGGTGCACCACGCTTTCGAGCGATATATGTGAATGGTGGTAAGTCGGCTGCGCACGCTCGTTCGTTGACCGAGCAAGGTCGTGAGAATTTGCGTAAATATATAGCAGCAGGGGGCTCGTATGTGGGCACTTGTGCCGGCGCATATCTCGCTACGGAGGGCAGTTTCCGCAACGATAAGGTATGGTATGAGGATGTCTATCTCGGTTTGTGGCCCGGATATGCACATCCAACGAGGTTGAATAAGAGTTACACTACTATGACTATCGAAAGGCGTAGTCCGTTGTTGCGCTACTACGATTTTGGCGGCGACAGGATGGTCGATTCGGTACGCCACAATGGCGGTTGCTATGCTCAGGGGTCGGCATCGGGCAAGTTGCCGAAAGGTACGGAGGTGCTGGCGCGATATAAGTTCAACAACACCAAACGAGTGAAGATTGACGGCGAGGCGAGTGTCTGGGCGTACAAGGCGGGTGAAAATAGCGGTCGTGTGGTTATGTGTGGCTCACATCCCGAGGGCATAGCGCAAGGCGAGCGATTGGAGTTTATGTCGGCGATGATACTCTACGCTATGGAAGGCAATCCTATACCACAACTCAAAGGCGAGTTGAAGGCAAACGAGGTGCGCGAGATGAACAAATGCACCGAGGATAATGAGCCCGACTTTACGCGCATTGGAGATAGACAATATCACCATTTTGTGATTGATGTGCCAAAGCGTTGCCGCCGTGCCGTAATCGCGTTGGAGGGCTACAAGAGTAAGGTGCGTTTCGATTTGACGCTCTGCGCCAAGCGGGGCGAGTTCGCTTTTCACGACAACACCCTCACGAAGGTGGTGTCGCGAGGTTGCAAAAAGCAGCTCGTAATAGATGCTCCGAAGGCGGGACGATGGTATGTGTCGGTATTCTGCGAGACGACCGTTGTGGCTACGACAAATAAGTATGGTACCCGCTATTCGGGCAAGGTATCGGTGCTGAATGGTGTGCCTTACAAGATTTCGGTAAAGTATGAATAAATACAATCAATAAAACTATAAAATTATGAAGAAATTAGCACTTTTTTTGGTGGCATTGACCGCCACAACAACTCTTTCGGCACAGTATTATCAAGATGCCGTAAATAAGGAAATGTTGCATATTCGTGAGGCGCGAACTTTACAGCGTGTGCAGATTGATTTGCCCGTAATTGACGGTTATACTCCGTATAAGGCAGACCTTCATACCCACACCGTGTTTTCTGACGGACATCTTTCGATGGAGGCTCGCGTGCGTGAGGCATGGGCAGATGGTTTGGATGTTATGGCGGTGACCGAGCATCTCGAATATCGCCCTCACGAGAAGAACTTTGTGAAGTATCTCAACGGCTATGTACCAAAGGGTACGGAGGCGAAAAACTATAACTTCGTGTCGAAGGATCGCCCCGCATCAGCTGCCGACATAAATGTAGATTTTAATATTCCTGTTGAGGTTGCCCGCAAGGAGGCTGAAAAGTACGATATGACCATTATTCCGGGTATCGAGATTACCCGCAGGGAGGGCGAATACAGCCACTTCAACGCACTCTTTACGACCGACAACAATGCGGTCTATGCACCGGAGACTATCGAGTCTATCCGCAATGCCAAGAAGCAGGGTGCGCTTGTAATGCACAACCATCCGGGTTGGACTCACAAGGATATGAAGATTACCAAGTTCGAGAAAAAGGTTTACGATGCAGGCTTGCTTGATGGCATCGAGATTATGAATGGAGAGGAGTTCTATCCACAAGCTATTGAGCGAGCAAAGAAATATAATCTTTTCGTATCGTCAAATACTGACACCCACTATCCTACCGCAGAGCGTTACGAGAAGCACGGCTCATTGCGCAATATGACCATTATCTATGCGAAGGATAAGAGTGTGAAGTCGCTTCGCGAGGCTGTCGATGCTCGCCGTACTCTCGCCTACTCGTTTGGAACTTTGGCAGGAGATAAGGAGTTGATTCGCAAGTTCTTTGAGGCTTCTGTTTCGGCTCGCAAGACTGTTGTGGACTACAAAGGTCGCGCACAGGTGATTATTACCAATACAAGTTCGGTTGATTGGATGCTTTGTCGTGAGGGTGAGAAGATGGTGGAATTGAAGGGTAACTCCTCTATTATTCTCCGTTTCAACCCATCGAAGCCGGCGACTTTCACCATCTTGAATACTTGGTGTGGCGAAAACGAACATCTTGTTTATGAATTCAAGTTTTAAGTGATATGAAGAAGATATTATCTCTATTGATCATTGTGTGCGCCACATTCACTGTGTCGGCACAATACTATCAGGATGCGTATAATCCCGATATCTTGCACATACGCCAACCTCGTAACCTTGTGCGTACCGAGTTTTTGATTCCGAACATTGACGGTTACAACGGATATAAAGCCGATTTGCATACCCACACCATCTATTCTGATGGCTCTGTGGCGATGGATATGCGTTTGCGCGATGCGTGGAAAGATGGATTGGATATTATGGCAGTTACCGAGCATCTCGAATATCGTGCCAGCGAGCCACACATGGTAAAGTGGATGAAGGGCTATGTTAAGAGGGGTGCAAAGGCAGAGAATTGGTACATTACCCGCTATCCGGTTATGCCGGAGCGCAAGGATTTGCACACCGATTTCCAATACCCTGTTGAGCATGCTCAAAAGGTAGCAAAGGCGTACGATATCACCATTATCCCGGGTATTGAGATTACTCGTGAGCCACTTGTGTATGGTCACTTCAACTGCCTCTTTACCACCGACAACAACGCCATTCATGGTGCTACTTGCGATGAGTCTATACGCAATGCAAAGGCACAGGGTGCTATCATTATGCATAACCACCCAGGCTGGCGCCGTAAGAGTATGGCAATGCTCGAATTTGACAAGAAGATATATGCCGAGAAGTTGATTGATGGTATTGAGATTATGAATGGCGCAGAGTTCTATCCGAAGGCTATCACTCGCGCATTGGAGCATAACCTCTTTATGTCATCAAATAGCGATATTCACGCTGTTTCGGAGCGTGTTGATGGTCAGCCACAACGCAATATGACCTTTATCTTCGCGAAGGATAAGTCGTTGGCATCTATTCGTGAGGCCATCGAGGCGCATCGTACCATCGCCTACTCGTATGGTACAATAGCTGGCGAGGAGTCATTGTTGCGTAAGTTTGTCGAGGCTTCGTTGGAGATTCGTACGGCAGGTGTTGATAAGAAAGGCAAAGCGCAATATGTCGTAAAGAACAACTCTTCGGTGGAGTATCTTATCCACTTCGAGGGCGGAAATCCTGTTGTTGTTAGCGGATTGTCTTCGACTTTTATCAAGGAGCATAAGGCAGGGCAAGAGGTTCTTGTAATTGACAGTGCTTGGTGTGGAGAGGATAAACATCTGACTATTAAGATTAAGTAGAATAGGTCGGTTCTATTAGTTTGAAAGATTCGGGGGTGGCTCCGAATCTTTTTTGTTATAATAAAAAGGTGCTTATGGTGTGAGTTTTAGGTCAATTTGTTATTAGTTTTCCGTTTTTTATGTATCTTTGCGGATGTATTATGCAATAGAGTGTAACTATGTTTTGGAGTGAATTGTGGGATTTTATCAAGCGTAATATCTTGGCGATAGTGCTGATTGTTACCGTGGTGACAATAGCACCTTGGTCGCTGGTGTTCGTACTTCCCGTAGCGATATTTTTCATTTTGCTGCTGATTGTTGTGTGGCGTGTACGCCGTCAGCAGCAGAAGTTGTACGAAGAGGCTCGCCGTAAGGCAGGTGAGCAGTACCAACAACAATCGCAGCACTCATGGTGGCGCAGAGCTAACAAGACGGAGGGTGAAGTTACGGTGGTGCAGACCGAGCAGACCGAGCAGCGCGTGAGCGATGAAGTTGGCGAATATGTCGATTTCAAGGAGATTAAAGAGGATAAAACCAAATAACCCCCGACCGCAAAGTCGCGTGGGAGCAGAATAAAATGAAGATATTAAGAAACTTTTTTGGTGCGATAGGTCGATATACGATATTGATGGGCAAGGTCTTTTCTCGCCCCGAGAAGATGAGTATCTACTATCGCCGTACAGTGAACGAGATTGAGGCGCTCGGTATCAATTCGATACCGTTGGTGGCGATTATCTCGGTATTTATCGGTGCAGTTATTACATTGCAGATGGCACTCACTTTGGAGTCGCCATTTATCCCGAAGTATATGATTGGCTATGCCACTCGCGAAACGATGTTTTTGGAGTTCTCCTCCACGGTCATTGCCATTATTTTGGCAGGTAAGGTCGGCTCGAATATCGCCTCGGAGATAGGTACAATGCGTATTACCGAACAAATTGATGCACTCGAAATTATGGGCGTAAACTCCGCTTCGTACCTCATCATGCCGAAGATTATCGCTACCGTATTGTCCTTCCCGCTGTTGGCTCTGTTCAGTATGATAATCGGAACGGTCGGAGGCTACATTATAGCGATGACGGGTGTTGTACTGCCTTCGGAGTATATCGAGGGTTTGCACTACTGCTTTGTCAAGGGCGAGATAACATACTCGCTGATTAAGATGGCAGTCTTTGCCTTCCTCGTAACCTCCATTTCGGCATTCTACGGCTACTATGCCGCAGGCAACTCGTTGGAGGTAGGTCGTGCTTCGACTCGCGCCGTGGTGGCAAGTTCTATTGCCATTATGATTTCCAACCTTATCATCACCCAATTAATGCGAACATAGTATGATTAAAGGAGAACACATATATAAATCTTTCGATGGTCGCACCATCTTGGAGGATATCTCGGTCGAGTTCGAATCGGGCAAGACAAACCTTATCATTGGTCGAAGCGGTTCGGGTAAGACTGTATTGCTGAAAACCCTTGTCGGACTTCATGAGCCCGATAGCGGAAATATCTTTTATGATGATAAAAACTATACCGCACTCTCTTTTGCCGACCGTAAGGCGGTGCGCCGTGAGGTGGGTATGATTTTTCAGGGCGGAGCACTGCTTGACTCCTCGACAGTATATGAGAATGTGCGTCTGCCACTCGATATGTTTACCGACAAATCCTCTGCCGAGAAGGATAAGCGCGTTAAGGAGTGCTTGGAGCGTGTAGAGTTATCTCACGCCGGACATCTCTATCCGTCAGAGTTGTCGGGAGGTATGATTAAGCGTGCCGCCATTGCCCGTGCGATAGTGCTTAATCCAAAATATCTCTTCTGCGATGAGCCAAACTCCGGTTTGGACCCGCAGACCTCTATTGTGATTGACAACCTTATCCACGATATTACTGTGGAGTACAATATCACTACTATCATCAACACCCACGATATGAACTCCGTAATGGAGATTGGCGAAAAAATCGTCTATATCCATCAGGGCAAAAAGTGGTGGGAAGGCACCAAAGAGGATATTCTCCACGCCGACAATAAGGAACTAAACGACTTTGTATTTGCCTCTGCCATGGCAAAACGAGCAAAAAAATCGTTATAAAATTGTTTTATGCGGCATCTGCTGCGTTAAACTTCGATAGCCGAGTTCCTCACATACGCCCAAGTATGCTGCGCACTCGGCTTCTTGTTTGCCTTGCATCTATCCACCTAAAAACAATTTTCTATTCGATTTATATAGGTGCTTGATATCGATTTACATGAATAAGCCCCCTTTACAGAAAGGGGGTTTGGGGGATAGGTAACACATATAGCATAGTAATTTATTGCTATGCTGCGGACTCGCTGCCTTGCTTTGCACAAAAATAGCTCTATTATAGCACTTGTTTACATCTTGGCAACCTTGTCCTAAAAGCAATTTTCTATTCGATTTATATAGGTGCTTGACAGCGTTACGCCCTATCACCCCTATCACCCCTATATCCCCTATAATCCCTATATCCCCTATAATCCCTATCGTCCCTATCTATCTCACTACCCCAAAATAGTTACCTCAAAGGCAAACAAATACCTAAAAGTGAGTACTTTTCTTTTGTGGTTTTCACAATTTTGCATATCTTTGCAGCGGTGAAACAGTTGATGCAATATAGGATAAAAGTCGCTTATCTGCTTGCTGCGCTTATGATTACAGCGTTGGCAAGTAGGGCGTATCTCACCCATGGTAGCGACTACTACGAATCAATTTGGAATACCGCACAGTCGGCTTCGGACAATGGAGCATGGGTGGAGTGTAACTGTCCTGTCTGCCATGCCGAAGACTTTATTGCAGTAGCAGCCGACTATTTCTACTACAATCCCATCATCACAACTATCAATCACGAATTTGGCGTTATCGCAACTGCCAAAGCAAATTGTATAGTTGTTACATCCTCCCTTCGTGCTCCACCATATTTATCGTAAAACAGAAAATTCTCCTTTTGTATGCACTAAATGTGTACAACAAGATTATTGTTTAACGATAAATACAAACCCAAAATGAAAAAAATATTCTCAACTATTATAGTTGTATTATTTGTGTGTGCATCTGCATACGCACAAGGCGGTCATCAACACCAATACCAACATCAGCACCGTCACGGACAAAATCATCAAGCCCATAATCACCCCAAAGGCGAGCAGTGTGAGGCAACAATTCATGGACACATCACCGACTCCCGTACAAAGGAGCATATTCCATATATTACCGTTACAATTGACGGTACAACCGTAGGTACTACGACCGATGCCACAGGACACTATACCCTCTATCACGCCCCTGTCGGCAAGTTGAAGGTTACCGTGTCGGCTATCGGCTATGCCAGCAAGACCAAGGAGGTAGAGGTTGAGTGTGGCTCGGATATTATTTTGAACTTCGAAACTACCGAGGAGCAGATTTCGGTGGATGCAATTGTGGTATCGGCAAACCGTAACGCCACAAAGCGCAGCGAGGCTCCGACACTTGTAAATATTGTCGATTCCGACCTTTTGAATAAGGTGTCGGCACCAACTTTGGCGGAGGGATTGTCTTTCCAACCGGGTGTGCGTGTCGAGAACTCGTGCCAGAACTGCGGTTTTGCACAGGTGCGTATCAATGGTCTTTCGGGACAGTATTCACAGATTTTGATAAACTCACGCCCCGTATTTTCGGCGTTGGCAGGAGTGTATGGATTGGAGCATATCCCTGCAAATATGGTCGAGCGCATCGAGGTTGTGCGTGGCGGTGGCTCGGCACTCTTCGGCTCGTCTGCTATCGGTGGAACTATCAACATTATCACCAAGGAGCCATTGCGTAATTCGGGCGAATTGGCGCACTCGCTCACCTCAATCGGTGTAACGGGCGCACTCGACAACAACACAACTCTCAACGCTTCGCTTGTAACCGATGACCGCAAGGCAGGACTTACAATCTATGGTCAGAACCGTATGCGTGATGCCTACGACCACGATGGCGATGGCTTTGTGGAGATTCCTGTTATTAAGTCGCAAACTATTGGAACGCAGGCATATATTAAGACCAGCGCATATAGCAAACTGACACTCGACTATCACGCCACAAACGAGTATCGCCGAGGTGGTGACCAACTCGACCTTCCGCCACATAAGGCGTGGATTGCCGAGACTACGGACCACCTTATCAATAGCGGAGGTTTGACCTTTGAGGGAACATCGAAGAATACACGCCACCGTTATAGCGCCTTTGCATCGGCACAATCGACCAAGCGCGATAGCTACTATGGTGCGGAGATGAACGAGAAGGCATACGGAAAAACAGACGGTGTAACGGCTGTTGCGGGAGGTCAATATCTCTATCGTATCAAGTGGTTTGAGCTCACTACGGGTTTGGAGTATAGCTACGACTACCTCTTCGATAACCCTATCGGATATGCGGGTGAACCATTCTACAAGAGTATGATTATCGAGCAGCATGTGCATAATGCGAGTATCTATGCACAGGGCGAGTTCAAGTTCAACAAGTGGGGCTTCCTCGTGGGAGGTCGTTTGGATAATTGGTACAACGCCTCGAACAAGAAGTTCTTGTGTATCCCTTCGCCGCGTGTAACATTCCGCTACAATCCTACACACAACATCAACCTTCGTGCAACATACGGCTCGGGATTCCGCGCGCCGCAGGCATTTGACGAGGATTTGCATATCCTTATCGTAGGTGGTGAGCGTACCCGTATTCGTTTGGCGGAGGATTTGAAGGAGGAGCGTTCGCACTCGTTCACCCTCTCGGCAGATATGTACAAGACTTGGGGGCGTGTGCAGGCAAATCTCCTCGTTGAGGGTTTCTGCACTATATTGAACGATGTGTTCGCTCTGCGTGATTATGCGGGTACAAAGGAGCCTTTCGAGAAGGTGCTCAAACCGTCAGATGAGTGGGAGGATGCAGCCGTTCCGGAGTACAAAGATGGTGTTTACAGCACCAATGATGGTGCCCGCTTATACGAGCGTTATAACGGCTCGGGTGCAACGGTTATGGGCTTAAATGTTGAGGGTAAAATTGCTTATGCCCCTTGGGTTGAGGCTTCGGCGGGTGTAACTTTGCAGCGTAGCAAGTACAAGCAACCAGAGCAGTGGAGCGATACAGCGGAGCCGACACTCAATATGTTCCGTTCGCCAAATGTTTATGGCTACTTTACTATCACAACCCAGCCACTCAAAAACTTCAAGATAGACCTCTCGGCAAACTATATGGGGCGTATGTATGTAGACCACTATGCAGGAGGTATGCTTCCTGATGGCTCTATTCTCGAACAAGACCGTCTCGAACATACCAAAGCATTCTTCGACCTCGGATTGAAGCTCTCGTACGACTTCAAGATTTGGAAAACTATCGGCTTGCAGGTCAATGCAGGTGTTCGCAATATCCTGAACTCCTACCAAAACGATTTCGACCGAGGTGCTACGCGTGATTCGGGTTATATCTACGGACCTTCACTTCCTCGTTCGGTATTTGTCGGAGCAAAGTTGTCGTTCTAATTTAGTAAGAGCAATAGGGATAAAGGGCCTGTCTAACAAGTTTTTTGTTAGGCAGGTTTTTGTTGTGTTTGTTTTTTTTGGGGGAAGTCGGATCGTAGCCATGTCGTTCTGTGA
>JAZQHQ010000089.1:0-29994 GCA_045540675.1 Alistipes sp. | reverse complement strand
AGATTCACGCATATATTCGTGAGGGATTGCGCTCGAAGTTCGGTGCTGCTGCCGAGGAGTGCCCAATTCTCTACGGTGGTTCGCGCAAGCCATCTAACAAGTCGGATCGTAGCCATGTCGTTCTGTGAGCCAAGGAGATGGGGAAACATGTTGTCTTCCTAAGACCGCTTGGCCTCCGACTTAGATTCACGCATATATTCGTGAGGTATTGCGCTCGAAGTTCGGTGCTGCTGCCGAGGAGTGCCCAATTCTCTACGGTGGTTCGTGCAAGCCATCTAACGCTGCCGAGATTTTTGCAAAGGCTGATGTTGATGGTGGTCTTATCGGTGGTGCAGCTTTGAAGGCTGAGGATTTCTTGGCTATCGGTAAAGGTTTCTAATTAGAGAAATCCACCTCAAAAGCACTTTTTCGAAATTGTTTCGTTATGAAGCAATTTTTACCGTTGAATAAACAAATTGCTAATTTGGGCTATTAGGGTTTTACCTTACTAGCCCTTATTAGCCTTTACTAGCCCTTACTAGCCCTTACTAGCCGTTATAATATGAAAGAGAGATATATCAACATCAACGACTACGACTATCCGTTGCCTGACGAGCGAATTGCGAAATTTCCGCTTGCGGAGCGTGATTCATCGAAGTTGCTTGTCTATCGTGGTGGCGAGATTGCGGAGCGACACTTCTCCGATATTGGCGAGGAGTTGCCCGAAGGCTCTCTGCTCGTATTCAACAATACGAAGGTGGTGCGAGCGCGACTCGTTATGCACAAGCCTTCGGGTGCAAGGGTTGAGGTCTTCTGCTTGGAGCCTCACGCCCCTGCCGACTACGAACACGCCTTTGCAGTAAAGGGCAAGTGCGAGTGGTTGTGCATTGTGGGTAACCTCAAAAAGTGGAAAGAGGGGGCAGTGCAGATACCTTTCGACTACGAGGGCGAGAACTACACCTTGCAAGCATTTATCGCCGAGCGAGGCACGCGTGAGCATATTGTGCGCTTCGAGTGGTCGGCACCGATGACCTTTGGCGAGTTGTTGGAGTATCTTGGTCGTATCCCTATTCCGCCATATCTCAACCGCGAGAGCGAGGAGATTGATAATACCCGCTATCAGACGGTCTATTCTCGCTTTGAGGGCTCTGTGGCTGCTCCAACGGCTGGTCTGCACTTTACCGAGCCGCTTATTGAGCGAATGAAGGCGAAGGGTTTTGACTTTGCCGAGGTTACGCTCCATGTGGGCGCAGGAACATTCTTGCCGGTTAAAGATGAAGATGCGACCAAACACGCAATGCATACCGAGCATTTCGATATTACCATTGCAACACTGCGCAAACTGCGTGCGAACTATGGTAAAATTGTCGCCGTAGGCACAACCTCGGTGCGTACTTTGGAGTCGCTGACGGCTTTGGCGTGGCGCATCAAGAGTGGCAAGGCTTACGACTGCGCAACGGTGGGGCAGTGGGAGTTGTACGATATCCCTGCGGAGTTCTCGGGCGAGGAGGTCCTCGATATACTTATATTATATATGGAGCAGAACGGTTTGGAGCGTCTGCGCGCTGCTACCGAGATAATGATTACCCCACTTGGTTACAACTATCGCATCGTGCGCAACATCGTAACCAACTTCCATCAGCCGAAATCGACCTTGCTGCTGCTTGTGTCGGCGTATGTGGGTGATGATTGGCACAAGATTTACGACTACGCCCTCTCGCACGATTTTCGGTTTTTGTCGTATGGTGATTCTTCACTATTAATTAGATAGGAGAGAGAAGTTGAAAATTTTCAGTGTCTCCTCTGCACTCTCCTTGTCTTCGTAGTTCGCAAGACAAGATAAAATAAACCTGCCTGACAAAAAACTTGTCAAGCAGGTTTATCTTTATTATTCACTCCTATTAGAAACGGAATGCAAATGTCAAAGCGATATTGTGATTTATCAAATCCAATCCGTAGAGAGGGCTGGCATTTGGTGTATCACCAAGTTGTGTACGATACGAGTAGTAGTCTGAATAACGGGTGTTGCGGTATTGGTATGCCAAATCTATTGAAGTCACCTGACTCAAACGAAATCCTACTCCTGCCGAAGCGTACCATAAGGTATCTGCCACAGGCTCGGAGAAGGCTACAAAATCGTAATTTTTATTCAACACCTTACTTCTGTACCCGCCACCCACACGCAATGCAAGCCAAGGCAGAGGTTTTGCCTCAACGCCTGCACGAATGGTATGCACACCTCTCAAATTATCGCGGAAAGTGTCATTTGTATATCCCGTATCGGCAGGAGCATAGTCTATTTTTAATGCGCGATAGGCATCATACTGATAATCTACCGACAAAACCGCATATTGACCAATAGCATACGATGCTCCAACCAATAGGCGTGTAGGAGTTGTAAATGTCCAACGATGTTCTCCTCCGTCCTGCAAGATAGGTGTCGCCTCATCGGCATAGACATAATCATCGATATTGCCATTTGCATCAGGAATCAATCCGGCATTACGCGCCACCGAAGAGAGCGATGCCGAGTAGCGATATGCCAACGAATAGTAGGTCGGGGTATGCACTGCAAAACCGATACGCAAAGCCTCAATCGGGCGTACTACAACACCAAATTTCGCACCTACGCCCGAGCCATTGACATACATCGACTGCGCATATCCGACTTGTTGAAGTTGATACGGATAGAGTGTCGCATCTATCTGCTCTCCAACAGCATAGTTGATATACTCATCATAGTATATCGTCTGCTTGCGCGAGATGCTCTGAATATCGAGCGAAGCACCGAGATAGACGATGTTGTTGATATTGAAGCCGAAAGCAAACGAAAACTCTCCTGCCGAGCCACGACTTTGGAGGTTAGTGTATTGTGTCATCAATGCTCCCGGTGCAATCTCATCGGGATACCAACCATTCGCACCTCGATTTATCAGACCTCCCTTATAGCCCATTACCGCGCCCCAATAGTAGGGATTCATATCGTAGTCATAGTAGCCATTCGGATCGGTAATTTTATTATCTGAATTTATTACCAATCTACCTCCATTTGCAATATCGGCAAAGGCATCTGCCAACGAAGACACGGAAGATGGACCTTCGTACGACATATCGTAGTTGTAGTCGGCGGTCTTATTGTAGCCAAACGCAAAATTTATTGCAGTAAGTTTGCCTGTACTTTCGTATATTTTGAACGATGCGCCAACATTATTTATCGCAACACGCACACTGCTATTGTCGCCATAGTTGTAGGCGTTATAATTTATGGCTTTACTAACGCCAAGACCAAGCGAAACCGATATCTCGTTGCGCTGATACATTCCGAAGCCCGCAGGGTTGTATCCGAAAGATGCCATATCCGCACCCAACGAGGTAAATGCACCTCCCATACCCATCGAGCGCGCCGTGCCAACCGACTCGCGTTGCGACAACGACAATACGGAGGATGCAGGAATGATATCCCTATTGAGGAGTATTCCTGATGTATTTTGCGCCTGCAACATCGCTGTCGATGCAAGGAGTATTGCCAGAACCGAAACAACTCTCTTCATAAGTCGTAAAATTTAGTTGTTAAAAAATCTATCTGCCTCGCGCATTGCCGCCTCCACCGCTACTATGCGATGAGCCACCACTAAACGATGAACCTCCGCGAGAAGAACTTCCGCCAAATGACGAACTGCTTGACGAGCTACCGCGATATGATGAGCTGCCACTTCCTCGATAGGAGGTGCTGCCACTATTATAACGCGGTGTCGAGCTACTACCTCCGCGATAAACAGGCTGACTACCACGACCACTCGAAGGTTGCGAAGGGCGTACATTACCTCCTCTGTCCGCAGGTTTTGATGCGCCAGGATTACGACCGACAACCATACCCGGGCGATTGTGATGAACACCCGTGTTGCCTACTCCACCCGTTCCGAAGTGTGGTGGGCGATGATGCGGTGGGCGATGCGGATAGTGTGGGTGGTGATGGTGATGATGATAGTATGGATAACCCCAGCCCCAATAGTATGGCGAGTTCCAACCCCAATACCAGCTCCAACTATAACGATATGGTCTGTTCCAATAGTAGAACGGGTCATTCCAACCATAGTACCAGCCATACGCAGGCACTGCAACGGCTCCCCATGTGCCAAACATAGAAGTTATGTACTTCGGCTCAACCCATACCATATCGCCAGAAACCATCACATTGTAGAATGCAGGATCATAAGCCGATGCGTAGTGAAAAGCGTCCGAATAACGCAAAGTGTAGTATGATGAAGGTATACGATAAGTTGGCGAAGAGAAGCCATACAAGCGGCGTGCATACGCACTCTCGTAAGAGTCGGCAAGTACCGCATCATAACCGTTGAATGTGGAGTCATCGGAAACCGTAACTCCCTGCTTTGCAGCCTCCGCCTTGATTTTTGCCAAAGTTGCCTCGTATTGTGCCTGCTGCGCCTCATACTGTGCTTTGGCAAGCTCTGCTTCTGCCTTCTGACGCTCGGCAATGGCTATCTTATTATGAACAGAGTAGAGGTCATCTGCATACGACACACCCTGCCACGCAGCACAGCCATACATCAATAGCGACTGCGCCAAAACCGCAAATATCATCACAAACTTCTTCATAGCGATATACCTTTTACATACTAAACGCGTATAAAGTGCGATTTAGTATATCACAAATATAGCACTTTTATTTCTAAAAATTATCTTCGAGAATAGCATAGCGCAAAAAAAGTGCAAATTATTGGGAAAAATAGTTGGAATTAAAAAATTAATTCGTACATTTGCAACCGCAAAACGGACAAGGAAAGGTGCCGGAGTGGTCGATCGGGCCGCACTCGAAATGCGGTGTACGGGTAACTGTACCGGGGGTTCGAATCCCTCCCTTTCCGCAAGAACAAGCGAAGCAAGGAGAGATGTCGAAGAAATTCGACATCTTTTTTATTTTGGCTCGACTATCATAGTGCGCCTATAAATAATACTGTAAATAATTATTGATTTTTAATTCTCAATTTTTAATTTAACCGATGGTTAATGGTCACCGCTGCGATGAAGCCGAGCGCATAGGGCACTTGCACACTTTGCCGAGGCGGAGCAGTGAAGACCAAAGGTCAATGGCTAACAGCTCCCCAAAAAATAATCGGCAAAAAATTTGCTTATTATATACAAAGTATATACCTTTGCACCGTTAAAAAATTAACAGAAGGACATTAGGTTTTCTAAACAAATAAACTTTTATTAAAATTATGGCACAAATTAAGATTGGTATCAACGGTTTCGGACGAATCGGCCGTATGGTATTCCGTGCAGCTTGCACACAGACTGACAAGTATGATGTAGTAGGTATCAACGACCTTTGCCCAGTAGATTACTTGGCTTACATGCTCAAGTATGACACTATGCACGGTCAGTTCGATGGCACTATCGACTATGACACTGAGAAGAGCCTCCTTATCGTTAATGGCAAGGCTATCCGCGTAACTGCTGAGCGCAACCCTGAGGATTTGAAGTGGAATGAGGTTGAGGCTGAGTATGTAGTTGAGTCAACAGGTTTGTTCCTCACTGCTGAGAAGGCTGAGGCTCACATCAAGGCTGGTGCAAAGTATGTAGTTATGTCGGCTCCTGCAAAGGACAAGACTCCTATGTTCGTTTGCGGTGTTAATACTAACACTTACGCTGGTCAGACTATCGTTTCTAACGCTTCTTGTACTACCAACTGCTTGGCTCCTATCGCTAAGGTGTTGAACGACAATTGGGGTATTGCTGACGGTTTGATGACTACCGTTCACGCTACTACTGCTACTCAGAAGACTGTTGACGGTCCATCTTTGAAGGACTGGCGTGGTGGCCGTGCTGCTGCTGGCAACATCATTCCATCTTCGACAGGTGCTGCTAAGGCTGTAGGTGTTGTTCTTCCAGAGTTGAACGGTAAGTTGACCGGTATGGCATTCCGTGTTCCTACTCTCGATGTATCGGTTGTTGACCTCACTGTAAACTTGGCTAAGCCTGCAACATACGCAGAGATCTGCGCTGCAATGAAGGCTGCTTCGGAGGGTGAGTTGGCAGGCGTTCTCGGTTACACCGATGAGGATGTTGTATCGTCTGACTTCCTCGGCGATGCTCGTACATCTATCTTCGATGCTAAGGCTGGTATCGCTTTGACTGATACTTTCGTAAAGGTTGTATCTTGGTACGACAACGAGTGGGGTTACTCGAACAAGGTTCTTAACCTTATCTCGGTTATGAAGGAGTACAACAAGTAAAAAATGATTTTAAGGGGCATTTGCTTCCTTGTATTCAATAAAAAAGAGCAGGGCACATACGCAAAGTATGCGCCCTGTTCTTTTTTATTGACGGCGTTGCAACTACCTCCTTAAAATCAATTTTTTAAGCAGCGATAGTTGCGTTGCACCTCGATAATCCGCTTGCTCACATACGCCAAGTATGCTGCGCATCGGGCTTCTTGTTTGCCTCAAAAATAGCTCAATCATTGACGATTTTTTAAGTATTCCTCTGCGGCGATATTTCTTTTGTGATGCACCACATCTCACAACTTCTGACAAGAAATCATTTTTACTATTGGGTTGGTGGTGGTTTTTGTTACCTATATATATTATATGAATATGCAGTCATAGTGAGAAACGGAGTTTTTCCAAAGTTTTTTGGGCGACTTTATCTTCAAAACAGTCGCAAAATTACTCGCACAAAAAAAGACCTCGTAAAGAGGTCTTTTAATCGTATTGCAAGTTACGCAAACTATTTTGCGTAACTTACGGCGCGAGTTTCGCGAATTACGGTAATCTTTACCTGTCCAGGGTAGGTCATCTCGTCCTGAATCTTCTTCGCTATATCGTGCGATAGGCTCTCGCTCTCTGCGTCAGAGAGTTTATCTGCTCCCACGATTACACGAAGTTCACGACCTGCCTGAATAGCGTAAGTCTTGACAACACCCGGATAAGAGAGTGCGATACCCTCCATCTCCTTCAATCGCTTAATATACGACTCGATAACCTCACGGCGTGCGCCAGGGCGAGCACCCGAGATAGCATCGCAGACCTGAATAATAGGTGCTATAAGCGAAGTCATCTCCACCTCATCATGGTGAGCACCGATAGCGTTGCAAACATCAGCCTTCTCCTTATACTTCTCGGCGAGGTTCATACCGATAATTGCGTGTGGCAACTCCGGCTCATCATCAGGCACCTTGCCGACATCGTGCAACAGTCCGGCACGGCGAGCAGTCTTTGGATTCAAACCCAACTCTGCTGCCATAATACCTGCCAAGTTTGCGGTCTCGCGTGCGTGTTGCAAGAGGTTCTGTCCGTATGACGAGCGATACTTCATCTTACCGATAAGACGGATAAGTTCAGGGTGCAAACCGTGAATACCGAGGTCGATAGCGGTACGCTTACCAACCTCCACAATCTCCTCTTCAATCTGCTTCTTAACCTTCGCAACCACCTCCTCGATTCGAGCAGGGTGGATACGACCATCGGTTACGAGTTGATGCAAAGCCAAGCGGGCAATCTCACGGCGCACAGGGTCGAAGCACGAGAGGATAATAGCCTCCGGAGTATCATCAACGATAATCTCCACTCCCGTAGCGGCTTCGAGCGCGCGGATATTACGACCCTCACGACCAATGATGCGCCCCTTAACCTCGTCAGACTCTATATTGAATACCGTTACAGCATTCTCGATAGCGGTCTCGGTTGCTACACGCTGAATTGAGGCTACGATAATACGCTTTGCCTCCTTTGTAGCGGTGAGCTTTGCCTCCTCAACGGTCTCGTTGATGTAGGCCTGAGCCTCGCTCTTTGCCTCCTCGCGCATATTTTCAATAAGGATACTCTTCGCCTCCTCCGAGCTGATACCCGAAATCTGCTCCAAACGAGCATTCTGCTCACTCATAAGTTGTGCAAGTTGAGCCTTGCGCTCTTCAAGCGACTGAATTTGGCTCTCCATCTTCTCCTTCAAGCGGTCGTTGTCGGCAATCTTACGGTCGAGGTCACGCTGCTGATTTTGCAGATTATTTTCCAACTGCTTGGCACGCTGTTCGCTCTGGTTGAGCTTCTGATTGCGCTCGTTTACATGGCGGTCATGCTCGCTTTTGAGCTGCATAAAACGCTCCTTCGCCTGAATCTCTTTCTCCTTTTTCAGCATCTCGCCGTCATGCTCCGCCTTGTCAATGATAGCCTTTGCACGAAGTTTTACTCCGTAGTATGCTGCGCCACCTCCGACAACAGCCGAGATAACTGCTGCGATAGCGATGATAATAGTCATTTCCATAGTTCTCTTTCGTCTATTGTGTTAAAGTTAATACTAAATTGTGTGTCGTATAATAAAAAACCGCATTGGAATTCCTTTACTTGTGTTTGACGAAGCTGTAAAATCGTCATTTGTGAGGCTCCCGAAAATCGCAATCTTCCATCGGTACCGAAGTACTCACCCGTGAGGGCTACAAGGCCTGATTTTGAATAATGGAGTACACCCCAATATAAAAAGTGTTCAGTTTCGCAAAGTTTGAAAGGAATCCATGCGGGTATTATTCCTATTGTAAATAAAGAACCATTGTTGCTTAGAAATCGGAGCAACACCGATAAACCTACTTCTTTACTTTTCGAGGTGCTTCGACAAACGCTCTGCCAACTCCGAGAGGGTTTTCAAATCGCTCTCCTCTACATCGCCTTTGCGCTCCAAATGGATATTGGATATCATCAAATCTACCGCTACCATGGCGAGATAGTCTTGTACACCAAAGCCATCTACGCGCGACTGTTGTGCCTCGGATAGAAGGTTGTTTATCTCGCGAGCGGCCAGACGATAAATCTCTTCGTTACGAGCATCAATGGTCATCTTATAGGGCTTGCCTGCAATGTCCAACTTTATTTTTAATTGTCGCTCGCTCATAGTAATCCTCAAAAAAGTCTGTTTATATTCGATTTGACACCATCTCTATACAATTATCAACCTCCCGCAATAAACGGTTGATATGCGAGCGGGCAGCCGCCTTGTTCGAGACGCTACCGGCAATTGCTGCGTGTAGCGCAGCCTTCTCTGCTTCGGCTTTTGCCTCTCGGAGCTGTTCCTGCAAGGTGCGAATCTTTTCGTTCTGCTCGCCACTCTTTTCGCGCAATGCGACAACCTCTGCCATTGCACTCTCGTGCAATTTCATCAGTCGTTCCACATCTGCGGTCAAAGATGCTATAACTTCCTTGCTTTTCATAACTCTCACTTGGCTCAAATCTATATACCGCACCAAAGGTACAAATAAAAAATCACAATGCAAAATGCAGAATGCAGAATTATGGTAAATTACAACAAAAAAAAGGTGCCGCAACAAAGTCGGACACCCTTAATACAGAATGTTTAATACATTATTTGTATAAAAATCGCTTAATCGAGTGCTTTGGCGTATGCACAAAACCTTCGCGCATAATCTCGATTTTCGAGATTTGGCTATATGCCGGAAGTAGCGTATTTGCTTCCGAGCGAGTCTGCTCCAATTCGGCATTTATGGTAGCCTCATCAAGAGCTGAATCATCGGCTGTCAGAGCAACAAGAGCCACCAAATGTTTATTCCTCTCCACAATCAACGACTCGGCAACATGCGGCAGATTATTGAGTATTGCTTCTACCTCCTCGGGATAGATATTCTGTCCGTTTGCAGTCAAAATCATACACTTGCTGCGCCCCTTAATAAATACATTGCCCTGCTTGTCGATAATACCGAGGTCGCCCGTACGCAAAAATCCGTCCTCGGTAAAGGCTGCGCGTGTAGCCTCCTCATTTTTGTAGTAGCCAATAGTTACATTCGAGCCTTTTGCCTGAATCTCTCCGACCTTCTTGTGTGGGTCTGTCGAGTCGATGCGCAACTCCAAACCATCAACCGCGCGACCACACGAGCCCGCCTTAAACGATTGCCAAGGGGCGTATGAGAGGAGTGGCGCACACTCGGTCATGCCGTAGCCCACCGTGTAAGGTAGTTTTACTTTGCGCATAACCTTCTCAATCGAAGGGTTAAGGGCTGCACCACCAAGGATAATCGAGCGCAAGTTGCCCCCGAAAGTGGTAAGCAATTGCTTGCGTATCTTGCCGTAAATTAGCCGGTCTATGCCGGGCGTGTGTGTCAGCACGCGCATCGCAGGCTGTTGGAGGATCGGCATAATTTTGCCCTTGAAAATCTTCTCGATAACGAGAGGTACGGTGATAAGCAGATATGGCTTCACCTCTGCCAATGCCTGCATAAGCAGTGTCGGAGTAGGCGTTTTGCCAAGGAAATAGACATGACCTCCACCACAAATCGGGTAGATAAACTCAAACGCCATACCGTACATGTGAGCGAGTGGAAGCATCGAGATAATCTTATCGCCCTCCTCTACCGCAATGTTGTTGAGAGCAAAGTCGATATTTGTGGAGATATTACGAGATGTGAGCATCACACCCTTTGGCTGCGAGGTCGTACCAGATGTATAGTTGATAATGGCGAGGTCATCAAGGCTCAACTCTCCATATTTAACCACCTCGTGCTTCATCTCTTCGGGATAGACGGCAGGTATCTTCGAGAGCGCCTCCTCAATTTCGCTCCGCTTTGCTCTGTCTTGAATATAGAGAATGGAGTAGTCTTCCAAATTTATTACGATACGAACTTCCGTCAACTGCTCGACCTCCATCTCCTCCCAAATCTTCGGCTCGGTAAATAGTACAACGCTATCCGAATGGGCGGTAAGGTTTGTAATCGCTTCGGGCGTAAAGTCGCAGAGAATAGGTACCGCTACTGCGCGATAGGTCGTAGTGGCGAGGAACGCCATAGCCCAACGCGAACTATTCTTTGCTGCAAGTGCGGCTTTATCTCCTGCCTTCACATCGAGAATATGGTAAATGGTGTGTAAGCGGGCTATTTCGGTTGCGAAATTTGCGAATGTAAAAGTCTCTCCTTTGTAGTCGGATAGCGCCTCTGTATTCCACTTGGCAATCATCGACTCTTGCAAACGGTCAAGATAATGTCTCATTGTTTCGGTTTAGATTTTGTTTTGATATTGCAAATATCGGGAGCAATATCCGAACCGAAAAATTTAAGGTATAATCAACACTGTTTAGGGGTGAAATTCTTATAGGGGATAAAACTATAAAATAAGTGGCTAAATTTTAATTTTCGCCACTCGCCCCTAATCCCTATCAACAAGCCATTCTCGAACATTATCTGCATAAGTTCGCGAAATAGGTATATCCGGTATGCCCTCTATGCCGAGTTCTATGAATACACCCTCCTTGTCGCGATGCAATACCTTCGCGTGGTCGAGATTTACCATGTAAGAGCGATGACATCGCACGATACGACTGCCGTTTAGGTGTTCTGCTACTCGACTCAATGTGTTTCGTACCATAGTCTTTTTGCTCTTGTCGCCGTTGAGGTAGTAGATACAAACATAATTATCTGCCGACTCTATCATAACGAGATTTTCGCGGCGTACCGATAGACGCATCTCTCCCTTTTCGTCAAAAATCTGTACATACGCCTTTTGCAGTACTGTCTCATCGCGTTCTATCTGTTTGCGCAGCTCCTTTAATTCGCGCATATTCTCCTGCCAAATGAAGTAGATGTAGCACAAGGCGTAGGGGATAAAGACAATCAGAAATGTTTTGACGAATGAATTTTTGAATATCTCGGTGATCGTCTTTGTGGTGTCGGTCAGGAGTGTAGCGAGCGTCAATGCCGTAACCATAGCCAGCAATTCACCAAATATCCAGACGATATAATCGATATAGGTCATCGTGCGGCGTTTGGTGTAGAAGCCCATAATTGCTCGGCTTGCTGCGGCGATAACCATACCACCTAACACCATTATCAGGGCAATAAGTTGCACACGAGCCTCGCGCGAGATATCGAATGCTCGCAGAAAGCTATCGTCAATGCGGTCGAAGTCGAGCGGGCGGTATAGGTTTATGAATATCAAGGCAAAGAATGGCACAAAAAGCACCATAAAAATCTGATTTGCTTTGCTATATATAAATTTAGGAATAGGCTTTAACATAGCCAATGATTTCTATTTGAAGAATTTATATTGAAAAATCAACATATAGACCACCGCTACCGAGATATAAGAGTCGGCAAGGTTGAATACAGGTCCAAAGAAGTATCCGCGCGAGTCGAAGAGGAACGAGAGCCATTCTGGGTGGTTCTCCCATTGAAAGAGTGGGAAGTAGAACATATCGACCACCTTGCCCATCATAAATGGAGCGTACGAGCCGCCAAATTCAGCAATTTGCATAGGGGTAGAGGCTGAAAATATCAGACCATAGAATGCACTATCGAGGATATTTCCGAGTGCACCGGCGATGATAAGTGCCAAACCCACAAGTACTCCTGTCGGAGCCTTTTGGCGTGAAAGGGTGTAGGTGTAGTAGCACAAACCTCCAACAAGCAGAATGCGGAAGAGTGAGAGTGCGAGTTTGCCCCAATCGAAACCGCCTGCCGAGGCTATCTGCATACCGAATGCTGCACCGTTATTCTCCACGAAGAGCAACTGAAACCAATCGGGAATGACAATCAAAGCCTCTCCTAAATGGAAATGTGTTTTAACCCAAATTTTCAAAATCTGGTCTGCCACGAGGAGCAAGAGTACCAAAACAGAGATGTGTCTGACCTTCATACGCTTATTGATTTTCGTTTACAATTTTCTGCAAAGGTAATAAAAAGAGGCGAAATGTTGTAATTTTGCAAAAAAATGTGTCGATAATTAAAAATTATCGGGAAAATTTATAACTTTGTACCCTTAACGATTTTGTAACGAAAGATTTATGTCGGAATACAAACATAAAATAGGCATTACGCAAGGCGATACCAACGGTATCGGTTGGGAGGTGATAATCAAAGCATTATCGCACCCATCGATGGTGGAGTTGTTTACGCCTGTGGTGTATGGAGCAAAACATATTGCAGATTTTTACGCTCGTGGCATGGAGGATGTGGAGCCGTTGCATTTCAATATCTGCAATTCGGCTGCGGAGGCTCGCCGAGGTAAAATAAACCTTGTGGAGTGTGGTGCGAATGATACGCGTATAGAGGCGGGCCGTGCTACTGAGGAGGCTGCAAAGCAGGCTCTCGATGCCCTCGAAAAGGCGAGTGCAGACCTCGTAGCAGGTGATTTGGCTGCGGTGGTTACTGCGCCAATTAATAAGGAGTCGATGCAGAAGGTCGGCTTCGGCTTTACGGGGCATACCGAGTATTTCGCATCGAAGGTAGAGGGCAGGCCGATGATGATTATGTGCAGCGAGATGTTGCGTGTGGCGTTGCAGACTGTGCATATTCCGGTCGATAAGGTTGCAGAGTCGCTCTCGGCAGAGAAGATTACCGCTTCGCTTGTGGCGTTGCGTCAAACTTTGAAGCAGGATTTCGGGGTTGTAGAACCTCGTATTGCCGTGTTGTCGCTAAATCCTCACGCTGGCGATGGCGGCTTGCTCGGCTTGGAGGAGGAGCAGATTATCCGCCCTGCAATACAAGAGGCATCGAAGCAGGGAGTTTTGGCATTCGGACCTATGGCGGCAGATGGCTTGTTTGCAAGTGGGGGATATAAAAAGTACGATGCAATACTTGCAATGTATCACGACCAAGGACTTGCACCATTTAAGGCGCTATCGCCTGATGGCGTAAATTTTACGGCAGGATTGAATATCGTTCGCACCTCGCCTGACCATGGCACGGCATTCGATATTGCGGGCAAGGATTTGGCAGATGCACAGTCGATGCGCAATGCGATTTACGAGGCGATAGATATTGTTCGCCGCCGTAACGACTACAAGTTTTGGAGCCGCAATCCTCTCGAACATTTTGAGCGCGAAAAAGGTCGAGATGTGTCGATGCACGACCTTAAAGCAATAGAAGAAAACTAAAATTTAGCGCAACTGAGCAGTAATCCGTCTCGTGATTGTGGAGCTGTGAAGGCGCAAAACATAAACAAATAAAAAAACTTAAAAGCAGTATGATTAAAGTTTCGTTTCCCGATGGCTCGGTTCGTGAGTTCGAGCAGGGGGTAACAGCCTACCAAGTTGCAGAGAGTATCAGCCCTCGTTTAGCTGCGGACTGTCTGGCTGCTTCGGTAGATGGTGCGACCGTAGATATGTCGCACGCATTGGCGCAGGATTGCGCAATTAAATTCTTTAAGTGGGACGATGCAGAGGGTAAGCATGCCTTCTGGCACACCTCTTCGCACCTCTTGGCAGAGGCGTTGCAGGCGTTGTATCCGGGCATTAAGTTCGGTATCGGTCCGGCTATCGAGCAGGGCTTCTACTACGATGTCGATTCGCCAACACCAATCTTGGAGGCAGACCTCGCAAAGATTGAGGCAAAGATGACCGAGTTGGCTCGTCAGAAGGAGGAGTTGGTGCGCACCGAAGTATCGAAAGCCGATGCACTTAAAACCTTCACCGAGAAGGGCGATGAGTACAAGTGCGAGTTGATTTCGGACTTGGAAGATGGTACAATCTCGTTCTACACAAATGGTACATTCACAGACCTCTGTCGTGGTCCGCATATTCCACACACAGGTCATATCAAGGCTATAAAATTGACCTCGGTAGCGGGCGCATATTGGCGTGGTGACGAGAAGAATAAGATGCTCACCCGTATCTATGGTGTATCGTTCCCGAAGAAGTCGATGCTCGATGAGTATCTCGCACTGCTCGAAGAGGCAAAGAAGCGCGACCACCGCAAGTTGGGCAAGGAGTTGGAGTTGTTCACCTTCTCGCAACGCGTAGGTCAGGGTTTGCCACTCTGGTTGCCAAAGGGCGCAGAGTTGCGCGACCGCTTGGAGCGTTTCTTGCGTAAGATTCAGAAGCAGTATGGCTATCAGCCTGTAATTACCCCTCCGATTGGAAATAAGGACTTGTATGTTACTTCGGGACACTATGCAAAGTATGGTAAGGATTCGTTCCAGCCTATCCACACCCCAATCGAGGGCGAGGAGTACTTGCTTAAACCGATGAACTGCCCTCACCACTGCGAGATTTATCGTAGCAAGCCTCACTCGTACAAGGACCTCCCTGTTCGTTTGGCGGAGTTCGGTACTGTTTGTCGCTACGAGCAGTCGGGCGAGTTGCACGGATTGACTCGTGTGCGTGCATTTACCCAAGATGATGCCCACCTCTTTGTTCGCCCTGACCAACTTTTGGAGGAGTTCGAGAAGGTTATGGATATCGTGCTCTACATCTTCAAGACCTTGAAGTTCGAGAACTATACGGCACAGATTTCGTTGCGCGACCCTAATAATAAGGAGAAGTATATCGGCTCTGACGAGAATTGGGAGAAGGCTGAGTCGGCTATTATTCAGGCTTGTAAGGATAAGGGTATGAACGCCGTGGTTGAGTATGGCGAGGCTGCATTCTATGGTCCGAAACTCGACTTTATGGTGAAAGATGCTCTTGGTCGTAGTTGGCAGTTGGGTACTATTCAGGTGGATTACAACCTTCCGGAGCGTTTCGACTTGACCTATAAGGGTGCTGACGACAAGCTCCACCGCCCAATTATGATTCACCGTGCGCCATTTGGTTCGATGGAGCGATTTGTGGCAGTATTATTGGAGCATACCGCAGGTAAGTTCCCATTGTGGCTCGCTCCTGATCAAGCAGTAGTACTCCCAATTTCGGAGAAGTATAATGCTTATGCCGAGGAGGTTGTTGCATACTTGAACGAGCGCGATGTTCGTGCGCAGATTGATGACCGCAACGAGAAGATTGGTCGTAAGATTCGCGACAACGAGTTGAAGCGTATCCCTTACCTCTTGATTGTTGGCGAGAAGGAGGCTGCCGAGCGTACCGTATCTGTCCGCGCACAGGGCGAGGGCGATAAGGGCTCGATGACACTCGAAGAGTATGCAAAATATATGAATGACCTCGTTGCAAAAGAGGTAGAAGCAATATAGAATGCAAAAAAGTATAATTCTTAATTCTTAATTTTTAATTTTTAATTTAGCTGAAAGCTAATGGCAGGATTCAAACCGTTTACGCCACGCCCGGCAGGAGCTCGTCCGGGCAATGCTCCTCGCGGACGCCGTCCCGAGAAGGAGAACCCACATCGAATCAATGAAGAGATTACAGCCGACACTGTCCGCATCGTAGGCGACAATGTCGAGCCAAACCTTGTTGTGCCTATCTCGAAGGCTCTGCAACTTGCAGACGAGATGGAGTTAGACCTCGTTGAAATCTCTCCTAATGCACAACCTCCGGTATGTCGTATTGTCGATTACCAGAAGTTCCTCTATCAACAGAAGAAGAAGCAGAAGGAGATTAAGGCGAAGCAGACCAAGATTGTGATCAAGGAGATTCGTTTTGGTCCGCAGACCGATGAGCACGACTTCAACTTCAAGCTCCGTCATGCTGAGAACTTTATCAAGGAGGGTGCAAAGGTTAAGGCCTATGTATTCTTCCGAGGCAGAAGTATCGTCTTCAAGGAGCAGGGCGAGATTCTTCTTCTTCGCTTTGCGCAAGCTCTCGAAGAGATTGCCAAGGTTGAGGTTATGCCACAGTTGGAGGGTAAGAAGATGAATATGATTCTGGCTCCAAAACCCAAGAAAAACTAGTAAAATCGTTCTTATTGGCTCTTTTTGCACAAATCAGCGGACGCTGAAATGCTCACATAGGTTTACTATGCTGCGCTTTCATCGCCTTGCTTTGCACAAAAATAGCTCAATAATTGACGATTTTTCAAATAGCTTGAACGGAAGGTTGTGTTTTGCAACCTTCCTTCTTTTGCGATGCACCACATCTCACGACTTCTGACAAGAAATTATAGGTGTATAGGGTGCGCTTTATGTTTTTTTCAGCTCTCGACTTAATCGCAATCTTCTATGCCTATAAATCGTCTAATTAAATTTGTTCTTTTGGTTGCAGAATAGAATCTCATTCTTATTCCGATTTTTTGCGGTCTAAATTAAAGAGCCTGTCTAACTTTTCACTTGTTAGGCAGGCTCACTCTATTTATTTGCGATTACCTCGCGCCTTAAAGACCTTCGACTGCTGGATTATCTCATAGTTGAGTGAGCGGTCATTCAAGACGAATATCTGATACTTCTTGCCACCGTTGAATACGCGAACAACAATGTGTCCATCCTTGCGAATTGGGTCTGCAAGTCCCTTCTCGCGCAACTCGTTTAGACGCTGTGTGGTAATACCTACCGGATAGACCATCGGTACACCATTATCTACAATACGCTGCATCGCTCTCGGATGTGGGTGATACAAATCCCAAACCGGCACAACGATAACATTTGCGTTGAGGGCATTCAGAAGATTCTTGTTCATCGAATCGGCTTGTCCGTGATGGTCTGCCACGGCAACATCTACTGTGCCTATAACCTTGCTTACAGGTGTTTGTGCATCTGCCCAATAGTTGTTCTTTTTGCGAGAATATGTTCCGCCGATATCACCTCCAAGATAGTAGGCGAAATCGCCATATTCAAGACGGAATACGCAACTCGATGAGTTCTCGTTCAGTGCAGCCCCCTTCGGAGCACTAGCCGGTACGATGTTGCGTACCTTATTGCCTATACCTGTCCAAATTTTACCATTGCCGGCAATGTTCTGAATGCGGAATGTGGGGAATGCCGAAGCATCGTTTTTTAGTACGAGCTGTTTGTCCGAGCCTACGCAGAACTGCTCATTCTTCAATCCCAAGCTCTCGCGCTCCTTTATGAATTTTTCGTAATTGGCGAATAATTTGCCATTGCGCTTGCGGAAACGCTCGGGAGTAGGGTAGTCGTAGGTAGGATAGCCTCGGTCAATCATTGTGCGAACAGGCACAAGGTTTGCAAGATGCGTCATACCTGTATATTTATATGGCTTACCTTCCACGGTGATAGCCGTATGGTCGAGCATTCCGTAGTGGTCGGTGTCGAAGTGGGTGATCATCGCATAGTCGAGATACAAATCTCTGTTCAATGGCTTCGAGAAGTGTTCGATATAGCGGGCAATCCACTCGGCAGGAGTTTTGCTTGCATCCGGTACTGCCGGCATAATCTCCTTATGTGTCCAACGCGAAGGGTCACCCAAATCTCCCGCATCGGCAAGTAGTCGTGTTCCGTCAGGGAGTACAAAGAATATAGCACTGCCCCTGCCTGTGCTGATATGATGAATATCCAAATAGCCATTTTGCCAATCTTTTAGATACTTCGGTTTGGCGCAGACACTCGATACTGCTAATGTCAAAACTGTCGCTACGAATAGAATCTTTTTCATTGTGTTGTTGGTTCTATGCAAAAAAGGCTACTCCTATTGCGTAGGAATAGCCTTTTATTGCGTAATATAATTATTGAATACCCTTCAACTTCTTGAAGATGGCGTTGTACTTGTTGTACTTATCCATGATACCCTCCTCGTTGCGGAGACGGAAGCAGAGTACTTTCAAATACTCGGCGCAATCTACGCTATCTGGCTTCAACGACATTGCCTTCTCTAACCAAGGCAACGACTTCATATAGGCAGCATTTACCTCCTTCAAGCCTGCCTGATACTCCTCTTGTGAGTTGATGCTGTCGAGGCGAGCATTGAATGCACGGTTAGCCTCATCGCCCTTTGCCATATAGAAGTAACCGAGATAGAAGTTAGTGTCGTAGTCGTTTGGCTTCAAGTCGTTGATTTTAAGGAACGAATTAATACACTCGTCAAAGTTCTTCAACTTGAAGAAAACCTGACCGCGAGCAAACCACAAATCGGCATTGTCAGGCTTCTCGGTGAGCATCTTATCAATGCGCTCCACCAAGTCGGCTGGGTTTCCTATGCCCTCCTCCGAGGTGTAGAGCTGAATTAATCCCTCCATAATACGCTCGTTGCGTGGATACTTCTCGATGCCCTCCAACAATGCATTCTTTGCCTTTATCACATACTCCTTGTTGGCTGCACGCTGACCATAGTAGCAGTGGAAGAGGAAGTAGTAGAGGTTGCCTTGGTCATCTTTGTAGCCGAGGTCGAGAGCCTTTGTGAGATACTTCTCGCCATCTGCAAAGTACTTGTTGTTCTGCGCTCCGAGGAATGCAGCCAACTGACCTGCAAAGAAGTAGTAGCGAGGGTCCTCCTTGCCGATAGCAGGGTGCTTCTGCAACTCTACCGCTTTGAGATAGACATCGATAGCGGTCTCGTACTCAGTAATATCGAGGCTACGCGAGCCCAACTCCGAATAGTAGTTGATGAGCGCATCCAATGCAGTCTTAATCTTTGGGGCAGATGCAGAGTCCAACTCATAAGCCTTTGCAAATGCCTCCTTTGCCAACTCGAAGGCGTTTGGTAACACCTCTTTCTTTACCTTCCATGCCAAAACCTTATTGTCCTTGGCATAGACATCAATCCAATCGAAGGAGTAGATGTTGTCTTTAACCTCGCTTGGTGCAGTGCCAATAGTCATCGCCAGCATGTTGATATCGAGTCCCGAGAAGAGGCTCTTTGCAGGAGCCATAATCGCATCGGCACACAACTTACCACGATTGAACCATGTAGCCGACTTGCCCGCCTTCTTTGGGTTGGCGATTTCGGCGTTACTCTTCTCCAACTTTGCCTTGAATGCAGCATCGTTAATCTTCTGTGCAGTAGCAACAGGCATAGCCAATGTCGCAAATACTACTGCTAATGTTATAATCCTTTTCATACTGTTATAACGGTTAATGTTTGTTTGTTATTGTTCATTTTCGTTTGTAGCCTCGGTAGTAGGTGCTTCGGCAGTGTTCTCTGCTCCCTCTGCTACTGCTCCCTCTGCGAGTTCCTCCTCGTCAGTTACAGGAACTACTGCAACAGATGCAATCTCATCGCCCTCGCGGAGGTTGATGATGCGTACACCCTGCGTTGCACGACCTGCTACACGAATCTGCTCGATAGAGGTGCGGATTGTAATACCCGAACGGTTGATAATCATCAAATCGTTGTCATCGGTTACCGCCTTGATAGCCACCAACTCTCCGGTCTTCTCGGTGATGTTGATAGTCTTGACACCCTTACCTCCACGATTTGTGATACGATACTCCTCCAAGTCGGTACGCTTTCCGTAACCATTTGCCGAGAGTACGAGTACATCCTCGTTTGACTCTGGCTCAATGCAAATCATACCGATCGCCTCGTTGTCGCCTTCGAGCGATACACCACGCACACCAATCGAGGTACGACCTACCTCACGAACTGTTGCCTCGTTGAAGCGGATTGCCTTACCCTCGCGAGTAGCAATCATAACCTCTGCCGAGCCGCTTGTCAGTTTAGCCTCGATAAGACGGTCGCCTTCACGAATCTCGATAGCGTTGATACCGTTGGTACGAGGTCGCGAGTACGCCTCCAACTTGGTCTTCTTGACAGTACCGTTCTTGGTACACATTATAATATAGTTGGAGTTGATATACTCCTCATCGTTCAACTTCTTGCAGTTGATGTAAGCACGCACCTTGTCGTCTGGCTCGATGTTGATGATATTCTGGATAGCACGACCCTTCGATGAGCGAGTTCCCTCCGGAATTTCGTAAACCTTCAACCAGAAGCAACGACCTTTCTCGGTGAAGAACATCATCGTGTTGTGCATCGAAGCGACATAGATATGCTCGATAAAGTCCTCATCGCGGGTAGCCGAGCCCTTCATACCTACGCCACCACGGTTTTGGGTGCGGTAGTCAGCCAACGATGTACGCTTGATATAACCGAGGTGCGAGATGGTGATAACCATATCCTCGTCAGCATAGAAGTCCTCAGGGTTGAACTCCTCCGAAGCGTAAACAATCTCCGAACGGCGCTCATCGCCATACTTCTCCTTCACTTCGAGCAACTCCTCCTTCACGATGCCGAGCTGCATCTCCTCGCTGCCGAGTACGGCTGTGAGGTAGTCGATAGTCTTTTGCAACTCATCGTGCTCGTTTTGGAGCTTCTCACGAGCTAATCCTACCAATGCGCTCAATCGCATCTCTACGATAGCGGCTGCCTGTAAATCGCTCAATCCGAAACGCTCCGAGAGGGTTGCCTTTGCTTCGTCAACACTCTTTGAAGTTTTGATAATCTGCACAACCTCATCAATGTTGTCTTGTGCGATAAGCAAACCTTGTACGATGTGCATACGCTCCTCCGCCTTGCGCAAATCGAAGCGGCTGCGGCGTACCACAACCTCGTGACGATGCTCTACGAAGTGGCGGATAAGGTCGAGTAGGTTCAAAACCTGTGGGCGACCATTTACCAATGCGATGTTGTTCACCGAGAACGAACTCTGCAACTCGGTGTGCTTGAACAACATATTCAACACAACATTTGCTACTGCATCCTGCTTCAAGGTTACAACTACGCGAGTACCACTGCGGTCTGACTCATCATTTACATCAGCGATACCCTCCAAGCGTCCCTCCTTCGTAAGGGTTGCGATGTGCTTAATCATCTCCTGCTTGTTTACCATGTAAGGTATCTCGGTGAAGATAAGTTGCTGACGACCTGTTGAGGTGGTCTCGATATCGTGGCGTGCACGCATAACTACGCGACCACGACCTGTCAAGAGAGCCTCTTTAACACCCTCGTAACCGTATATAAGTGCGCCCGTAGGGAAGTCGGGACCCTTTACAAAGTGAAGCAAATCCTCGCAAGTGCACTCTGTGTTGTCGATGTATGCGCAACAAGCATCGATAACCTCCGAGAGGTTGTGAGGTGCCATATTTGTCGCCATACCTACGGCAATACCGCTTGCTCCATTCACGAGCAACAACGGAATCTTTGTAGGGAGTACGGTAGGCTCCTTCTCGGTATCATCGAAGTTCATGGTCCAATCGATAGTATCCTTGTCGATATCGGCCATAACCTCATCGGTAATCTTCTGCATACGCGCCTCGGTGTAACGCATTGCCGCAGGCGAGTCACCGTCCATCGAACCGAAGTTACCCTGACCTTCAACGAGTGGGTAACGCATAGCCCAAGGCTGTGCCAAACGCACCATTGCATCGTAAACTGACGAGTCACCGTGTGGGTGGAACTTACCGAGTACATCTCCGACAATACGCGCCGACTTACGGGTTGGCTTGTCGTGGTAGAGGTGCAACTGCGAATCCATATCGAAGAGGATTCGGCGATGAACAGGTTTCAAGCCATCTCGAACATCGGGCAACGCACGCGATACGATAACCGACATCGAGTAGTTGATGTAGGACTCCTTCATGTGGTCTTCGATATTGATGCGCTCAATACGACCAACCGGAGTTACTTTCTCTTCATTCTCAATCATAGTGTTTTATTATTTAGTTTGTGTTTTGTTTCCTATAATAATATGCGCAAAAATAGCGATTATTTTGCGAATAATCAACTTTTGTTTTCGAAAAATGCAGGTTTAGAAAAATAATTTTCTCAAAAATGCGATTTTTGCCCCTTTTTAGGCGATTTTAGCCACTTTGCGATTTTGTTTCGACAGGGTGTCGGGGGAAATTGAGAATTAAGAATTAAGAACCGACGCTGCGGAGCGAGAGCAGAGGGTGCTTGCACACTTTGCCGAGCCGCAAGGAGGAAAAGCCTGCATAGCAGGGTTAATTGAGAATTAACTCCTATCTACTATCTATTCACTCTTCACTGATGAAAACTTTTCCGTTTTCTGTTTTCAGTATTCCCCTCTCTAAAAGTTTGTCGATACACTCAACAATAGCCATATCGTAGCCTTTGATATGTGATACCAACTCTTTGATGTCCATTGGCTTGGTGGCGAGAAGTGATACTATCTGCTCCTCGTAAGAGCTACTCTCTATATCCTTCTCTCTTCGTTTGCGGGCGAGGCAGTTGTCGCAGATGCCGCACGGCTCTGACATACTCTCGCAGAAGTACTGCTCGATAATGCGACTGCGACACTCTTCCTCCTCGTTGGCATAGTGTAGAATATGGTTAAATCGCTCCTTCATCAAAGCCTTGCGCTGGGCGTAGGTCGAAGGTGCAATGTAGAGGTCGCGAGCAGGAAGTCGCTCCTCGTTGAGGAAAATCATAGGATCGTGATTGGTTGGAATGTAGCGGATTACATTCGTGCGCCACAATCGTTTCAGTAGATTATGCACCTCCTCGTGAGAACACTTTGCGCAGTCGGCAATCTCCATTTCATCAATAGGTCGGAACTCGGAGAATACGCCCGGATAGAGTCGTAATATGTAGCGTAAAATATTCTCCTCTGTTTCGTTCTCCATCTTGATTTGGTAGAGTTCATCTCGCGTCACCATAAAACGCAGTCGTGCAGGGTGTTCACTCTCCTCTACAAGGGTGATATATCCATTCATTTCCAAGAGTTTGAGAATACCCTGAATGGTGGTGATAAACAACTTTGTGTGGGCACAGAACTTGTGGATATTAAAGACGAACGAGCTGTTTGCTCCATCACCTATCGCCACGCCAAGGAATGAGCCGAGCTCATTATATACCGAGCGTACGAGTTCGATATCGGGAAACTCACTTTCGAAGGTGCGTTGTATGCGATATTCGTCTGTTGATTCCATCATAATTACCGCATAACTACGCTTGCCGTCACGCCCAGCACGCCCTGCCTCCTGATAGTACGATTCGAGCGAGTCGCTCATTGTGTAGTGAACAACAAAACGCACATCCTGCTTGTCAATACCCATGCCGAAGGCGTTGGTAGCCACCATAATGCGGGTTTTGCCCTCAATCCATTCATCTTGGCGTATTGCTCGCTCGGCATTTGGAAGACCTCCGTGATAGAATGATGCCGACTCCCCTTTGGCAATGAGATATTTGGCAACCTCCTCGGCAGTGTCGCGTTTACGAACATATACTATGCCACTACCTGCAACATTGCGTACGATGCGCATCAGCTGCCCATTTTTGTCATCGGTCTTCCGCACACTGTATGATAGGTTAGGGCGTAGGAATGATGATTGCAAAACATTCCTCTCCGCGAATAGGAGCTGTGTCATAATATCCTCGGCTACGCGAGGTGTCGCAGAGGCTGTAAGAGCCAATACGGGAGTGTCGGGTATTAACTGTCGTAACTCTTTGATTTGTAGGTATGATGGGCGGAAGTCGTAACCCCATTGCGAGATGCAGTGAGCCTCATCTACGGCAAGCAGAGTGATATTCATTCTATCCACTCGCAAGCGGAACGATTCGCTAGTGAGTCGCTCGGGTGCAACATACAGGAACTTTGTGTCGCCATATACGCAGTTGTCGAGTGCGATATCTATCTGTCGGGCTGATAATCCTGAATGTACTGCTACGGCAGGGATACCCATACGGCGCAGTCTGTCCACTTGGTCCTTCATTAAGGCGATAAGAGGCGTTATAACGATGCAAAGACCTTCGCTTACAAGTGTGGGAAGCTGATAGATAACAGATTTACCTCCTCCCGTAGGCATAAGTACGAGCGTATCGCGCCCCGACAATACGGACTCTATTGCCTCGCGTTGCATAGGGCGAAACGAGTCGTAGTGCCAATACTTTTTCAGTGCATCGAGTAACTTATGTTCCATAGTTGCGAAGGTAGTGTATTTTTTTGAGAAAATGCTCTTTTTCTCGAAAAATATACCTATCTTTGTAGTATGATTTGTCGCGCCAACTGCAAAATAAATCTCGGACTTAATGTTCTTCGCCGCCGTGAAGATGGATTTCATGACCTCGAAACGGTAATGTTGCCCGTTTCGGAGTTGTATGATATTGTCGAGGTTGAGCGTGTTGAGGGGGTGTCATATTTTGAGCAGAGGGGATTGATGGTTGATTGCGATGCGGAGAATAACCTCTGTATGAAGGCATTGCGACTGATGCAACAATTGTATGGCGTTGGCGAGGTGAAGATACTCCTTGATAAGCGTGTGCCTTTCGGTGCAGGCTTGGGCGGAGGATCGAGCGATGCTACTGCTGTGATTTTGGCATTGAACGAACTCTATGAACTCGATTTGAGTGAGGAACAGCTGATTGAGGTGGCGGCAATGATTGGTAGCGATACAGCCTTCTTTGTGCGCAATACTCCGCAGCTATGTGAGGGGCGTGGCGAGAAGATGACGCCGATAGAGTTGCCGTTGCAAGGCAAATATATTGCTATTGCGAAGCCCGAAGAGGGTGTTTCGACCAAAGAGGCTTATTCGGGAGTGAAACCTGCTATGCCTGCGCTACGATTGGCAGAGGCATTGAGAAAACCGATAGTGGAGTGGCAGTTGGTTGTAAAGAATGACTTTGAACCCCATATTTTCGAGGCGCATCCAACCATTGCCGAGTTGAAGAAGAAGATGCTTGATGCAGGGGCGGTATATGCCTCGATGTCGGGGTCGGGATCCGCGGTGTTTGGCATATTCAATGAGAGACCGAAATTAGAGATTTCAAATACTAACTATCTAAAAATAACAAAATTATGAAAAGAGTTTTTATTTGTGCTGTGGCAGCATTATTTGCCTTTACCGCAGTTGCACAGGAGTTGAATGTTGGTTCGTTTAATGTCCGTAATGGAGGTCCGCTTCGACCTGGTCGTGAGCGCCCTAAGAAGGGTGATTACTCGAAGTTTAATGGTTGGGACGACCGCAAAGACCTGCTTTGTGATATGATTAACCTCGAAGCATTCGATGTATTCGGAGCGCAGGAGGTACGCAAGGCCCAGTTGGACTATATGGTGGAGAATTTGCCTGATTATGAGTACATCGGCGTAGCGCGTGATGATGGTAAGGAGAAGGGTGAGTTTTGTCCTGTATTCTACCGCAAAAAGGAGTTTAAGTTGCTCAACAGCGGAACATTCTGGTTGTCGGAAACCCCTAATGAGGTGTCGAAGGGCTGGGATGGTGCATGTCGCCGTATCTGCTCGTGGGGTTACTTCCAGCGCAAGAGCGATAAGGCTCGTTTCTACTTCATCTCTACCCACCTCGACCATAAGGGCAAGACTGCCCAGATGGAGGGTGCAAAGTTGATTGTAGATTGGGTAAAGGAGAATTGCAAGGGCGAGAATGTAATCGTTGTAGGTGACTACAATGTTCATCAGAATAGCGCAGCATACAAGGTCTTTGTCGAAAGTGGTCTATTCCGTGATACATACGATATCGCAAAGTATCGTTTTGCCCCTACCGGAACATTCAACGGCTTCAATCCTCGCCGCTACACTACATATCGTATCGACCATATTTTCGTGACTAACGATGTTAAGGTTAGCCGCTATGGAGTATTGACTTACCACTACTTCCGCGATATGAAGGCAGACGAGGAGGCTATGGATACCCTCGCTCCAAGGGAAATTAAGGGAGAAAATCGTGATTCGAAGTGTATCTCTGATCACTATGCAATCCAGTCGTGGATTACATTGAAGAAGACGGGAAAGAAGACTAAAAAATAGCAGATTATGAGAAAATCTATTTTGGGATTAATTGTTGCGCTTGCAACCCTCTCGGCATCGGCGCAGGAGTTGAATGTCGGTTCGTTTAATATCCGCACAAGTGGTCCGCTCAAAGAGGGACAGGAACGCCCGAAGAAAGGCGACTATTCGAAATTCAACGGTTGGGACGACCGTAAAGACCAACTTTGCGATATGATTAACCTCGAAGCGTTTGATGTTTTCGGGGCGCAGGAGGTTAGGAAGAAGCAACTCGATGATATGGTGGAGCGATTACCTGATTATGAGTATATTGGTGTAGGTCGTGACCATGGTGACGATAGAGGCGAATTTTGCCCTGTATTCTACCGCAAAGAAGTTGTGGAGAAGTTGGACGGTGGTACTTTTTGGCTCTCTCCAACCCCTAATGTGCCTTCGAAGGGCTGGGATGCAAGACATAAGCGTATATGTTCGTGGGGCTTGTTCAAGCATAAGGCTACGGGTAAGAGGTTCTATTTCTTGAATGTTCACTTCGACCATCGAGGCGTTCAGGCCCGTTTGGAAGCTTCGAAACAGATTGTAAGCTATGTGAAAAAGGTGTGCAAAGGTACTCCTGTAATAATCTCGGGCGACTACAATGTAACGCAAAATAGCGAGAGCTATAAGGTGTTGGCAACAAGCAAGGTGGTAAAGGATTCGTACGAAGTGGCGAAGTATCGTTTTGAGCCTACGGGAACATTCAACGGCTTCAATCCTCGCCGCTACACCACACAGCGTATCGACCACCTCTTCGTTTCGAAGAAGTTGAAGGTTAGCCGTTGGGGAGTCCTTACATATCACTACTATCGTACGCCTACTGCTGAGGAGGAGGCTGCCAAGGAGGCTAAATTTCAGGCTGCACTTGCCAATAATCCGAAGAAGAAGCGCCCAACAGGCGAGAATCGCGATATTAAGTGTTTGTCCGACCACTACGCTATTCAGGCGTGGGTAACGCTGAAATAAACGGAAAACGGAAAACGGAAAGCGCAAAACTTTTAATTAGTGAGTAGAGGGTAGTTGAAACTTACAGCGCACCCCATAAAGCGAACGAAGTGAGCGCCCCCCAGTAAGGGCGGAACGCCCGTCCCCATAAAGCAGTCATAGACTGCGCCCCCAGAAAGGTTGCGCCGTGATGAATCTCAGAGTTCGCACAACATAATAAGAAAAGCGATGAGGCAACTCATCGCTTTTCTACTATCTCATCTAACGCCTTTCGCTTTTTGAGGGTTGGGGTGTCGGTGGCATAGCCGAGTGGAACTATCGCTACGGGATAGATGTCGCCTTCGAGTCCGAGTACCTCATTTACCACCTGCGGGCGGAAGTTGCATACCCAGCACGAGCCAAGACCTACCTCTGTCGCTGCCAAGCAGATATGCTCGGTTGCTATCGCTGCATCAATATCGGCGTGGTCGTGACCGTCGCGTTTGCGTGTCCACGACTGCGAGTGGTCGCCACAAACTACGATATATAGCGGTGCCTGCTGAAACCACTCCTGCGCATAGCAGGCGTGTAGGGCGGTGCGCTTCTCTTCGCTCTCTACGATAATGAATTTCCATGGCTGAAAATTCACTGCCGAAGGCGCAAGTCGCGCACATTCAAGTATATAGTCAATCTTCTCCTGCTCCACTTTGCGGTCGCTATATGCACGAGCCGAGTAACGCTCGGTAACCAATTCCAAAAAGTTTTTCATAGTTGTTTTTCTCTCTTTTCGTGGCAAAGATACAAAAAACCTGCAAAAATCGTTCTGATTGGCTCTTTTTGCACCTTACTTGCGGTGCAAATGCTCATTTACGCCGAGTAAACTCCGCTTTACACCACTGCGTAACGCACAAAAATAGCCTAATCATTTACGATTTTTGGCCATTAGCTTTTAGCCATTAGCTATTTTTATGGATTGCGTCAATTTTGATGGCATTGAATGACATTCGGGCTTTCAGCCCTTAATGGCATTTAATGGCAGCGCAGTCCGCAAGACTGCTTAATGATAGGCGCATTTGCCATTCAGTGAGCGTAAGCGAACGACTGCCATTAGTTGTTATTCAGCGAGTGCAACGAGCGCATGCCATTTTACTGCGCTGTAAATCCCTTACAAACCCTTAAACAATCTGCGTCCATACAAAAATACCCTCCGCAGAGTAATGAGCGGAGGGTGTTTGATGCAATGGGAAACCTGCCTACTGACGATAATAGACATCGCCATCCATCATCATCGTATTTCCATTCATGGTGACACGAATGGTATAAGGGTAAGAAGATGCTTCATCATATAGTGTTAGGTATGGAGGCTCAAACAAATAGGTTCCGTACCAAGTTTCATCGTAATTGTTATTATAACTAACAGAGCGCTCAGAATATGTACCATCTGCATTGAAGGTATATATTGTAAAATCACCATACATATTTTCGCCAGAACGCCATGTTCCTACTATCGAATTTGAGCTACCTTTACTGTCACTGTCCTTATCTTTGTTGCAACCAACAAATGCAACGCACGAAATTGCCAATATCAAACATGCAATAATTGTCTTTAATGTTTTCATAATATTTAAGTTTTTTCTTGTAATATCTTTTCTCTTACTCACTTAGCGGCTTTTCAGATACTCCGTTAGCGCCTTTGATGTTTCATAAATACGCACAAAAAAAAGCGCGGCACTAATTAGAATCCTCGCTTTGGGGTGTTTGGCGTAACCCTGACAAAAGAATAACTAAAAAGCCCGCACCGTTCAGTACGAGCATCTCAACTATTATTCCTTTTTGTCTTTTAACAGTCGCCAAACTTCCAAAGCAAAAGAATAAAGCTAAAACGCTTTTCCAATATGTCTTAAATGTGCGTAGTAAAATACGCTAATGTTTCATAGGCAAATCTTGTTTTACGGTTTCTGCACTGCAAATATAGCGACTAATTCTAAAAAGTGCAAAAAAAATCAGCTAATAGCCAATAATAGCCAATGGCTAAAAGCCTCAAAAACCAACTCTTAATTCTCAATTCTTAATTTTTAATTTGAAAAGTCCCTAACTTTTCACTATATTTGCACGATTTGTATCTTTGATACAGCTTTGAAGAGAGAATGAAAGAGGAAAAAATAGATATTAAAACCACGATAGAGGAGTCGGACTACAAGTACGGCTTTACCTCCGATATCGAGACCGAGTTTATCCCGAAAGGTCTGAACGAGGAGGTTATACGCCTTATCTCGGCGAAGAAGGAGGAGCCTGAATGGATGCTCGAACTCCGCTTGAAGGCGTATCGTCATTGGCTTACGATGAAGCACCCGACATGGGGGCATCTCGATATTCCGGAGATTGATTTTAACGACATCATCTACTTCGCTGCACCGAAAAAGAAGAAGCAACTCGCTTCGATGGACGAGGTGGACCCCGAACTCAAAGCGACATTCGACAAACTCGGTATTCCTTTGGAGGAGCAGAAGGTCTTGGCGGGTGTGGCTGTCGATGCGGTATTCGACTCGGTGTCGGTAAAGACCACCTTCCAAAAGGAGTTGGCAGAGAAGGGTATTATCTTCTGTCCAATCTCGGAGGCTATACGCGAATATCCCGAGTTGGTGCAAAAGTATCTCGGCTCGGTAGTGCCGTATGCCGACAATTTCTATGCAGCACTGAATACGGCGGTCTTTTCGGACGGCTCATTCTGCTATATCCCAAAGGGGGTGCGTTGCCCGGTGGAACTTTCGACCTACTTCCGCATCAATGCG
>JAZQHQ010000088.1:0-3641 GCA_045540675.1 Alistipes sp. | reverse complement strand
AAATCTCAGTCGCTTGCTATTAAAAAATCTGCGGTGCGTAGGGGACTGGAACCCCTGACCCCGTGCGTGACAGGCACGTATTCTAACCAGCTGAACTAACGCACCATTGCTGATTGCGAGTGCAAATATAGAGCAAATTATTTGTTCTGCAAAATTTTTAACAACTTTTTTTACAAAAAAAATTTACTTTTTGAACATCGAAAACTGCACACTTCCGTAACTCCTTAGTTGCCAAAAATTTGGGTGTTCCGAAAAATCGTATTTATCGGAGTGCTCAAAGATGAAAATCCCATCTTCTTTGAGTATTTCGCCCTCCAAAACAAGCGGTACAATCTCCTCTAACCCCTCCAAGTCGTACGGTGCATCGGAGAATACGATGTCAAATTGCTTCGGGCAGCTGCGCAGATAGAGGAAGGCGTTTGCCTTCACGACAAACATATTATCGGCTCCGAGCTCCTTTGCTGTGCGGCGGATAAAGGCGTGATGCACGGCATTTATCTCCACCGAGGTTACGCTATTTGCACCTCGCGAGGCAAACTCATAGCTCACCGAGCCTGTACCTGCAAAGAGGTCGAGTACATCGCACTCCTCGAAATCGACAAGGTTATTCAGCACATTAAACAGATTCTCCTTCGCAAAGTCGGTTGTAGGTCTTGCGCGGAGGTTACGAGGCGGATTTATCGCCCTGCCCTTATATTTGCCACTTATTATTCGCATATAACCTGCTTGTAGTATTTGCGGAGGAGTTTAGCGCACTCCTTGCCTCCTTTAATATATATAGGTGTTGCTTTGTCGTTGCCAAGCCACTCGTTTACGAGGTATAAAACATCTTCGGCAGTTGTTGCATCATAAGCTTCGGCACGCTGCAAACCACTGCGGAATAGGCGCAAGTAGCACGCTCTGTCGGTGGCATCTATGGTCAGGCAGCTCTCCTCGCTGTGGCGCATATCCAAAAGAGGCGAAGAGAAAGAGGCGCGATTTTCCCATCGCTCTACAATCGCAGAGAGGGCGTTGGTGTCTATCGCCATAATCGCCACTATATCTGACTGCAACTCGCTACAAACACTCTGCTCGTTGCTACGGCAATGTTTTCCGACTATGTGCAATAGTTCGCTTGCGGTGTCGAGGGATACCTCCTCACGAGGTACGAGAATTGCACGAGGAGTGTCGATAATAAACTCCACCTGCTCTATATCCTCTGCTACGACTATTTTATCCGCAGAAAAAGAGAGTCCACCCAATTTTACTTGAATGGACACTTTCTTGTTGCCTGAAATCGGATTACTCCCAGTTTCCTGCCTCATTGTTACCTCGCTCCATTGAGCCGAACATAATGCCCGGATAGCGGTTAAAGTTGTTCTTCATATTGTCAACGAGGTTGATAACCTGCTGACGGTATGCAACTGTGTCGAGGAATGCGATATACGGTGTACGGCACTCAACAACCGGAATTACGACCTTCGACTCTGTTGCCAACATACCTGCTTCGAGGATATACTCGGTCTGGTTGTTGGTGTAAGGTACATAGCGCAACTCCTGCACTTGCTCAGGTGTGAGGTGCTTGAACAATGAGTCCTTAACCGAAAAGGTAAACTTCTCAACATTCTTGAACTTACGGCCATACTTCTTCTTTGCCTGCGCCATTGCCACCGAGTCGTCTTCGTCAATCTTCTTACGCTCGCCTTGCAACTCTTCGGTGAGAACGAAGTTGATGAGAGTGTCGAAGTCGGCTGTAAAGCGCTGATACTTACTCTTGAATGTGCGCTCTGCGGTACGAATGTCCTTGATGCGCTCGATAACGGCAGCCTCGCGTGCTTTCTGCTCGGCTTCGAATTTGATAGGCGTAGAGATGAGCATGTAAACCCAATAGATAAGTCCCAACACCACTACTGCGAGAGCGAGTTGGAGAATAATTTGAACACTTTTCTTTTCCATTTTGATATTTTATTGTTAAGTTTGTACAAAATTAAGCAACATAAGATGAATATCTCCGATATTGCGAGCCAAATTTACGCAAAATTATTGTATCAACCAACGAATAATCAAAAAAAAATCGTTGAAGCCTTTGCCGAGTACCTTGCTGAGGGCGAATCGTCTTCGATTTTTGTGCTGAACGGATACGCCGGAACGGGCAAAACCACGCTCGTTGCCGCCATCGTTGCAGCGTTGAAAAATGTGGGTATTCGCTCCATTTTGTTGGCTCCTACGGGGCGTGCTGCGAAGGTGCTGTCGCACTACTCGGGCGAGAAGGCTCTGACCATTCACAAACATATCTATCGCGAGCGAACAAACGCCTCGTACGAATCTAAATTTTCACTTAATATAAACCGCGATAAAGATGTGATTTACATCGTAGATGAGGCTTCGATGTTGTCGGCTCATACAGGCTCTGACGGGGTGCAGTTCGGCAGTGGCTCGCTACTCGAAGATTTGGTGCAATATGTTCGTTCGGGGCGAAATTGTCGATTGGTTTTAGTGGGCGATAATGCCCAGTTACCACCCGTAGGTGCCGACTACTCCCCAGCCCTCGATATTGCCGAAATGAGCCAATTTGGCGATGTGGTCTATGGCTCGATGGACGAGGTTGTGCGTCAGGAGCAGGATTCGGGAATACTTTTCAATGCTACATTGGTGCGATGTATGCTCGAAAACGGCATCTACGAGATACCGAAATTCGATATGGACTACAAAGATGTTGCATCTGTGGGCGGTACGGAGTTGTTGGAGGCGTTGCAAGATTGCTACGACCGCTACGGGCGTGACGAGACGATTGTTATCACTCGTTCGAACAAGCGGGCAAATCGCTACAACGATGGCATTCGCCGTATAAATCTGATGGCGGAGGAGGAACTGGAAAGCGGTGATATTCTGATGGTTGCCAAAAATAACTACCACTACACCGAGCGCATCGAGAACTGCCCGATAAGCTTTATTGCCAATGGCGATATTGCCCGCTTGCGGAGGTTGCGCCGTGTGGAGGAGTTTTACGGTTTTCGCTTTGCTACGGCTACCCTATCGTTTGGCGACTATGACGACACCGAAATTGAATGTAAGGTGTTGTTGGATACTCTCCACTCCGAGTCGCCTTCGCTTACGCGTGAGGAGAGCGAGCGACTTTTCAGGGAGGTTGAGAAGGATTATTTAGATGTCAAGAGCAAGATAAAACGCCTGCAAGAGATTCGTGAGAACGACTATTTCAACGCCTTGCAGATAAAGTTCGCTTATGCCGTAACCTGCCATAAGGCGCAGGGCGGACAGTGGAAGGCAGTATTTGTGGATAGGTGCTTGTTTGGCGATGAGCCGATGACCAAGGATATGCTGCGCTGGCTCTATACGGCAATGACTCGTGCCACGGAAAGGCTCTATTTTGTCAATTTCGATGAGAGATTCTTCGAGGAGGGAAATTGATTTAGACGAAAGACGAAAGACGAGAGACGAGAGTTTGCCGAGCGGTTTTTCGCTCGGCAATTTGCTATTAAGCAGTCGCAGACTGCGCTGTCATTGAGTGCCATTCTATGCCATTAAGGGCTGAAAGCCCGAATGCCATTAAATGCCACAAAAATCTGCGCCAAAAAAACAACGACCACGCAAATCAAGTCGGATCGTAGCCATGTCGTTCTGTGAGCCAAGGAGTTGGGGAA
>JAZQHQ010000087.1:0-11832 GCA_045540675.1 Alistipes sp. | reverse complement strand
TTCCGAAACCCGGAAGGAGTGCGCTGTCGCCGTAACCACGCTCGGCTACAACCTCAAATACTTCAACCTCGGGAGCAGTGTAGCTCAAAAAATTCTTTTTCATAATTTCCTGACATTTTTTAATTGTTAAACCACTCCGTTAATTATTCTGCTGCTGGATATGTAGGCTCAGCTGTCTTCGATGACAAGAAACCGCAACCATCGTAGTTGGTAGTGCCTGTCCAATCGGTAGTACCACCATAGATATAGTTGAAGTAGTCTTCTATCGTGAATATAGGTTCAGTGTACCACTCTTCGGTCTCTACATCTTGCATACGGCGTTCACCTCCTCCAATCGCACAATCAATTGCTTTAACGGTTTCCGAACGCGCAGCACCCGTAATCCAGCCTCTTGAGAATCCTTCTGCCTTAATGTTGCAGTAGCAGCGAGCACCTGTGATAGGTGAGGCCGCATTTCCTACGATACCACCGATCATTGCATTTGCCGGTGTTTTAACACTTCCTGTTACCTCGATATTACCCTCATTTACGAACTCGGTTGTTCCTTCTGCAACAATGGATGTACATCCTGCCAAAAGCGAAGGGAAGAGTCCTCCAACTCGAAGAGTGGCACTTGCGTGGGTTATGCTACCTGTAAACGATATCCTACCGGTATTCTTTATCGCTCCTGTATTTGTAAATGTTGGGTAATAGTTGACGCCTTTATTCGTATAAGCAGTTACTCCAATACCACTCAAGTATACCGAACCATTTGACGAATGGGTTCCACCAAAGCTGATATTACCACTATTGGTAAGACCTCCGGTAATGGCGGTAGGTCTAAATCGGTCAGCACTAAATCCTGCCATGTATATGGTGCCTCCTGTCTGTTTACCATTGTGTGTGATATCTCCGGTGTTAGAGCAATTATTGTAAGTAACACTGGTCAATCGGTAGCCAAAGCCCATTATATAAGCAGTAGTCTTTATTGTAGCACTCTCGGCAATGGTGATGGCTCCCTTATTGTGACAATTGGTGAAAACGGTGCTTCCTTGATCTGAATTATAGCACATACCACTGATGTATGTTGTACCGCTTATTGTACCGGATATATTGATAGCACCCTCATTTGTGGTGTTGGTTGAAGTATTTCCGGCAGGAGCCGACATCGACAAACCGCAGATATATGCATAATTACCAACAGAACCTGTCATTGCAATCTCTCCGTAGTTATGGCAATCCACCATTGCACCAGGGCGATAGTTATAAGCAGAAAAGCTACAAAGACCTGCCTGATGCAATCTACCTTTTATTGTACCGGAAACAGTAATCTTACCCTTATCAGCAACAGGCTCGCCATCTGTTCCAACCGCACCATTTACAACTCTTGTAAGCGTTCCGGTAGAGCCTGACGATGGTAATCCTGTAAAGATACCCGCAACTCTGACAGGAGAATCTCCATTCGCTTCACTTGTACCTGCTACTGTGATATTACCTGTATTAGTAATGTCAGTTGCTGTCTTACTCTTTATATTCAATTTAGCAACACCGGATACAAAGAGATGCTGTGTTGCATTAGTGTTACAGTGAACATTTACATCTCCGCTATTTGTGATAGACGAGAGGTGTCCACCTGCATATTGACCTCCAAAGATACCCGCTATATATAGGTTATTGGTACCGGTAACTGCCACATTCTTGTGAACAGTAACAGTTCCGCTATTCTGCATACCGCTTGTAGCAGCTGTACCGGCATAAGTTCCATAAACGCCTCCAACATTGAGTATGCCACCAACAGTAAGAGCCTCTGCGCTCTCTGCATCATCTCCAACAGTTACTGCACCGCTATTAGTTGCACTGGTAATAGGAACGGGACCTTTGCCAACAACACCTCCTAAATAGAGTGAGCCAGGAACATCACAATTTATGGTAATATCGCCCTCGTTATTTGCAGATGTTTTAGTTTCCGTCGCAACTGTACTTGCTACAATGCCACCAACATACAAATCGCCGTTTATTACGACATCCTTTCCTACCGTAATATCTCCGGTATTAGATGTTACAGATGGTAAGTATTGGTTATACGCATTTCCGCCGCCACCTCCGGCATATACACCACCGATATGAACCTCTACGCCTTCGGTAGTACAAGAACCACCAAAGGTGATATTTCCGGTGTTTGTACCCTTTGCAGGATGGCCCGGCTGCGGACCATACACGCCACTAATAGTTAAACGCTGTGTTCCGATTACAGATGCAACCTGATCTGCGGTAAAAGCTTCATGATAAGAGAAGTTTGTATTCACAGTAATATCTCCGGCATTTGAGTATTCACCTTGTGGGGCTCCATAAGTCTTGTATGCCAAACAGCCTGCAACGGAGAAACATACCTCTCCACTTGTAGATGCGAATACAAAATTACCGGATGTAGTAATATCACCACCTTCCTTATTCGAACAGTTCGATGTTGCTACACGACCGAAGCCAGAAACTCCTCCGATACGATAGTAACAAGGAACTTTACCCAATATGGCATCCATCTCCTCGGAAGATGCATGGACACCAATTGGACCATTGTTGTGGCAATCCTTGAAGTAGTGGTCTGCTCCACCACTACCACCAAAGTTACCTACAACACCTCCTACCAAAACACCATTACGAACAGTAGCAGTACTCTTAATCTCAATAGCGCCTTCGTTGTTCAACTTTTCGGACTTGGAATATCCGATGACACCACCTACGCCACCCATGATAATAGCGTATAGGCGACCATCTGCCTCTACCTTTCCGTAGTTTGTACAATTATATACATCAGCATAGGTTATGTAGCCGGCAACTCCTCCCATAGCGGCTGTATTACTAGGCATACTGCCGACACCACCAATGCTTGTGTTGACGGAGATTGTACCATTTGTAGAGTTGTCACAATCTTCAAGTTCTGTATAAGCACTAGCACTAGCACCAAGTACTCCACCGATAAATGGGCGTACAACCAGTGCCTTGTCACTCTGATTTGCAATACAGCTATATGAAATAGCAGCATCATTGTCGCAATTTGAGAGAGTCGTAACAGCATCTTCTCCATTTACCAAAGTTGTTTTGTTAGCCTCACCTATAACTCCTCCGATGCATGGCCACAATGTAATGGTGTTATCTGCCTTGTTGAGCTGATGTACGGTTATAGCGACCTGATTGGTACAATCAATAAGGTCTGCACCATACACAGCGCCAACCAATCCGCCATAGTTAACAATATCAAATTCTCCACCTTGCTTGCTTGTTGGCTGCCAATCAGGGTTGTTGATGGTCAAAGTACCGACAGCCTTACAGTTGGTAAGCGATGCCTTCTCTGTCTGACCATTCGAAGTCAAGGTGTTGGCGATAGCACCCATAATCAACTTGCCATTCGAGGTCAAATTAACACCCTCCAAAGTAACATTCTTAATCTTTGCACCGGTAGTGCCGAACAACGGAGCCTTCAAGCCTGTGATGGTGTAGCCTTGGTCGCTACCACCATCGAAAGTGTAAGCAAAGCCCTCGATTGGAGTCCAATCCTTACCGCTCATATCGAGGCTCTTGGTAACCTTTGCAATGGTGTGAGGATAGAATGTCGAAGCGATGCGGGCAAACTCGATAAGCTTATCCTCGCTGTCGATAATGAACTCCTCGGAGTCATTGTAGTTGTGCACGAATGAGAATGCTGTGAACTCGCGCACCTTACCTGCTGCGATAGGCTTAACATCGCTGTTGAACTTAACGGTCATCTTCTCGGTGTCGGTAGCCAATGTAGCTACGAATGTGCCATAGCTGCCCGCAGGAACTGCCACATAGAATGTTGTAGCCTCTGCACCAAGTGCCAAGCCATCGCCAAACGACATCGAAACCTGATTTGAGGTCGAGCCCTCCTTAACAACGAGCAAGTTCTTCTCGCAATTAACATAGAAAGTACCTGCGATTGCGCCCTTCTCCGACTCTACGGTAACGCTTTTGAGTACCTTACCCTCTCCCTTAACATTGAATTGGAGAAGACCAACGAGGTGCTTCAAAGTTGGAACTTCGCCCGCCTCGGTAGCGTAACCATACATAGGAGCCGATGCACCATCGATGTTTCCCTCAACATACTTCTGCGATGCAGGGAATACAACAGGGTAGAGTACCGCATTCAAAACATCAATCTCCTCAGTAACAGGGTTGTTCTCTGCGTCAAGAACAGGCTCACCTGTCTCAGGGTCAGTTACTGTAACAGTCTCCTTTACCCACTCCTCAAATGCAGCCTCTGCCGGTGCAGGATATACAATGCTGTAAGGAAGTGTTACGCCCTCTACCGTGAAGGTAGCTGACGCCTTACCGTCATACTCCTCTCCCAAAGCGGCAGATGGAGTGCCATTAATGGCAATCTGGTCACCTGTGCTCCAATAGAGCGGATAAACATCGCCTGCCTTCTCGCCGAGTTGAGTACGCGACTCCTCCAACGAAAGGGTAAGCGTTGCCTTCTGACCTTCGCCCAAACCTAGTTCGGGAGCGAGGTCTTCTGTCACATCTGTAACGCAAGAGAATGCAAGCATTCCAGCTGCAACAGCCATGAAAATTTTTGTCAAATTTTTCATCTTTTTGCTTTTAGTTTTAGTTAATGAATAAGTTGTTTGTGTTGTGTAAAAGTGTTTTCTGTTCTCTGTTTTCCGTTCTCTGTCGCTTGTCAAGGCGCAGAGTTTTCTGGGGTTACTAGGGGCGGGCGTTCCGCCCTTAATAGGGGCGCTCACTTCGTTCGCTTACTGGGGAGCGCTGTTGCTTTTTAGTTTTCCGTTTTCCGTTTTCCGCTTTCCGTTCTCCGTTTTTCCGTTCTCTGCTGCTCGTAACTCATTGTAAACCAAACAGTTAAAACCCCAAAATCCCCCCCCCCCGAAAAATTCGGGGAGGGGATTTTGCCTCCACAATGTCCTATTACGCCTGCAAATGTACAAAAAAACGATAAATCCAACAAAGATTTACCGCTTTTTTTATCGAAAAAATCACTCGGCTATTTTACAAATAGAATCTCGCGATATTTCGGCAGGGTCCAAATCTGGTCATCGACAACCTCTTCAAGTTTGTCGATTTCGGTGCGAATCTTGTCGAAATAGACCGCTACGGTGTCGTGATAAACAATCGCCTTCTCGCGCGTATTCTCAATGACATTTGCCCTCTTGCGAGCCTCAATCATATCGGCTACCAACCGCTGAATTTGCGAGGTGCGCTTCTGAATAAGGTTTATCAACTCGTCATCGCTCTTCGACTTCATGCCTATCTGACGCATTTTCCACACTTTATCCAACAGAATATCCTCGTAGCGCGATGCGATAGGCACAATATGGTTCATCGCCAACTCTCCCAACACGCGTGCCTCGATTTGAATCTTCTTCACATACTGCTCCCACTTAATCTCGGTACGAGCCTCCAACTCCTTGGCGGTATAGACGCCCATATTGCCGAATAGCGCGATACTCTGCTCATCGAGGTAGCGGTCAAGCACAAGCGGTGCAGATGTTTCGCAATCCAAACCTCTGCGTTCCGCCTCCTTGCGCCACTCCTCCGAGTAGCCGTTACCATCGAAGCGGATATCCTTGCATTCGCGTATCAACTCACGCAATCTTTCGTATATCGCCTTGTCCTTCTTTTCGCCCTTTGCGATGCGGGCATCAACTGCCTTGCGGAAGTCGATAAGTGCCTCGGCAACAGCGGTATTGAGCACAATCATAGCATCGGCGCAGTTGTCCGATGCTCCCACTGCACGGAACTCGAAACGATTACCCGTAAAGGCAAATGGTGAGGTGCGGTTGCGGTCGGTATTATCGAGCAAAAGCGATGGAATTTGAGTCAGTCCGCCCATGCGGAAAACATTCTTCGAGTCGAAGCGGATATCCTCGCCTCCCAACGACTGCTCCATCTTGTCGAGTACCTCCGAAATCTGCGTTCCGAGGAAGGTCGAGATGATTGTCGGAGGAGCTTCGCCTGCGCCCAAACGATGCTCGTTCGATGCACTCATCACCGAGGCCTTCAATAGTCCGTTGTGGCGGTGTACGGCAGCAATGACATTTACGAGGAAGGTCATAAACTGCAAATTCTCGAAGGCTGTGCGACCCGGCTTCAAGAGGTTTACTCCTGTGTCCGTGCCGAGTGACCAGTTGTTGTGCTTTCCCGAACCATTGATGCCCTTGAATGGCTTTTCGTGCAACAATACGCGGAAGTGGTGGCGTGTTGCAACCTTGCCCATAATGGTCATCAACAATTGGTTATGGTCGTTCGCGAGATTAGCCTCCTCGTATATCGGAGCCAACTCGAATTGGTTTGGTGCAACCTCGTTGTGACGCGTTTTCAGTGGAATACCGAGTTTTAAGCACTCATACTCCAAATCCTTCATAAAGGCGAGTACGCGCTGAGGAATAGCACCAAAGTAGTGGTCGTCTAACTGCTGATTCTTCGCCGATTCGTGTCCCATAAGGGTACGACCTGTCTGTACCAAGTCGGGGCGTGCCGACCAAAGAGCATCATCGACCAGAAAATACTCCTGCTCCCAACCGAGGAAGACCTTTACATGCTCAACACTGCGGTCGAAGTAACGACAAACTTCGGTTGCAGCATTCGACACTGCGGTTATTGAACGGAGCAGAGGCGTTTTATAGTCGAGAGCCTCGCCCGTGTACGATATAAATACGGTAGGGATACAGAGTGTTGTGTCTACGATAAATGCAGGCGATGTAGGGTCCCATGCCGAGTAACCTCGCGCCTCGAAGGTGTTGCGGATACCACCGCTTGGGAAAGACGATGCATCGGGTTCCTGCTGAACAAGTACCTTGCCCGAAAACTCCTCCAACATACCTCCCGTGCCGTCTGGCTCGGAGAAGGAGTCGTGCTTCTCTGCCGTTCCGCCCGTAAGTGGCTGAAACCAATGGCAGTAGTGGTCTGCACCATTTTCGAGTGCCCACTGACGCATTCCCGCAGCCACCGCATCGGCAATATCTGCCGAGAGTGGAGTGTTGTTCTCGATGGTATCGAGCAGTGCGGTGTAAATCTGCTTGTTGAGGTACTTGCGCATCTGCTGGCGACCGAATACCATCACACCGAAATAGTCTGATGGATTGCGTGAAGGGGCTTTTACTTCGACCGGCTTGTGGTCGAGAGCCTTTTCGAACATCTTAAATCGTAGTAACGACATAGCTTTTTCTGTTTTGCTTGTGATGTCGCAAAGATAGAGATAAAAAACGGAAAACGGAAAACGGAAAGCGGAAAACTTGTAGTTTTGGGCTTAAAAAATATTTGAATTATCGAAAAACGATAACAAGAAACGGGTTGGCTGTAAATTATACGAGTTGCGATTATCGAAAAACGATAAATTGTGCAAAATGCGAGTGAGGGAGATTTTAGGTAGTTTTCCGTTCTCCCACCCTTGTCAAGGCGCAAGGTTTTCTGGGGTTTACTGGGGGCGGGCGTTCCGCCCTTAATAGGGGCGCTCACTTCGTTCGCTTACTGGGGAGCGCTGTTGCTTTTTAGTTTTCCGCTTTCCGTTTTCCGTTTTCCGCTGCTCGTAACTCGCTGTAAGCCAAATAATTAAACCCCAAAATCCCCCCCCCGAAAAATCGGGGAGGGGATTTTGTCCTAATACATTCGTTTCTATGATGCAAATATATGAAAATCTCTGCATATTACAACTATATGTGAAAAAAAATTTTCCGAAAAACTTCAAAGTCGGTTGCGTATATCCTATTAAGAATCAATAAAAAGCAGATGCGAAAAGTTTATTTTGTAAAATATAAAAATCATTACTATCTTTGTGGAGATAATTTCTAACCATAAAAAACAGACAGATAATGAAAAAGAGTAGAATTTCTTGTTTTGTGCTCACTGCGGCAATGTTTGCAGGTTGCGCAGATGCTACAATTGCCACCTTCAAGGAGGCTAACGATCCAACACCTCTCACTGCGGAGGCTGTCGCAGCATGGGACGATGTTAAGGGCGGAGTGAATGCCGCTTGGGGTACTCCCGATTTGGTGTATTCGCGTAGTGAAGTACCTCAAAATCTGACCGATGCTTATTCGACTGCTGCTTGGCGAGGAGAGAAGGTTTCGGCACAGGTACTCCTTTGGACTGCAAAGGATTTGAAGGGTGTAGAGTGTGAGATTTCTGACTTTAAGTCGGACGATGCAACTCTTCCTGCCTCTATTGCCGAGGCTCGTTTCGTACGCTACACTCTTGCCGATAAGTCTGACGAGTCTTGTCGTTGCGGTCGTCCTAACGGACACCCTGCAATTTTGCAGGCCGATATGCTTGACAATCTCGCAGCAATGGATGTTGAGGCAAACAGCGTTCGTCCGATTTGGATTACCGTTGATGTGCCACGCTGCGCAAAGGCGGGTGTCTATAAGGCTACTGTAAAGGTTTCTCACTGCGGTTTATGTTCGGTGAAACTCCCATTGGAGATTGAGGTTATCGATCAGGAGTTGGCAAAGCCAAGCGAGTGGTCGTACCATCTCGATTTGTGGCAGCACCCATCGGCGGTAGCTCGTGCAGAGGGTGTAGAGTTGTGGAGCGATGAGCACTACGAGGCAATGCGTCCTTTGATGCAGATGTTGGCAGATGCCGGTCAGAAGGTTATCACAGCAACGCTTAATCGCGACCCTTGGCAGTATCAGTGTTTTGATGATTATGAGCCAATGATTTATTGGTATCTCTATGATAACGATGAGTGGAAATACGACTACTCTCGCTTCGATAAGTGGGTTGAGTTTATGATGTCACTCGGCATCAACAAGCAGATCAACTGCTACGGAATGTTGCCTTGGGGTAAGTGCACACTCGACTATCAGGATATGCGTTCTGATGCAAAGGATAATCGCAATCGCAAGATTTCGACCACCCCACAGGAGGATAAGTACGAGAAGGTATGGGGACCATTCCTCAAAGATTTCGTACAGCATCTCCGCGAAAAGGGCTGGGATAAGATTACCAACATGGCAATTGACGAGCGTAAACCGGAGGATATGGATGTTGCTGCGGCTATGATTAAGAAGTATGCTCCGGAGTTGGGCTTTGCTATGGCAGACAATCACGATTCCTACAAGCGTTATGCAAATATGCGTGATGTTTGCGTAGGTCAGCGTCATTCGGTGATGTTGCCGGAGGAGATTGCTGCACGCCGTGCAAAGGGCGATGTTTCAACATTCTATGTATGTTGCAGCACACTCTTCCCTAACGCATTTACCAACTCGCAACCATACGAGTCGGAGTTGTTGAGCGTATATGCTTTGGCTTACGACTATGATGGTATGTTGCGTTGGGCATACAACTCGTGGCCTGCTCGTCCGGAGTACGACTCGCGTTTCCGCTATTGGGCATCGGGAGATACCTATATTGTCTATCCGGGTGCTCGTTCATCGGTGCGCTTCGAGCGTTTGATTGATGGCATCGAGTTGTTTGAGAAGGTACATGCGTTGCGAGCAAAGGCAGGAGATAATGCTGAGGTTCTTGCTCCTGTGGAGGCTAAACTTGCCGAGATGCGTGCGCTTAACCTTAATGATGCCTCTTATGCTTGGATTCCATTCCTTGTGGATGTAAATAAAACGGTGAATGAGGCGGCTAAACAGTTGGCAAAGTAAGTAGAGCATAGAAAAAATATCGCAGGTCGTCTTTTGTTAGGCGACCTGTTTTGTTAAGAGCATGATATATTCACTAAATCAATATAAAATCTCGGTCGAGAATCTTCCGCAGATGTCAAGAACATTAGGCAGACTCGTTACCCCTTTGCGTGACGAAGAGGGTAATGTGAAGTGCCGTATGGGTAATTCGGCGGTGATATTTGAGGTTATGTATCGTGGCGAACATTCAGCTTTGAGAATATATCTGCAGCCTTACCACAACCTGCAAACAATATATGGAAAGTGTTACTATCCGAATGAGTTGATGGTGCATTTCGGACCTATGGAGTATGGTATGGTGGATGTGGTATTGTGCAAGTGGCACGAGGGAGAGACTTTGCAGAGTCGAATAGAGCGTTGTGCCTTGAAGCCCAAGAAGATTGCACTTCTTTCGAAGATGTTTGAGGCGTTTGCCATATCGTTGCTGAATAAGCGGTGGGCGCATGGCGATTTGAAACCCGAAAATATCATCATAACAAAGCATGGTCTGCGTCTTATAGACTTTGATGCGATGTATCGCGAAGGGTTCACAGCCGATGACTGCGTAGAGATTGGTACTGCTCAATATCAACATCCGTCACGCGATAAATCTACCTTCGGAAAGAGTATTGACGATTATCCCATTGCTCTAATAACTACCACATTGGCAGCAATGGCTCTCGATGCATCGTTTGGACGAGAGATGTTGCAGAGTAACGATGTCCTTATTGAGCCATGCTTGGCGGTGGAGGATAGAGATGAGCGATTAACCCGTATCGAGAGACTCTTTGCCGAAGTCGGTGATGCTCGTCACTACTGCATAGCAAAGATGTTGCACTCGAAGCATCAATCGTTGCCTCATTTGAAGAGTCTGTTGGAGATGAAACCGCAGCCTGTACACGAGTCATCGGAACTATTGTCGGAGTGTCATAATGGTCGTTGGGGTTATGTCTGCAATGGTGAGTTCGTGATACCTCCATATTACGATTTGGCATTCGATTTCAGCGAGGGGTTAGGTATGGTACGCATAGCCGATGTATGGCACTTTATCGATACGAGTGGCAGGGTAGCGATAACTTGTGGTCGCGGAAATGGTCTGAAACCATTCCGCAATGGTGTAACCCGCATGAAGCGTGAAGATGGAACAGAGATTTGTATATTTATAGATGGGAAAATACAAAATATATAATAAAGTATGTATACGAAAGAGGTAACTCGAAATAATAGGGCTGCGATAGTTATAGCCATTGACCAGTCGAGCTCGATGAGTGGTAGAATAGAGGTTAATGGCTGGGATTTGTCGAAATCCGAAGCTGTATCTATGGTTACAGGGCGATTGATGGAGGAGTTGCTCCTGCGTTCGCACCGTGATAATGGCTATCGTCATTACTACGATATAGCCTTGGTGGGATACTCCGAAAATAGGGTATATCCACTCTTCGGAGATGAGTTGGCATTCTATCCGATAACTACGCTTGCGGCAGTGCGCAATGTTCCGCGCCAGTCATATATACTCCCTTATATCACTTTGAACAAGGATGATATCTCCGTATGCGAAGATGTGCCAATATGGGTTAAACCGCGGTCGCAAGGTGCTACACCTATGTACAAGATGTTGAATCGAGTGACGCAACTTGTGTCGGAGTGGTGTGAGAAGAGGGAGAATAGCGAGAGTTTTCCTCCGCTGGTCTTTAATATTACCGATGGTGAGGCCTCTGATGCTGATGACGATATGTTGCGAAGTGCTGCGGAACGCCTGCGTAGTACAGGAACGACTGATGGGAAAACTCTACTTATCAATGTGCATCTCTCCTCCGATACGGAGCATCTGCCTATTATCTTTCCGACAACATTGGAAGTTCCACATTCGATACGATATGCTACTCTGCTGATGGAGATGTCTAGTACTATACCGGAGCGTTTTCATGGTTACATAAAGAATTGCAGAACTCGCTTCGCAGAGCCTCCCTATGTGGCAATGAGTTACAATGCTTCGCTACCCGAACTTATCACTATGCTGAATATAGGCTCACGCTCTTTGCTATTGGATAAGTAGGGGGCTTGACTGTACTGACCCCAAAAAGTTGGACAGATTATTAAAAGAATTTATAGGTAAAGAGTTCGGTATTGTACCGGACTCTTTCCGTTTAATTTTAGTTTAATACGGTCGTTATTATAGTAGTTAATATACTTTCGCAACTTACGC
>JAZQHQ010000086.1:0-3133 GCA_045540675.1 Alistipes sp. | reverse complement strand
ATCATAAATCCAAAACCGATGGAAGAGAAATTTGATTTTTCGCAGGCTGACCCTCTGTTTGTTGAGGTTGCAAGATTTGTTGTAGAGAACAATAGAATGGCTTGTGGGAGCCCTTTGGAGCGTAAATTTGAGATTGGCTTCAATCGTTCCAGACGCATCCTCGAACAGTTGGAAGCAGCAGGCATTGTTGGTGAGGCAGTGCGCTGTAAACCTCGCACCGTACTCTGCACCGCTGAGGAGTTGGAACAAAAACTCGCCGAGTGGCAGAAATAGCTAACTAATATACACAAACATTCCCCCTCTCTGTCCTGATGTGGCAGAGAGGGGTTTTACTTTTGTCGCATAATCAAGAATTTATGATAAAATACAAACTCCGAGAGGCTCTCCACCGAGAGATGCTCTTTTACTACTTTGCACAGCGGGAGACTCGGCTCGAAATTCGCACGGGCGAGTCGCTCATTAGTGCCGTGTGGCGGAAGATGCTGCCATACGCTGACTGCGGCTTTCCTCGTCCGATAACCGAAGCCGATATCGAAATGCTCTGCAACTGCTCCTTTGCGGGGTTATTTTGCTACGACCTCGAAGCAGGTGCCGAGCGAATAACTCAACTTAAACAAGAATTGAAATCACTCTGACGGCTTTTGTCTGTGTAAGGCAGTAGTTTTGCCGAAAAAATTAATACTATGACCAAATGAATAATAAAACATTTGATTGGAACAGCCGCGACCCGCTGTTTGATGAGGTGGCGCATTATGTGGTTGAGCGACAGGCGGTGTCGACATCGGCTATCAGTGATAAATTTTGCATCGGCTTTAACCGAGCAAAACGCATTATCAAGCAGTTGGAACAGGCGTATATCATAGGCGAAGAGTGGAGTTCTCGCCATCCTCGCAAGATATATGACTGTTGTTTTCCTAAACTCGATAAGAGATTGGCAGACCTTGCCACTATTGCCCGCCTACAACCGTTGGAGAATAAATGGCAGGCAAAGTGTGCAGCATATGAGGCAAAAGAACGCGAAGAGGAGGCTCGTGCCCGCTTTGAGGCAATAACCGAGGAGGAGCGACAAGCCGAAATAGAACGCCTCGATAAAGAGAGGAAAGAGAAGGATAAAAATTGGGGCAAAGGTCCTGTTCACGGAATGGAACGCAAGGATTGGAATGCCTATGTAGGTGCGCACAACAGACAAAAACACGATATGATTATGCGCGAATTGCCGTGGGGTGGCGATTACGATTGGTCGGATATCTTCCAGATTTTGAAATTCAAAATCGAGCGAATGATTGAATATTGGGAGCAGTTCGGACATTGTCGAAATGGACGTTATGTGGTAAGTACAATGCGTACAGCCTGCCGCCTAATAGAAATAGTCCTAAAAGATGGTAACGAGCGTGGTAATTGCGAGCATTTCCCTTATCGGGTAAACCTGCGCAATGCCGATAGATTCAAAATATTTCACGACCATAAAGGTCTTATTTGCAAGGGCGACAAGCAAAGAGTGCGTTACAATAAAGCGTATTGCATTTTGTTTAAATTTTTGGAGTTTCATATGCATAATTGGTGGGATTAGTTATGATTGAGTGTATCAGATTTCATTCGGTATTACCTTTTGATGAGAATGTTAAAGAGGAGTTTATATCCGAGGTTTGGGGTGGAGCTATCGACCGTTGGAGAGGGAATATAACGCCCGAGATTAAGACGAGAATAGAACTGGAGATTGCCACTTTTGAACAGGTAGAGGGCTATATAGAGTATCTCTATTTCGTTTGGCGAGTGGTCTATGATAGCGGATACTATATTATGCCATATCGTACCCTTGCCCACGCCTCGGCGGTGTGTTATGCTTTGGAGATTACGGAGGTTGATCCTATTAGTTTAAGGCTTGATTTCAACCGCTTTATGCAGACCGATAAGCCCCGCTTCGTTGAGATTAGTTTGGCTACCAATGCTACAAAAACGCAGATTCAAACCGAGATTATGAACCTCGAGTTTGACGAGGAGAGGGAGCGTTTAGGTGAACGAGAACTCAATGATGACGCCCCTGCGTTGATAATTTATCCGAGCCAACGCACTGCACAGTTATTGGGATATTTTAGCGATAAAGTCAATTTTGACTACATATCATTTGATGACCGAGAGACTTTCTACACCTTGTTGCGCTCAAATGACTTAGCTGGCGTGTATGGCTGTAATGATGGAACGGTTTTGCAAGAGTATCTGCAACAAGCCAAACCGCAATTTGAGGATTTAATACCGCTTTGTACAGCGAGCATTATAGACTATCCGACTAATCACATCTATACATCACGCAAATATGGCCTTGCGTGGGAACCTCGTTTCGCACCAGATGTTGAGACGATATTGAGTGAAACTTGTGGAGACATACTCTACAATGAACAGGTCTATGCCATTGCCAAACTTGTGGGCTACACCACAAGCGAGGCAGAGGAGTTTCGCAAGGTGTTATCAAAACGCAAGAAACAGGAATACAACAACCACCGCCGCCGATTTAGTAAACACAAAGGTTTATTCCGCAAACTAATCTCAGAGGGCTGTTGGTCATTACCCAAAGCTTGGGTGGCGGAGTTTGCCCGCTTGGTCTATCTTACCGCCTACCTCAAAACCCATTTCCCCGAGGAGTTCACCCGTGCAGCCCTGTGTGTTGCAGCAAGTGATGAATAATATCTTTATCCGCAAGGCCCGCGAGTCGTTCCGCACACGCACGGTCGAGGCGTGATAGTACCCCCACCGTGCGGTTTGATGACATTCATTCACAACTCATTCCGGAACTAATTCACTCGTTTACATCGTCATAATCTTCTTGATAGTCACCGTGACATCAAAGTTATTCATTCGCAGAATGTCTGGGATTGAGTAGGGATGATAGGTGTTGAGGCTGTGGATGGCGAAGCAGATATTGATGTACTTGAACTTATCCGCCTGTGGTTGCCAATCCTCGTAGGCAGTCTCCCAATTGCCATTGTCAAAGTCGTTAACAAGGTCCGATGCTCTTACGAAATCGGCGCATTTGACGGGGAGATATCCCTGACTAAACAGCGTATCGATAATCTGGTGAATCTTGGCAAAATCAGAGCCAAAATATTCGTCGTTCTCCATATGTAGAATGGCACTG
>JAZQHQ010000085.1:0-12006 GCA_045540675.1 Alistipes sp. | reverse complement strand
CTCTACTTTGTTGTTAGTCTCCATTTCGGAAATTTCTTCCTCGTTATTATAGGCAACTGATGCACTATTATTAAGCGCAGAAAGATTTTCACCACTTGTATCAACTCCACCAAGTAGGTAGTAGGACAAAGGATGAAAACGAGAAGTTTTCTCCTTATCGAACGCATTGCACTTATTCGGTATAGAACAAGAATGATACAAAATTTTTCTTCCTTTTTTCATACGATATAAAAGTTATTAAAAGTTTATAAATCTTCGATTTATCAACATTTAACAACAATAGGGCATTAACAATCATTGAAAACAAGTTTTCAACAATTGTTAACACCTTTTATTGTTTAAGTTAACAAATCATTTAGTTTAGTTATGCGCACACACGAAACGCGCGCGCGCACACTATTCCAAAGTAGGCATAAATCGATATCCAACCGGGGAAATACTCTTGATGTCGAAAGCGACTTGCAAAAACCAATTCGGGTCAGAAAGTGTTTGACCGACAAAAGGATATTGCCAATCAAGAGGGTTGCCGTATGGTGAGATAAAAGGCTCTAAATCCAACATATTTCCCTCTGTATCCAATTGTCGCTTTGCATAATTTCGCGTCAAAACATAAGTCTCATACTCTCGACCACGCACAAACTCGCCATGCACTCTATTGACCGCAGTCATATCGTACAACCAAGCAACCTGCTTTCCTACTGATTGTGAAAAATCGGGAATATCGGAAGTTAAACCAGAACTATTATTAGACACGACAATCGGCAACGCAAAATAATCAGTCAAAGGCACATCATCAAAACCACGCTGAGCCATTTGCGGACTGAACTCGTCCTCAAAGTGATTTAACAACAAAGAACGGTCTATATTTTGGCAATAGTCAACATATGGAACAAGCGACACAATCGCCATAAGCATACCAGGAGTATTAGCGGTAAACGATTGCTTGCTGTTGTTAAATTTGCGTTGATCAACTTTACCACTCATACCACCAGGAACTGATTCAACTTCTTCTCCATTAAAAATTGTAGAGCCCGAAGCATTTGCAGTTATATTAGTAGTATCGATGATTTCAGTTTGAACACAAATCAGCTCTGGAATATCATAATCGCGATTAGACTCGACACCCCAACGAGTACGGCTAATCGTACTATCTTTACCACCGAACGGATTAATTCGGTCGTAAATCTGTTGCAGACGATTAGCAAAACGGAAAGTCGCAATACTGAAAGAACCATCCTTATTAACTGTTACATCAGACTTTAACAAATCCAAATCACTCGGGAGCAAATTTCGATACAAATCTGGCATATACTCCGAGCAGAACAAACCACCGTTCTCATGGAGAGAAGAGTCAAGCCAACCAACAAATTTTAACATCGCAGAACGGTATCTTTGTGGTACATCTAAATCGGTATAATCAATTCGACCAGACTTGAACATAACACCATTTTCACAATATCGAAGATACATAAAAACATTATCCATATCTTTTTGTGAAAAATCAAGAAAATCAACAGTATTTCCATTATTACGCCAAGCACCGACATAAGGGACATCAGAAAACTGCTGATTTGTGTGATAATTGCGCACTATATTAAGATAAGTCAACCAAAAGTCCAAATTGAACTCTTGACCAAAAGAGGGAGTAAATTCAGAGGGAGCACCGTCAAATTCGCCATATGTCTCTTCATTCCAAGGTCTATACCCAACCGGAATACCAGCATAATCAGCCAAAGAGCCCGCACCTACACCACCTTTCAACAATTCATAATATGAAATGGGAACCTCATCAGACACATCTACTCCCGAAATAACCGGTAAAAAAGTATGATGTTTACGATTTAAGACCTCTTCATTTGACAATCGAGTGTTGTTGTCTATCCAACCATAATGATTAGCGTAAGAGTTGAAATACCACTCAATACGCAAACGCCAAGTACCCATAACCGGTGATACAGTCGGCAAAGACTGCAACAACATTTGAGGAGTACCAAAAATGAGTTTTTCTCCTCTCTTCATCTGTCTACCATACAACGGATAAAGCAACATAGGATGCATAGTTGTACGCTTTTGTAGACTAAAATCATGTACCGCACGACCTACTTTTTCTTTGTAGTCTAACGGCAATCTAAATCCTTTACTCATAAAATTCTATATTTTCATAATAAGAAACAACATCAAAAAGTACCATTTGGCGGAGTTGAGAAGATATACGATATCGCTTAATATATCCACTCGAAATTAAACCAAGAGCTTTATAATCTTGATACAATTTTTTACGCGCTTTTTCCGCCAAATATTTATCAGTATAACGAGTGCCACCAACATAATAATCAAATTGACTTTCCATGTATAGATAATAGGAAATAATTTCCTTTTCTCTCTCATTGTACATCTTATCAAGATAATAGCGAGGAATTGGAACTTTATATCCATTTTTCTCAAAACAAGTAGCCATTTGTTTTTTTAATAAAGCACAATCGGCAGTTTGTAAAAAGCTTTCGCCAATACCTTTTGAAGAAACAACACGAGGTGCTTTTTTATAGCCTTTGGTATCATCTTTGGTAAGATACTTAACAATATACTTTGCAGTAATCTCGTTAGCGTAACCAACAAAAGTATTACCATATTTCCACAAATCAGCCAAATCCTCATTGTTTATATCAATATCGAATAAAATGCCGTGATAATGCAACCTACCTCGTTTTGAGCCATATTCAGCCACAAACCAATGACGCACTTGCTTACCGTATCTTTTGCGTACTCTATCAAGAAAGAGCGACAACGATTTATTAGGATCATCCTCAAACCTACGCAAAGAGGACTCATCAAAAGTCAAAGTAACAAATATAGAATTGGGATAGCGTTGCAATTCATACAATAAACGCATACGATAAGATTGGAATTTGCGTTTAAGGCAATTTATACACTCGTTACATGGAACATATATATAAAAATTAGGGTGGTCGAGGAACACCATATACACGCTCCGAATACTCGCGAATAGAGGTATTTAACATACCAATATAGCGAGGATTTCTAATTTTTCTCGGATTTACGCAACTCATTATCAATAGTATTTGCAGTGGTTTTACACAACTCGGTCAACTGATTAATAAAATCATCCGCTATACGCGTAAGTTGTCGACCATAACAAACCTTCAAAAGGAGTGAAACACGCGAGCCGTATTTTTGACACTTGTTGTCAAGTTCGCGTACATTTTCCGCATCTACCATTGAATTAAAAAGGGACTGATTCTCCTTGCTTGAAACCTGCATAGGGGCAGGGGTCTTGATTTCTTTTTTCATCTCTAAATTTGTTTTTAATATTGTTAAACCATAGTTCAAATTCTTTCGCGTTTTGAAATGCACGCATCATTGTTACCGTACCGGAAGAAGACCAAGTAATACACAACCACAAGTCCTCAACGGCAGAAGAGAAACGCAAACACTCTACTTTCGCGTAAGTGTTAACAAGAGGTGCACTCAATACACGCACCTCATGAGGATAAAATAGTTGTAGCATAAACTCAATAAAATGCTTGCTGCTATCATATCGAAAAACGATAAATTTACGAATAACTACCTGATTATTAAGGTATTAGACCTAAATTAAAATTTCGATAGCAGAATCGGGATGCGATTCACGAAATCTCAAACAACAACGCTCTGCTGCATCCTTGCGAACAAACAAACGACAAGCACATTTACGACCATCCTGGATTAACCAAACACAATAATTATAATTACGCTTTTTCATAATTTTATTTATTTTTTATTTTTTTATTTTTTAGGCAATTGAACTATTACGCGATTGCGATAGGCATTAATATCCCGGGAAGAAGACTTCGAGCAAGACCAAACGCCAAGGATAATGCCAACAAAAACACCAAGAACGCATAAACATAAATGCCAATGATTTTTAAGAAATTGAGAAACTTTTCCATTTGTTTTCATAGTTTTTTTTTTGTTAATAATTTCAATTACTTTTGTAACATTTTAAGGTTACGAATTGTAAGTACCTTATTATGTTAAATTTAACGCTAAAAGTGGCTCAAACACACGCACAATATACAGTGATGTAATATGTATATTATGTTAAATTTTGTTTGTATGTAATTGATTATGAATAAATTAAGACGCATATTATCTATTTTTATTATACTACTATTCATTGGTTGTGGCGAGCGAAAAGTTGTAGTGGAAAATCGGGCTATTGTTTCGATTGCTCCGCTGAAACCTTTGGTTGAGAATATTTTAGGCGATGATTTCGAGGTGTCGGTACTTGTTCCGCAAGGTGCTTCGCCCGAAACCTTCGAGCCCACACCGAAGCAATTGCGCGAGGTTGAAACTTCTCGCTTTGTTTTCGGTACCGGTCTGCTCGAATTTGAGCAGGAACTACTCCACCGCATTGCCCGTAACGAACAGATTATCAACCTTTCACAAGGTATCGAACTTATAGCCGGAACTTGCTCGCATGCACATCATCACCACGCTGCAACTTGCGAACATGAAGACCATCACGCTCACGGCATCGACCCACATATTTGGTGTTCGCCAAAGGCTCTCGGCAAAATGGCTGAGAATACTTACAACGCTATCGCTCGTGAGATGCCCGACTCTACAAAGTATGCAGAGCGTTATACTACCCTATGTATCAAGTTGTTAGAGTTAGACGAGGAGGTTTCGGAGCTGTGTCGTCAATCGCCTCGTTCAACATTCTTCATTTACCACCCTGCCCTAACCTATCTTGCTCGTGACTACGGGCTTACGCAGGTTGCCGTAGAGCATGAGGGCAAAGAGCCAAGCGCAAAACATCTTGCCCGCATCATTGAGCAGGCACAAAAAGAGGGTGTAAAGCACATATTTTACCAATCGGAATTTCCCGCATCGTCTGTCGAAATTATTTGCAAAGACTGCAACGCTACTGCGGTGGAAATCAACCCATTAGAAGAGGATATTTTTGATAACATTCGTCATATCGTAACCCTAATTACCGAATAAGGATGGAGTCGCTTGTTTCGCTAAAAAATGTATCGGTGCAGTATGACGAAACGACTGCATTAGAAGGTGTATCGCTCGATATATACTCCGATGATTTTCTGGGCATTATCGGTCCGAACGGAGGTGGCAAGACCACCCTTGTAAAGGCTATTTTAGGTACAATTCCGCATAGTGGAGAGGTCGCCTACTCCCCCACTCTTTCGGAGCGAGGACATCGTCTTATCGGCTATCTTCCTCAGCAGGCGGAGTTCGATCGCTCGTTCCCGATTTCGGTTATTGAGGTTGTTATGTCAGGCTTGCAAGCAGAAAAGGGATTGATTAAACGCTACTCCACTGCTGACCGCAAACGAGCAATGGAACTGCTTGATATGGCGGGAATTGCAGATATTGCCGAACGACAAATCAGTGAGATTTCGGGCGGACAAATGCAACGCGCACTACTCTGCCGTGCCGTAATTTTAGAGCCAAAATTGCTTATTCTTGACGAGCCAACCAATTTTGTGGATAATCAATTCGAGAACGAATTATACACACTACTCCACCGCTTGAACGAGCGTATGGCGATAGTTATGGTATCGCACGATTTGGGCACAATAACGAGCGTTGTAAAGAGCATTGTCTGCGTTAACTGCACCGTACATCGTCACAATTCGAACATAATAACGGCCGAGCAGTTAGAGAACTATCACTGTCCTATCCAAATTATTTCGCACGGACATATTCCACATACTATATTGGAGCATCACCACTAATCAACGGACAACGGTCACAAATAATATTTTTATTCTTTTACGATAAATTGCATGGTTTTTGCATTTTATTGCATTTTTTTGCATACCTTTGCGCCCTCGTAAATAGCTGATTTTCAGGTATTTTCGGGGGGGGGATTTTGAGGTATTTTTTCCCAAAAAAGTAGAATAATAATAAAAATATTTTTTATACCTTTGCGCCCAAGTTAGGATAGTGAAAAAATTTTATTACATATTCTTGCTGCTTTCTCTTTCCATTTCTGCTACTGCAAGAGAGAGGCGAATTGAACATCGTATGGTGGTCGATATACCCTTTGTATTGGCAGGTGGAGAGGAGAAAGATATTCGTTATGACATTGATTCTGTCACACTATCGAACTCACTGCTCAACCTACAACATCTTGCCAATGATACAGCCACCGTTATAAAAAGTATTGAGTTTTATAGTTCGGTATCGCCCGAAGGAACCATCAAATTTAACAAGCGACTCGGAAAGGTCCGCCTTGCCACTGCGGAACGCATTATATGCAATCGGTTGGACCATATCGACAAAAGTGTTATTATCTCTCGCAAAGAGCGCTATATCCCATGGCACGACTATCTTCTACCTGCCATTCAAGCAGATAGCACAGTACCCTATCGTGACGAGTTATTGAAGTTGATTTACAGACCCGCCAACGCAAAGGGCAAGGATAATCGCCGTGTGCAACTCAAACGGGCTTATAACGGCAAATTGTGGGAGGTTGTTAAGGCGCGGTATTTCGACCATATTCGTAAGGGCGGAGCAATCATTACATACGAGCAAATTATCCCTAACGAATTAACCCAACCGATTATACATCAACCGCTTACTTTGAGGGGGGGGGTACAGAGCATAGATGGAGAGATTCTCTCGTTACCACAACATAGCGAGCCTGCGCAGCCTATATCCGATAACAAATCAGATTTAGCGATATCGGTAAAGACCAATGCTCTTGGTTGGGGTTTGGCAATGATGAATGCTGCCGCAGAGTTAGACTTTGCGAAACATTGGTCGTTGCATATACCTATATATTATGCAGCACACAACTACTTCACTCCTACAATCAAGTTCCGTACTCTTGCCACACAGCCTGAGGTGCGATATTATCTCAAAGAGAACAACACCGGATTCTTCGCCGGTGCTCACTTTGGCGTAGCTTCATACAATATCGCTGTAAATGGCGACAAGCGTTACCAAGACCACAACGGTAAGTGTCCGGCACTTGGTGGAGGTATCAGCATCGGCTACCGCATGCCTCTTTCGAAAAGACGAGAGAATTGGCAAATAGAGTTCGTGGTAGGTGCCGGTGCATACAGCCTACACTACGACACATTCTACAATGTAGAGAATGGTCGCCTTATAGGCACCCATCGCAAGACATATTGGGGCTTAGATAATGCCGCAGTCAACATATCCTACAAGTTTGACATTAACAAGCGTAAGAGATGAGAAAAGCGGCATACCATATATTAATATATATACTGTCGCTATTCGCCTTGATAGGTTGCGATGTACACGAGTTTCCGGTGGAGCGAAACGAGCGTGTACCATTCACCCTGCATCTCAATTTCGACACAGACTTACCTTTCTATACCGAAGTCCCTTATACTCGCAGTGGCGAGAATGTGACTAAAACACCTGTGGAGAGGCATGATGTACGATATATTATCAATGCCTATCGCACAGATAATGTCGTTGGTGTCAATAAAGTTGCAGACACTACATTCATCTTCACAAAATCAGACCTATCCGAACTAAATTACACGGCACATCTCGAACTACAAGAGGGTTCGTATCGTTTTGCCGTATGGTGTGACTTTGTAGATGCGGGTAGCGAAGCCGACAAGTACTACAACACAAGCGACTTTGTGGAGGTTATTCTCAAAGATAGGGAAAATCACTCCGGTAGCAACAATTTCCGTGATGTATTCAAGGGATATGCCAACGCAAAGGTGATAAATCCGGCATACTACACAGGTGCAATTCTCAACACCATTAACAATCAGGCAACTGCTGAAATGACTCGTCCTGTGGGTAAGGTTCAATTCATATCGACCGATGTGGAGGAGTTCCTCACCCGAGTAGCAAGCATTATGCAGCAACAGGGGTTATTCTCTACTCCACTTGATAAAAATAGCTTCAATGCTCTATTGCAAAGCATTGACCTCTCTCAATTTAAGGTCGTTATTCGTTACGATATGAATATGCCTTGTTCGTATGATATGATTTACGATAAACCTTCGGACAGCTGGACAGGAATGTCGTTCGAGAGTAATATGGAACGAATAAGCGATACCGAAATGTTGCTCGGATTTGACTATGCCTTTGTTGATAATTTGGGTACAACGCTCAATATGTCGGTAGAGGTATATAATAGCAAAGGCGAGCTCATGTCACGCTCGCGAAGTGTTCAAGTGCCGATTATGCCGAGCAAGTTTACAACCGTGAGGGGCGAGTTCCTTACCTCGATTGCTACGGGAGGAGTAAGTATTAACCCCGGCTACGAGGGAGATGACTACAACTGGGATATTACAGATGTGATACAATAGAAGTAAATAACAAAACATACAAATTATTCTTATTAACAATTAAAAACTAACGACAATGAAAAAGATTTTCTTTGGAATGGCGGCACTCGTAGCAATGGTGGCTACATCGTGTCAGCAGACTCCTGACCTCGCAGAAGTGGGCGTAGGAGGTGAGACTGCTACTGTTTCGTTCAATCTCGGAACTCCGCAGATTGCAAGCCGTGCAGATTTTAGTGACGGTACTACTGCTTCACACTTGCAGTGGGCTGTTTATGACGCTAATGGTAACATCTTGAACGACCTCAAAGGCGAGAAGACCGATTTCCAGATTAGCACTACTGTTGAGTTCCAGCTCACTACCGGAAACACATACTATGTGTTGTTCTGGGCAGCAGCGCCAAGCGCACCTTACACCGTAGATTTGGCAGCAAAGACTATGACCGTAAACTACACAGGTGCAGTTAGCAGCGATGAGAATCGTGATGCGTTCTACTACTACGATGACTTCACCGTACAGAACGGTATGGACCCTGTTAAGGCAGAGTTGCGCCGTCCTTTCGCTCAGTTGAACATCGGTACCAACGACTTAGATGCTTCGGAGAAGGCTGGTCATAAGGTAACTCACGCTATGGTTGAGGTTCCTGCTTACGAGCAGCTCGACTTCGCTACCGGTGAGGTTTCCAACAAGGTAGTTCGCACATTTGCTTACGCTGCTGTTCCGGGCGCTTCGCAGGAGTTCCCTGTAAACGATGCCGAGTACGACTATATCGCTATGAACTACCTCTTGATGGCTTCGACAAAGGAGACTGTTGATGTTAAGTTCACTTACGCTACTGACGAGAACGGTACCGCTGCAAAGGAGCGCACCGTAGGTGCTGTACCTGTACAGCGCAACCACCGCACTAACCTCTATGGTCAGTTGTTCACCAGCAACACCAAGGTTAATGTGGAGATTAAGCCTGAGTACGAGGACGATGACAAGTATGGCGCAATCAACGGTGAGGTTTATGTAAAGGTTGCAAATGCAGAGGAGTTCAAGGCTGCTTTTGCTGATGAGAATGTAGATATTATCATTTTGACTGAGGATTTGGTGTTGAGCGAGTCGCTCACTCGTGCAGCAGACCCAACTTTGGCTGTTTCGGCAGGTAAGAAGCTCACTATCGACCTCAATGACAAGAAGATTTCGGCAACTTCGAGCGCAACCGGCAAGAACTACAACATGTTCGATGTTTATGGTACTTTGACCGTAAAGAATGGTGACTTGGAGTATGAGCATAAGGGCGAGAATATGGTTTGGAACAACTACGCCGAGCTCTTCCATGTTGGTGGCAATGGTGTTTTGAACCTCGAAGGCGTAACTGCAAATAACTTGGGTGGTTCGAATATGGCTTATGTTGTTGATTTGACCAACGCTTCGAACATCACAGTTAATATCGAGAACTCTACTTTGGAGTCTACTTACATCCCTGTTCGTGTATTCAACAATATGGAGAATGGTGTAAACAATGTAACTATCGAGAACACCACTTTGAAGGGTAAGTACTGCTTCTGGGTACAGTTCTATCTTGGCGATGGCGCAAAATACACAGAGGAGACTGTGGCAAAGCAGTTGAACATCGACATCTTTGGCAATGGCAACACCTTCGAGTACACTGGCAAGTCTCCTGTACTCTATGGTGATAACAACGCTATCTACTTCGATGCAGAGGGTAACCGTTTGGCATTGGATCAGACTGCTCTTTCGGCTGCTCTCGCAGAGGGTGTTAAGCGTGTAGTTTTGGCTGATGGCAACTACGACCTTACCGGTTTGAATATCAATGGTGCTACCCTCGTTGGTGCAAGCAAGAATGTTGTTGTTAAGCCACACTCTTGTACTTACAATGGCGTAAAGAACATTACCGAGGTTGCTATCGAGAATGTAACCCTCAATGTTCCAGAGAACAACACATACTGTGGTTTGCAGGGCTCGAAGGAGTCTTACAAGAACTGCGTTATCAATGGTCAGTATTGGTTGTATAGCAAGAACACTACTTTCGAGGAGTGCGTTTTCAACACAACAGATGCTAACAACTACAATGTTTGGACATATGGTGCTGCTAATGTAGAGTTCACAAAGTGTACATTCAACTCGGCAGGTAAGTCGGTTCTTATCTACAAGGAGTCTTTGGGTGGCGCAGACTACAATGTTACTTTCAACGAGTGCGCTCTCAACGCATCGGCTCCTGTTGATGGTAAGGCTGCAATCGAGATTGACTCGTCGTTCCCTAACGGAGGTGGCGGTACTTACACTGTTGCAATCAACGCTACTACTGCGAACGGCTTTGCAAACGGCAGCGTAAGTGGCAACTCGCTTTGGAATCAGAAGAAGGGTAACAACGGCAACATCACTGTTGATGGTAAGGTTGTTGCTATCGCCAGTGGCGCAGTTGTTAGCGGTGCAGACGACACCGAGCGTCAGGCTGCTCTCAACGAGGCTTTGGCTGAGGGCGCAAAGGAGATTCTTCTCCCAGCAGGTAACTACACTATGCCTGCTGCAAGCAACTTCACCGCAGAGACAGTTGTCACATGCGAGGAGGGTACCGTATTTACAGGTACATCTGGTTTAAATATCAACGGTGCTACTATCGTTGGTGCAGAGTTCAAGAACGAGAGTGGCTATGCAGTAAGCGGTACTATCAACGGAACTATCAAAGATTGCGTATTCGATTCGAGCGAGGCTCTCCGTTGGTGCTACACAACCGAGGGTACAACAACCGTATTCGAGAACTGCGAGGTTAAGACCAATTTCCGTGGTATTCACTTCGACGATATGAAGGGTGATATAATCTTCAAGAATTGCAAGATTAACGGTTTCAACGCTTTCGGTGGTAAGGGTACTGTTACTTTCGAGGGTTGTACTTTCGACCACGATGCTTCGAGCTACAACGGTTTGAACCTCTATGCGAACACCGTTATCAAGAATAGCACCTTCGTATTCAAGAGTGGCAAGACCGACTTCGTTGACTTGGAGGCAGAAGGTTTGACTTTGACCATTACCAACTGCACTGCAACTCTCGATGGCACTGCTACCGATATCGCTAACTTTGTTGGCGGTAGCAAGAAGGGTGGCTGCACTGTTATTATCGAGTAAGTAAAACGGTGGTAATGGTGTAAATTAAATTACACCGACTACTCTACAAAATCCTCCCTCCGATTTTTCGGGGGGGGGGATTTTGAGGCTTTAATAAGTGGATTATCAACACTTTACAGGTTTTATACTGCAAACGATATTAGATAAAACTTCTATATTAGGTTATAGAGCAACTTTTTTAACTATTAAACACAAACGACAATGAAAAAGATTTTCTTTGGAATGGCGGCACTCGTAGCTTTTGTGGCTACATCGTGTCAGCAGACTCCTGACCTCGCAGAAGTGGGTGTAGGAGGTGAGACGGCTACTGTTTCGTTCAATCTCGGAACTCCGCAAATTGCAAGCCGTGCAGATTTTAGTGACGGTACTACTGCTTCGCACTTGCAGTGGGCTGTTTATGACGCTAATGGTAACATCTTGAACGACCTCAAAGGCGAGATGACCGATTTCCAGATTAGCACTACCGTTGAGTTCCAGCTCACTACCGGAAACACCTACTATGTGTTGTTCTGGGCAGCAGCGCCAAGCGCACCTTACACCGTAGATTTGGCAGCAAAGACTATGACCGTAAAC
>JAZQHQ010000084.1:0-49531 GCA_045540675.1 Alistipes sp. | reverse complement strand
CCCTATTAAGCGACCAACGGGAGCGCCCCCATTAAGGGCGGAACGCCCGCCCCCAGTAAACCCCAGAAAACTCGCCCCTTGACAAGCGACAGAGTTCGGAGAACGAAAAACGGAAAACACTTTTACACAACATAAACAACTTATTCATTAACTAAAAACTAAAAGCAAAAAGGATGAAAAATTTGACAAAAATTTTCATGGCTGTTGCAGCTGGGATGCTTGCATTCTCTTGCGTTACAGATGTAACAGAAGACCTTGCTCCTGAACTCGGTTTGGGAGAAGAGTTGACCACCATTACCCTTTCGTTGGAGGAGTCGCGTACTTACCTCGGCAAGAAGGTTGGTGAGCTTTACCCACTCTATTGGAGTGAGGGCGACAAGATTTCGGTAAACGGAGTTGAGTCGGGCGAGGCTGTAATTAAGGCTGACAAGCCGGAGAGTGCTACTTTCGAGGTGAAGGCTTCTTCTCCTTACTGTATCGCTTATCCTGCTGCACCTGCGGGACAGGTTCTCTTCGCAGTGAAGCAGAATCACGTTGCTGCGGGCGACACTTTCGAGAGTGGCGTTACTACAATGTATGCTTACAGCAAGAGCAGTGATGGTGGTCAGTTGAATCACCTCACAGGTGTTCTCAAATTCGGTATTACCGGCTCGGCAACATTGGAGAAGTTGCAGATTTCGACTGCTAACCGCGACCAGATTGCAGGTTATTTCGACTTCGACTTCGAGAATGGTGAGTTGAAGAAGACTGCCGGTGCAAAGAGTGTTATCGAGTACTCGTTTGGCGAGGGTGGCTTGCAGTTGAGTGAGACTGCACAGTATGTTCACATCGCAGTTCCTGCCGGTTTGAACGATGGTCTTTACGACGAGTTGTATGTAACTCTCTATGAGAAGGGCAATTCGGGTAATATTATGTATGCTACTATCAAGGCTGACAGCGAGAAGCCTCTTACAGTAGGCGATGTGCGCGAGTTTAACAATCCTATCCCTTATGCTCCAAACGCACAGTTGTTCGTTATCAACAGTGTTGCAAAGTTGAAGGAGTTCAAGACTGCGGTTGAGAGTGCAGAGGGATTGGCAAAGGATGCTATTATCACCGAGGATATCGATATGACCGAGGTTGCGGATTGGTCTCCAATCAATGGCGAGAACTATGTAAACACCCTCATCGGTAATGGCTATGCCATCAAGGGTTTGAAGGCTCCATTGTTCGAGAACACTTCGGCTTCGTTCAAGGGCGTACACCTCGAAGATGTTGCTATCTCGACTAACGATGCTCCTGTTATGGGTGCTTTAGCTTGCACAATCACTGCAACTGATGCGGTATCTCCAAAAGTTGAGCACTGCTCGGTTAGCGGTACTTTCACAGTGAACAACCCTAACTACACAGTTGTAACCAATAACGATCCCACAGAGATGCATTACGGAGCTTTGGTTGCTCGTGTATACGGCACAAGCATTGAAGACTGTACCAACTATGCAACTGTTACCGTTTCGCAGATTGCTTCTACAAGCAACGAGCTCACTACCCGTCCTAATATCGCAGGTGTGGTTGCATATTGTGATATCTTCGGAACACGGGTTTCGAATGTAACAAATTGCGTAAACAATGGTGATGTTACCTATGCAGATACTGTTTGCGATGGCTCGCACGCCCGTGGTAGTATTGCTGGTGTTGTAGCATTATCGCCGTCAACACATATTGGTGCAACATTCGATGGTCTTGTAAACAATGGAACTATCACAATCAATGCAAATATGATGGCGTCCGACGTATTTATTGGCGGATGTATCAGTATTGCATACGGAAATCCTGCCGCAACATATATTAAGAATTCGACTAATAATGGTGCTATTAGCATTAACGGAGAGTATAGCGTACCAGTAGTGCATATCGGAGGTGTTTCGGCTTTCTTGGAGGGTGTACAGAGTGATACCATTGTTAATAATGGTGCTATTACTGTAGGTTCGGAGAGCAACTATATGGATGAACTCAAGAACCTTTATATCGGAGGTTTCTCCGGAAAGAGTTGCGATAAAGGAGATGTAGACGCAAGAGTTTCAAATGTAACCAATAATGCTCCTATTACTGTTTGGGCAAACGGTACCGCTTGTAGTGCTTTGCGAATTGGCGGACTCTTATCGTGGTCACAAGATTCTGGCTCTAATAACAAGAACACCGAAAAGGGTAAGATTACTGTAAGGGGTACTTATACTCTTACTTCGGACGCCACCAATACATACGCAGTTGGCGGTTTGGTTGGATACAAGACTTCAAACTCTTTCTCGGGATGCGAAAACAAGGGCGATATTGATATTGATGTAACCTACACCTCAACAAAGGCGATGTATATCTTTGTCGGAGGACTTGCCGGTCGTTCACACCAGAATATAAAGGGCACTAACTATGGTGATATCGCCATCAAGGGTAGCTCTTCGGCTGTTACAACAAGTGGTTCAAGAACATATGTTGGTGGAGTTTTTGGCTGGGCAAACGGAAGTTCAGCCGATATGACTAACTCTGGAAATGTCACTATTGACGGAGAGCATATGTACTTTATAACAGGTGGTGCTTTAGGACACGCATACAATGGTACTATAAGCGAAATCAACAACTATGGTAATGTCGAAATGACAGGAACCTACTATAATACAAATCTCGGAGGAGTAATAGGTTGGGGTGGAAATACAGATGATGGTAAGTCTGTTACTATGACAGATTGCGTAAACGAGGGTAATATAGAGTTTGCTGCTACAAGTACACAAAACTGTACAATAAGTGGTGTTGTGGCATCAGGCTCAACAACTCTCAATGGCGTGAGAAATGGAGCATTGGGTGCTGATGGCAAGCCTGCAAATGACAAGGGTAAGATTTCGTTTACCGGAACTATGTCCGAGGCAAGATTGGATGGCAATGCCGGAACTCTCTATATTGCAGGTATTATGGCAGGCCAGACAAAAACTAACCGAACAGACTGCGTAAACTATGGTGATATATTGATTGACGGAGCAGGTGACAGCAGCCAGCGTAATATCTACAACCTCTTTGGTGGTGGTATGACATACAATTCAGTTGGAGCAACTTACACAAATTGCCACAACTACGGTGATATTACCGTTACAGAGAAGACCAATGTTACCAACTCTATCCGTCTCGGAGGTATGATTGCCAATGTCGATAACAAACCGACGAAAAATGTTGTGGGCGAAGATGGCAATGTGGTAAAAGATGAAAATGGTAAGACTGTTACAGAGCCTAATCCATACACAATTGTATTTGATGGTTGCTCGAATAGTGGCTCTATTGTTATCAAAGGTCGTAGTGCAACACGTGGAGCAGGAACTCTTACTCTTTCGGGTGGTATTGCAAGTTTTTCCGGATATTGTAATTTGGAGGTACGCAATGGCTACACCAATAGCGGAGATATCAGATACGAGGGTTCGCAGGAGAACACAAACACTGATACTATCCTTCTTGCTGGTTTTATCGCTTCAGCCGACAAGGACAATTACACTGTGAAATTCGATGGAGATATTATCAACAGAGGAAAGATTGCATTTACAGGAAAAGCTGAAAATAATGGTGGTTTGCTTCAGGTTGGTGGTTTGTTGGGTTACTACCGAAAACTTACGCCGATGGAGCACACAAATGGTACGCTGATTAACACCGGAGATATCGAGTTGTCAGGAACATTTAAGGCTCGATACAACTTGCCTCGTGTAGCAGGTATCGCTGCATACCCTGAATCAACTAACATTACAAATGCTCAATCATTCTGTAATATCAAGGCTGTTATTCCTTCGACAATGAAAGAGAATATCGGCTGGATTCTAGCTATACCTCGTACCGATACAAACACAACCCAGTGGTGTAAGAACTGTAAGATTGGTACCAGACCTGTGGAGGTATATGATGACGAAGAGGAAGACTGGAAACCTGGTGAACCATTGTTCAATGGTAGCAACTTCCACCAGTATATCTATGGTTTGAATGGGCTAGAGACTCCTAATTGGGCAGGTACAGAGGACTACGATGGTTGTACCTGGTTGGAGAAGGAGAGTGATATTGTGTACGCTACACCAGCGGTTACCAATAATTAACGGAGTGGTTTAACAGTTAAAATTTCAGACAGTTATGAAGAAAAATATAATGTTGAGCTATACTGCTCCCGAGGTTGAAGTATTTGAGGTTGTAGCCGAGAGAGGCTACGGCGACAGCGCACTCCTTCCGGGTTTCGGAAGCGAAGGTGATGACTTTGTAATCTACTAAAATCAAATATGTCGAAAGTGGGGTTGGCAATTTTTGCTAACCCCACTTTTTTTACTATCTTTGCGAGGTTTTAATTATATTCCCGCAAAATGGACACTTTACAAGCAATTATCTTGGGTATTGTGCAGGGGTTGACAGAGTTTCTACCTGTATCGAGTAGCGGACACCTGATGCTCGCATCCGAAATCCTCAATACCGACCTCTCGGCAGCCGATGACCTCACTTTCAGCCTTACACTCCACGCCGCAACGGTGTTGAGTACTATCGTGGTGCTATGGCGTGAGGTGTGGCGACTTTTGCGGGGCGTATTCTCGCGCACCTTCAATGAGGAGCAGGCGTATCTGCTGAAAATCGTTATCTCGATGATTCCTATCGGTATTGTAGGTTTCTGTCTGATGGATTATATCGAGGTGGCTTTCTCTTCGGTGTTGGTGGTAGGCGTGATGTTGCTTGTAACGGCTCTTCTGCTCACTTTTGCCTACAAGGCAAAGCCTCGCCAGAAAGAGAGTATATCCTATCGCGATGCCTTTATTATCGGTTTGGCGCAGGCGTGTGCTGCTCTGCCCGGACTCTCTCGCTCGGGTACAACAATCGCTACGGGATTGTTGCTCGGAAATAAGAAGGAGACGGTGGCGCAGTTCTCGTTCCTGATGGTATTGCCTCCGATTCTCGGAAATGCTCTGCTCGATATCGTGAAGGGCGACTTTGGTGGAGGAGTGGAGTTGATGCCACTTGTGGCAGGCTTCGTGGCAGCATTCGTTACGGGTTGTCTGGCGTGTAAATTTATGCTTGAAATAGTTAAGCGTGGAAAGTTGATTTGGTTTGCAATCTACTGCGCAATAGTAGGTGCGGTCGCAATAATTACATATTTCATCTAATATGACAGAGTTCAAAGATATAGACCTCAAAGAGGAGGGCTACATTGCTGTTATCGACAAGCCTCTCGAATGGACTTCGTCAGATGTGGTGCGCAAGATAAAGTTCCGTCTTAACAAGATGGGATACCGCAAGATAAAGGTTGGTCATGCAGGTACGCTCGACCCATTGGCTACGGGTATTCTGCTTGTATGTATCGGCAAGGCGACAAAGCAGGTTGATGCGTTGCAGGCGGAGCGAAAGGAGTATGTCGCAGAGTTAATGCTTGGCGCAACAACCCCAAGTTACGATATGGAACACCCTGTGGATAGAACCTATCCGACAGAACATATTACGCGCGAGAAGGTTGAGGAGGCTCTCGTGGCTCTTACGGGAGAGCGTTTGCAAGCTCCACCAATATACTCGGCAAAAAAAGTTGAGGGGTTGCGTGCCTATGAGTTGGCGCGTGCAGGCGAGCAGGTGGAGTTGCGCAAGGCGTTGATAAATATCTACTCGATAACACTCGAAGAGTACGATATGCCGAAGGTGTGTATCCGCGTGGAGTGCTCGAAGGGTACTTATATCCGCTCGTTGGCACAGGAGATAGGCGAAAAGTTGGAGAGTGGGGCATACCTCACCTCATTACGCCGTACACGAAATGGTCGATTTTCGGAAGAAGATGCCGTTTTGTTGGAGGATTTCTTGAAAAATATGCCTCTTGACGAAACAAAATAGTGCTTTTTTCGTAATATTATTGATTGTTGCGTTTTTGCTGCGAATAGAGAAGAAAAACAATATCTTATAATAATATATGAAGCTTTCAAATTACAGTTTCGATTTTAATCCGGAGTTGATAGCCAAATATCCGGAGTTTAATCGTGATGATGCCCGTTTGATGGTTGTTCATCGCGATACAGGAGAGGTCGAGCATCGACTCTTCAAGGATATTATCGACTACTTCAACGAGGGAGATGTCTTCGTAATGAACGATACGAAGGTCTTCCCTGCGCGCCTATATGGTAATAAGGAGAAGACAGGTGCCGAAATAGAGGTGTTCTTGTTGCGCGAGTTGAATCGTGAGTTGAAGTTGTGGGATGTATTGGTCGATCCTGCGCGTAAAATCCGTATCGGAAACAAACTCTACTTCGGAGAGGATGATATCCTCGGTGCAGAGGTTATAGATAACACCACTTCGCGTGGTCGCACCTTGCGCTTCCTGTATGATGGTCCATACGAGGAGTTCAAAGAGGTGCTTTTCCGCTTGGGCGAAACTCCGCTTCCATCGTGGGTGCGTGAGAAGGTCGAACCTGAGGATGCCGAGAATTATCAAACTATCTTTGCCGAGAAGGAGGGTGCAGTAGTTGCACCTACGGCAGGTATGCACTTCTCGAAGCACTTGTTGAAGAAGATGGAGATTTTCGGTATCGAAAAGACTTTTATCACTCTGCACGCAGGTTTAGGCAACTTCCGTACTGTGGATGTTGAGGATTTGTCGAAGCATAAGGTCGATTCGGAACAGTTCTTTGTGACACCGGAGAGTGCCGAGGTAATCAATAAAGCAAAGCGCGAAAATCGCAATGTTGTAGCGATTGGAACTACTGTAATGCGAACACTCGAAACAGTCGTTTCAACACACGGAATGGTGAAGGCTCAGGAGGGCTGGACCAACAAATTTATCTTTGCTCCGTACGACTTTACGGTGGCAAATGCCATGGTGTCAAATCTTCATATGCCGGGCTCTACTCAGTTGATGATGGTGGCGGCTTTCGGTGGTTATAATACCGTGATGAACGCCTACAAAATCGCAGTAGAGGAGGGCTATCGCTTCGGAACATACGGCGATGCAATGTTGATTTTGTAAAAATAAATTAGTATCTTTGTAACAAGAAATAAAACCCTAAAAACGATGGCAAATAATAGAATTTTGTACATCTGTCAGCAGATAATGCCTTATCTCCCCGAGAACGAGGAGTCGCGTTTATGCCGCTGTCTTTCGCAGGCTATGCAGGAGCGAAGCAATGAGATTCGCACCTTTATGCCACGATACGGTTGTGTAAATGAGAGGCGTAATCAGTTGCACGAGGTAATAAGGCTTTCGGGCATGAATTTGATAATCAATGATGATGACCATCAACTGATTATCAAGGTGTCGTCTATCCCTTCGGCTCGCATACAGATATATTTTATCGACAATGACGACTTCTTTGCGCGTAAGGCAGTGCTTACCAACGAGGAGGGTAAGGCATTTGAGGATAACGATGCGCGTATGATGTTTTATGCTCGTGGCGTATTGGAGACTGTTAAGAAGTTGCAGTGGAGACCGAGCGTAGTACATTGTCATGGCTGGTTCTCGGCTATTGCTCCACTATATTTGCGCAATATGTTTAAGAATGATCCTACTTTTGCCGATGCCAAGATTGTGGTATCGCTCTACGAGGAGAAGTTCTCTACACCGCTCGATGCTGCATTCGGAGAGAAATTGGTAAATGAGGGTGTACCGGCAGAGGTACTCTCAAATTTTGGCGAGCCTTCATACGAAAATCTGATGCGTTTCGTTATAGATAATGCCGATGGCGTAGTAGTTGGTTCGGAGAATGCCGACAAGTCATTGATTGCCTATGCGCGTGAGCATGGCAAGAAGGTGCTTGACTACCAATCGCCGGAGGATGCAGATTTTTACGATAACTACGACCGTTTCTATGAGAATCTTTAACAGATTGCGTAATACCATATTATTGTTGCTTGTAGTCGTAGCATCTCTCTTTGCGGGAGGATGTTCTATGACGGCGGATAATACCCTCGGCTCCGATATCATGCCGGAGGGGCAGGTTATGGTTATGCGCCATCTAAAATTTAAGGGGAATAAGATAGTTCAGATAGACCCAAATACGGGTGCAAATCAGGAAACCGATACGGGAAAGAACTTTGTCGAGACCCGCCTCTATCGCACCGATTCGTTGCTTTCGTCAAATATCGACAATGGCTATATAGGTGTTCGCCGTAGCGATATATTCGGAGTGCGCTCTGCTGGCTTTGCATCTACGATGTTGTATATGAATGCCATAGATGAGGAGAATGGTTTCGGATATAGACCTATATTCGACACGATGAAGTTGGTACTATCGATAACAAACTATGGCGGAGATACGCTGACACCTATCCGCTATAAGGTCTATGAGTTGCAGAAGCCACTTGCAAAGAGTGTGTTGAAGTATGACGAGAAGCGTGCCGACTCGGTGGCATACATCAATTGCGATTTTACGGGATTGTATGATGAGTCGAAGCCTATTTTCGAGTTTACATTCCCAAATGAGAATGCGAGCATTGCCTCTTCAACTGTTATCCTTCCAATGGAGAGTACGGATTACTCATGGGATTTTGCTCGCCGTCTTATGCTTATTCCGGACAATTATGCCGATACCGATAGCGATTGGGACGGCTATGGTCGTTCGGGTATAGAGTGCTATAAGAGTGACGAAGCGTGGTTGAGTAAGTTCCTGGGACTCTACATAAAACCCGATGTGGCAAATACTCATTTTGGTAGCGATGAGGAGGGTGCGATGTATGAACTCGACCTCTCGGCTTCGGGAATAATGTTACAGGGACGAAGTCGCAATCCGAAAGATCCGACTATGATTAAGGACACTGTCGGAATGTACTACTACTTTGTAGATGATGACTCAAAATTCAATACCTCGGTAAATAAGGTTGAACGAGATTACACGAAGAGTTTGAGTGGTGGAGCATCTCTGCTCAATAGTATTGAGATGGATGCCGCAAAGTCGCGCGAGGAGCGTAAGATGGTCTCGGCATGTTATGTTGAGGGCATGGGTGGTCCTGCTACGGAGATATACCTTACGGACGACTTTTTGAACGAGTTGATATCGCTCCAAACTACGGCGAGTGACACCTATTCCAAAATAGGTATCAATCAATGTTTGCTCTCAATCTATGTTGATGGGGCAGACCACGATTGGAGCGTGACGCAAAGTAATTCGGCATATCTGATACCGCTGTTGGATAGAGCATTTACGCGCTTGGGTTCTTATGTTAATTACAACACCTTTGCACCTATTATCGATTATGACTATCTCTATGAGAACTCTTATGGCGCGGAGATTCCTTATGGGGGAAACCTCGATCGTAGTCGCGGTTGCTATGTGTTGAATATAACGGCTCATATTCAGAAATTGTTCGGCTCGTTGCAACAGGCAGACGGCACATTCGATGCGAGCGCCGTTGAGGAGTCGTTGCGTACGATATATATCGGAGTGGACGCCAACAATCCTTATAGCTTAACAGAGAGCTTGTTGCAAGGAATGGCGGCAGCCTCGCCATCGGATACGGCGGCAGCACCGATACAGATAGATTTGACCTATACATTGATTAAATAGTTTACATTTCGGAACCTGGGTTATTATACTTGGGTTTCGCTATGTTGAAAGATATATAAAGTAAGAGATGCAAGAGAATTTAGTAATTGTAGAGTCCCCTGCGAAGGCGAAGACCATCGAGAAATTTTTAGGCAAGGAGTTTGTCGTAAAATCGAGTTTCGGTCATATCCGCGACCTTCCGAAGAAGGAACTCAGCATTGATATTGCTAACGGATTTGTTCCGACATACGAAATTCCGAACGAGAAGTCGAAACTTGTTTCCGAACTATCGAAAGCTGCCGCTGCCGCAAAAACGGTATGGTTGGCAAGTGATGAGGACCGCGAGGGAGAGGCTATTGCTTGGCACTTGACCGAAGTGTTGGGATTGTCGGTAGAGAATACAAAGCGAATAGTTTTCCATGAGATTACCAAGAATGCGATTTTGAATGCTATCGAGAATCCGCGCAAGGTTGATATGAATTTGGTGAATGCACAGCAGGCTCGCCGTGTGTTGGACCGTATCGTAGGCTTTGAGTTGTCGCCAATCTTGTGGAAGAAGGTGCGCCCTGCGTTGTCGGCAGGTCGTGTGCAGAGCGTAGCAGTACGACTTATTGTGGAGCGCGAGCGTGAGATTATCAACTTTAAGGATACCTCATCGTATCGTGTTGTAGCGCAGTTCTATCCTGTGGGCGATGCCAACAAAACACTCTTCAAGGCGGAGTACTCGCAGCGTTTTGCCACCAAGGATGAGGCTTTGGCGATGTTGGAGTGTTGCAAGAGAGCTACATTTACTGTTGAGGGTAGCGAAATGAAACCATCGAAGCGTTATCCTGCACCTCCATTTACCACTTCGACTTTGCAACAGGAGGCTGGTCGTAAGTTCTCGATGTCGGTATCGCAGACGATGTCCGTAGCGCAGAAATTGTACGAGCGAGGTTTGATTACCTATATGCGTACCGACTCGGTAAATCTTTCGGATTTGGCGTTGAACTCTTGTAAGAAGGAGATTTGTGCGATGTTTGGCGAGGAGTACTCGTCACGCCGTAACTATACCACAAGCAGCAAGGGCGCACAGGAGGCTCACGAGGCTATTCGCCCTACCTATATCAATAACCACACTATCGAGGGTACGGCAGCTGAAAAACGACTCTACGAACTGATATGGAAGCGCACTGTCGCATCGCAGATGGTGGCGGCCGATATAAATCGCACAACTATCACAATCAATATGTCGGGAGAGTCCGAGAAGTTTGTAGCTTCGGGTGAGGTTATCACTTTTGACGGCTTTTTGCGCCTCTATTCCGAGTCGCACGATGACGAGCCCGCCGAGCAGAGTGAAGCAGCAATTCTTCCTGTTTTAGCAAACGGCACACAGCTATTGTCGCACACAATAACTGCTACGGAGCGTCACTCCGTTCCGCCTATGCGATTTAGCGAACCGTTGTTGGTAAAGCGTTTGGAGGAGTTGGGTATAGGTCGTCCTTCGACCTACGCACCTACAATCTCGACCATCATCACTCGCGGATATGTCGAGAAGAGCAATAAACCGGCACAAAAACGCCCATATACGCAATTCACTCTCAAAGGCGAGAATATCACAGAAAAGGTTGCATCGGAGAACTATGGAGCAGAGAAAAACCGCCTTGCTCCGACCGATATAGGTATGGTAGTGAATGACTACTTGGAGCAGAACTTCGGTATTGTTATGGACTACAATTTTACCGCCAAAGTAGAGAAGGAGTTCGACCGTATTGCCGATGGAGAGCAGTGTTGGAACAGTATGATAGGAGATTTCTATGGCTCGTTCCATAATTTGGTGGACAAGGCTATTACTACGCAGGTGGAGAAAAATTCGCAGATGCGTGTTCTCGGTGTTGACCCTCAGACCGGTGGAACGGTTAAGGCGCGTATTGGTCGCTTCGGACCTATGGTAGAGATTGATGGTGCCGAGGGAGAAAAGCCTCGTTTTGCATCGCTTAAAAAGGGACAACTTATCGAGGCTATAACTCTTGAAGAGGCTCTATCGCTCTTTGCCCTGCCACGCACACTCGGTAAGTACGAAAATGAGGATGTTGTGGTCGGTATAGGAAAGTTTGGTGCTTATGTTCGTTATGGAAGTAAGAGTTTCGCTTCGCTGACGAAGAGTGATGATCCATATACTATAACCTATGAGCGAGCTGTTGAACTTATCGAGTCGCAGAAGAAGACGGCTACCGCTGCTGCTACGCCTATCAAGACCTTTACAGAGGATGCCGATATGGCGATAAAGAATGGTCGCTATGGCGCCTATATCGCTTATAAAGGTAAGAACTACCGCATACCTCGTGGCAAGAAGGCGGAGGCTCTCTCGTATGAGGAGTGTATGAATATTGTAAATACAACTAAAAAATAGATAGGGGGAGGGAGAAAAAATGAAGAGATTTATCACTGCATTTGTATTGTGCGTTGCACTTGTTGTATCTGCATCGGCACAGGAGAAGAAGGGCTACCAATTTACCGATGGTAAGTTGGTCAAGACCACTTCGGTAAAAAATCAGTTCCGTAGTGGAACTTGTTGGTGCTATTCGGCATTGTCGTTTATCGAGAATGAGATTATGCGTGCCGGAGGCGAGGAGATGGATTTGTCAGAGATGTGGATTGTCCGCAATATCTACTTCGAGAAGGCTGTTAAGTATGTGCGTTTGCACGGACATCTCAATATGGCAGTTGGTGGAGCATTCCACGATGTAACCAAGGGTATTGAGAAGTATGGTATCGTTCCGCAGGAGATTTATGAAGGCTTGAACTACGGTACCGACAAGCCTGTATTTGGTGAGATTGACGCAATTTTGAAGGCGTATGTTGAGGCTGTGGTACAGAATAAGAACCGCAAACTTACAACCGCTTGGAAAGATGGTTTGAACGCAATTCTTGATACTTACTTTGGCAAGATGCCTGAGAAGTTTACTTGGAAGGGAAAGGAGTACACTCCACACTCGTTTGCCGAGTCGTTGCCGGTGAAGATGTCGGATTTTGTATTTGTTACATCTTACACTCACCACCCATTCTACGAGCAGTATATCGTTGAGGTGCCTGACAACTGGATGTGGGAGAAGGCATACAATGTACCTCTCAATGAGTTGATGCAGATTGTGGATAACGCACTCGAAAACAACTACTCGCTTGGTTGGGCTGCCGATGTTTCGGAGAGAGGTTTCCATCGTACAAAGGCTATCGGTATCATTCCGGAGGATAACATTGAGAGTATGAGTGGCACCGAGGCAGAGCGTTGGGGCAGACTCTCTGCTCAGGAGCGTCAGAAGGAGTTGTACTCGTTCGATAAACCTGTTAAGGAGAAGAAGATTACACAGGAGATGCGTCAGGAGGCATTTGACAACTACGAGAATACCGATGACCACGGAATGGTTATTATCGGTACTGCAACCGACCAAGAGGGAAATCCTTTCTTCAAGGTTAAGAACTCGTGGGATGTTCGCCCTCCATACGATGGCTACTACTACTTCTCTCGTCCGTATGTGGAGTACAAGACGATGGAGATTATGGTAAATAAGAATGCCATACCGAAGGCAATTCGCAAGAAAATGGGAATTTAATTTTAAGGGGCAACTACTGCGTTGCACTGCAATAATCCGCCTGCTCATTTACGCTTAGTAAACTGCGCGGCGGATTTTTTGTACGCCTTGTATTTACTCCTTAAAAGTTAAATTCCAGGTTGCTTGGGAAGAGAGTATCTTCATTTTGAATTAACCCTGCTTTGCAGGCTTTTCCTCCTTGCGGCTCGGCATAGTTTGCAGGCAACCTCTGCCCTCGCTCCGCATCGTCGGTTCTGCATTTTGCATTAAAAAAGAGCTATTGTAGCATCGCCACAATAGCTCTTTCTCTTTTATCTCTTCTCGCCGAAGTCGGTTTGTTGTTTCTCGACCTCTTTTAGGCGTTCCGCATTTGCAGCACTTATCGCCTTCTCGCGTTCGATGTCGGCATCGCTTTTTGCTGCGGCTGCCGCGAATGAGGAGTCTGAACTTGTTGGTAGAAGTGAAGCCTCCTTTGCGTTGTAGATGAGTTTTTGCGTTGTCGGTTTACTCTCAAATTCGAGAACACCGCTGATAGGCATCTGTTGTCCTTCGAATAATACCGATGCGGTGATACGAATCTTGCCCGGCTTCAATGTCGATTGCACAACGATAGGTGCTGTTCCCCACTTTACGGGTGCAGGGTTTGCCAACTCGCCCGCGCCACCGAGTATGCGACCTTCGCCCTCGATGTGGAACTTGATGTAGTAGTTGTTCAATCGTTTGATATTGCCATCGCGGTCGGCTATGGCTGCCACTACGGTAGTAAAGTCAGAGCCGTTGGCTTCGAGGTCGTTGCCCTCATTATCGAGCCACATTATAACTTTCGATGGGCGGCGAGCAGGGCATACCTTATGTGTCGCAACCACCTCGCCATTCATCAAGCCTTCTGCCAAGAGATATACATCTTTTTGTCGCTTTCTGCGGCTCAACTCCTTGTCGTCCATAAAGTTATATACATCTTTGAATGTGATGACCGGCGAAGGCATACCTACCTGATTCTTTGGCTTACGGTATGTCCAAGTCTTGCCGTTGGTGTTGTAGGTTAAGCGTACCTCATCGCAGTTGGAATATACGGTAACATCTTTTGGTGAGAATGGAGTCATTTCGTGTGCGATATATACCATAGGACCTGTTTCGTAGAGGCGATTTTCCTGCTTCAAAGGTGGGCGTTGAGCCATAAACATATAGTATGAATACTTTGGTTGGCGGAATACATCGGCTACACCTCCATAGAATGGGTCGGGGTGATAACCTCTCTGGTGGTCGAATGAGTGCCACAAGCAACCTCCGATATGGTCAGGGAATACGCGATACAGTACATCGAGCGAGGTGTATTTGTAAGGAGGTAGGGCATAGTGCTGTGCCTGTACCAACATAGGTATCTCTCCCCAATTTCGGGCTACGCGACTTGGCGAGTTGTGCGAGTTCCAGTCATCTACACAGTCGCCAAACTCGCGAGTGAAGTAGGTTACATCATCGCGCAAATTGAGAGTCTTATTGGCATATATGCTGCCGCTGCCCTCCTGTGGGTGGGTATATTGAATAGGATATACCTCATTCGACTTGGTGCGAGCTTCGACATCGTACGAGGAGTATGCACCCTTGTACGGATACTCTTCGGCAACAAGGCGCAGTGCATTGTCGGCAAACGATGCAGGGAAGCGGGTTTCGTTGAGTGTCGGCTCCCAGAACCACACACAAGGATGATTGCGGTCGCGGCGAACGAGGTGACGGATATCTTCATATATATACTGCTCGAATTGAGGCTCTTTGTTCCAGAACTGCCAACCCGGAACATTATCTATCACGAAGAGTCCCAACTCATCGCAAGCGTCCATAAATGCAGGGTCTTGCGGACAGTGCGCATTACGAATTACGCGCATACCGAGGTCGCGCAACTTCTTCGCATCGCGCCAATGGGCAGAGTTTGCTACGGCATTGCCCACTACGGCAAAATCCTGATGGCGATTTGCTCCGATAAGAGGCTCGTTGTAGTGTTTGCCGTTGAGGAAGAATCCCTCCTTTCCTCGGAACTCTATCGAGCGGATACCTATGCGGCGGCGATATCCATCTACCACCATACCCTTATGGTCGAGAACTCGTACATAGAGGTTGTAGAGAGTAGGGGAGTCGGGAGTCCAAAGTTGCGGATTAGCAACGGAAACTTTGCGCGAAAAACTCATTGCTGCACCACTCTTTATTGCGATGCGACTCTTCGATGTTGCTACGATTTTGCCATCGGTGGAGTGAATTTCGTATATTACCGAGCCTTTGAATGGAGCTTTGTTTGCATTGCGGATATGTGCTTTGAGCAGAACATCTGCTGAATTCTCGCTTACCTTGTCGTAGGCCACAAACAGACCTCCGCCTGCCGTAACATTTTCGTAGTTAGGGTCTGTGATATATACTTTATTGTGTGCCACTAACCAACAATCGCGATAAATTCCACCAAAATAGGTGTAATCCAACACGCGCTGTGGCTTGCCCGGAGGATAACTCTTGTTGTCACTATTATCCGACCAAACGGCAACGACATTGTCGTCCGACCAATTGACTGCATCGGTAATATCAACCACTACGGGTAGATAACCGCCTAAGTGCTCTGTGAGTTGCTTGCCATTCACATATACGCGACTCTTACCCATAATCGCCTCAAAATGGAGGAACAATTTTTTGCCTTTCAGGGCTTTGTCGAGCGAGAAGTGCTTGCGATACCACACTACACCTTGGTAGTTGATGCAACCACTCGCCTCGGTAGGCAGATAGTCTATGCCGTGAGGCAAAGATACCACGCTCCACTGCGAATCATTGTACTGCACAGCCTCTGCTCCTGCTACATCGCCCTTGTGAAAACGCCACGCAGGATTCATCGAAAAGACTTCGCGACCGCTATTTTCAATGGCATAGAAGCCTGCGGTCGAAAATTGAGGTTGATAGGCAGCACTTGCATTTGTGAATGTTGTAAAGAGTGCCAAAATCGAAATTGCTAATAACTTCTTCATCTCTATATTCTATTTTGTTTGTTGCTCATTCTGTCGGTTCTGCATCTTCGACACCCGCTTCGCGCACTATGGCTAAAATCTCCTCGCGCAACGCCTTCGGAGTTACATTTTCGCGGATAACGGTGATGTATGAGTGGCGAATTTCGCGCTCAACAATTTCGCGCGGAAGTTGCTCAAAGTAGAGGTCGTTCCAATGCTTTTTATTGAAATGCCACGCAGGGGTTATTGCCGCGATATAGTTGTCGCGCAGAACTATTGCTCGGTCGGGATTGCACTTTACGGCAATACGCTCGGCATACTCCAATACGCAACATAGAAACATCTTGCCTCCGACCTTATATACTACCGTATCATCGCCAAAAGGCTGACACTCCTCAACCAGCGGGAGCGATAAGATATATTTTCGCAAATCGATAATATCCATAATTCAAAGGTACAAAAAAAATGGGAAACTGCAAAAGTTTCCCATTCTATATCACCTTACTTGGTCGGACTATTTCTCCAAGTCAGCCAAAGCAGCCTTTGCAGCCTCGACACTTGCACCTGCGGTAACCTTCTTCAAGGTTGCCACAGCCTTCTCGCGAAGAGCTGCGTCCTTGTTGCCACCTGCGTTGTATTGTGCGTTGTATGCAGCACCTACAAGGAAATATACCGAACTGCGCTCTTCATCATTTGTCTGTGCAGCAGCAGCGGCAGCACCGAGAGCAATAACCTTTGCATAATCCTTCTTGCCGTTGTAAGCCTCCAAACGAATCTTCTCTGCGAGTGCAGGAGTTGTAGCCTGCAACTTGTCAGCCATTGCGATTACACCATCGAAATCGCCTGCCTGCTGCAACGAAGCAACCTTGTTGTTGGTGTAGAGAGTCTTATTTGCCTGCGCCTTTGCAATAGCATCAGCATATTTGTCAGCCGGCATCTTGCAAATCTTGTCGTAGATAGCCATACCCTCATCATACTTGCCCAACTCGCAATAAGAGGTTGCGAGGTTGAGAGCCATCTGTGCATTACGAGGATTTGCCTTGTAGCCCTTCTCGAATACCGAAGCTGCGGTAGCGTAATCCTTCGCATTGAAAGCCTCGCCACCCTGCACCTGATAAACCTTTGCAAGAATCATGTTAGCCTTCTGCTTTGCCTGCGAATTGCCATACAACTCTGCTGTGTCGGCAGCCTTCTTCAAATACTCGATAGCCTTTGTGTAGTTTTTCTGCGATGCAGCCGAAAGACCTACACCCTGATAACATACCGGAAGATACTTCTTTGCAGTAGCCACGCAGTTGAGAACTGTGTTGTCCTCCGAATCCATACCCTTGTCAATAACCTGCTCAAAGAGGGTGATTGCCGAAGCGTAGTTCTTCGACTGAACAGCCTTTGCGCCTTCGTTGAACTTTGCGATAACCTCGCTCTGCGCCGAAGCGGCAGCAACTGCGAGAAGTGCAAACATTGTTACAAATAACTTTTTCATAGTTTCTCTATTTTTTATTGTTTTGAATTTTGTCGATTTCAATCTGCAAAGATAACAAACTTATCGGAGTTTTGCAAAAAAATCGGTCATAAGTCGCTCGCACTCTTCGGCGAGTACGCCTGATGTAACAACGGTGCGGGGGTGCAACATATTGTCCGAGATGGTCGAAAAACCTCTTTTGCTGTCCGATGCGCCATATACGATACGCCCGATTTGACTCCATGCCAAGGCTCCTGCGCACATCGGGCATGGCTCAACGGTTACATAGAGTGTGCAGTCGTTGAGGTATTTTCCTCCGATTGTCGAGGCGGCAGCGGTGATAGCTTGCAGTTCGGCATGGGCTGTAACATCGGTTAAAGTCTCGACCAAGTTGTGTCCTCTGCCTACGATGCGACCACCTGCTACAATGATAGCCCCGATGGGTACTTCGTCTGCTTCGAGTGCTAATTTAGCTTCTTCGAGCGCTAAACGCATATATTTTTCATCTTTTTCGCTATTGAATTCCATATTTTTTCGTAACTTTGTGAGTTATTTTGCGACAAAGATACAAAAAACATTATACAAAACTATGTACAGAAGTAATACTTGTGGCGAATTGCGTGCCACAAATGTCGGACAGACAGTAACATTGGCAGGTTGGGTGCAGAAGGTGCGTAACCTTGGAGCAATGACCTTTATTGACTTGCGTGACCGCTATGGCATCACACAGATTGTTGTAGAGGAGCACTCTGACGAGGCAACAAAGGCGGAGGCAGCAAAACTTGGTCGTGAGTGTGTTGTTCAGGTTACGGGTAAGGTTATCGAGCGTGAGTCGAAGAATGCGAAGATGGCTACGGGAGATATTGAGGTTGTTGCCGAGAAGATAAATATCCTCAATCAGGCGGTTATTCCTCCATTTACCATTGAGGAGAACTCTGACGGTGGCGATGACCTCCGTATGAAGTACCGTTATCTCGACCTTCGCCGTCCACCATTGCAGCGTAATATGATTCTCCGCCACAAGATGGCACAAGAGATTCGCAAGTTCCTCGACTCGGAGGGATTCTTGGAGATTGAGACTCCTTACCTTATCAAATCTACTCCGGAGGGTGCTCGCGACTTTGTGGTGCCTTCCCGTATGAATCCTAACGAGTTCTACGCATTGCCACAGTCACCGCAGACTTTGAAGCAGTTGTTGATGGTGTCGGGCTACGACCGCTATTTCCAGATTGTGCGTTGCTTCCGCGATGAGGATTTGCGTGCCGATCGTCAGCCTGAATTTACACAGATTGACTGCGAGATGTCATTCGTAGAGCAGGAGGATATTCTCGAAATATTCGAGCGTTGGGCAAAACACATGTTCAAGAGCGTCTTGGATATCGACTTTACGGAGCCATTCCGCCGTATGCCTTGGAGTGAGGCGATGGAGAAGTATGGCTCGGATAAGCCTGACTTGCGCTTTGGAATGGAGTTTTCGGATATTACCGACTTGGCTCACGGACACAACTTCTCGGTATTTGACGATGCGGAGTATGTTGTAGGTTTCGCTGCAACAGGTTGTGCTTCCTACACCCGCAAGCAGATTGACGCCTTGACAGACTATGTTAAGCGTCCGCAGGTTGGTGCGAAGGGGTTGATTTGGATTCGTGTCGAGGAGGGCGGTATCAAATCTTCGATTGACAAGTTCTTCTCGCCAGAGGAGTTGCAGGCTATTGCTGAGCGTTTGGGTGCAAAGGCAGGCGACTTGTGCTTGATTTTGTGCGGTAAGAAGTATAAGGCATTGACTCAGTTGTGCGCACTCCGCTTGGAGGTTGCCGAGCAGTTGGGCTTGCGTGATCCGAAGAAGTTTGCTCCGCTGTGGGTAGTGGATTTTCCAATGTTCGAGTGGGACGAGGAGACCGAGCGTTTCTATGCAAAGCACCACCCATTCACCTCGCCAAAACCGGAGGATATCGACAAGTTGGAGAGCGATCCGGGTGCAGTGCGTGCTAATGCTTACGACTTTGTATGTAACGGTACCGAGATTGGAGGTGGTTCGATTCGTATCCACGATCCGAAGTTGCAGTCGCTTATCTTCAAGTGCTTGGGCTTCACACCGGAGCAGGCAGAGGCGCAGTTCGGCTTCCTTATCAACGCCTTCCGCTATGGCGCACCGCCACACGGAGGTTTGGCATTCGGCTTCGACCGTCTTTGCTCGTTGTTTGGTGGCGTAGATTCGATTCGCGACTTCATCGCCTTCCCGAAGAACAATGCCGGTCGCGATGTTATGCTCGATGGTCCATCGCCAATTGATCCTGCACAGTTGGAAGAGTTGTACCTTGCATTGGTAGAGCCTGAAAAGTAGAATAGTGTAAAAATGTATAGATGTCGCCCCGATTTTTTTGTCGGGGCGATTGCTTTATTTATAAATTATTGCTAATTTTGTAACATACTATATGGTGCTTAAATAAGACTTGTACAATTAAATAATCAACCTAAAATAGAGGGACTATGAAAAAACTACTTTTTGCAGTTGTTGTGGCAGTTGTTGCAATGTCGTGCTGCGAGGTTAAGGAGTCGGTAGAGTTGCGATTTACCCGCAAAGATGGAACAGTAACCACCGAGGTACGCCAACTTAAAAGAGTTTGCTTTGAGGAGTATCTTCGACTTGAACTATCCCCCGCAGAGTTGGAGAATGTTGATGAGTTGTGCGTAACCCCATCGTTTGCTCGCGCAAAGGATGGCGAAGATGGATATTTTGTTGCGGAGGATGGCCTTCTCTATGGATTTAAGCATGATGGAATAGGGGAGTATAACCGTGTGGCGAAGAATCTGAGAATGTCAATGAGCTGCATCAATACTCTGCACGGAGCCTATCTTGCAATATTGAAAGGCCTTGAATTTGAGAGTATTCAGCGTTATCGTCATAAAGATGGCGAATATTCATTTTCGTATGAGTATGACCTCTCGAAGTGCGGTGCATATGAACCACTTGTGATTGATTTCTATCCAATGCCTAAGGGCGAGGGTGATTATAGCGCAATGGCGCGTCGTTATCGTGAATACCTCATTGAGAGCAATCAAATGCCTCAAATGTTGAAGGAGCGCGTGAAGGAGAATGAGCATCTTGCCTACGCTGCAACTGCTCCCGAAATTCGTATTCGTCAGGGGTGGAAGCCTGTGCCGACACCTGTTGAGCATCAAACTCTGGAGAATGAACCCGATATGCGTGTTGCTGTAACTTTCGACCAAGTTAAGGATATTGTTGACGAGTTGAAGCGTCAAGGCGTGGAGAAAGCTCAGCTCTGTCTGGTAGGTTGGAATCACAAGGGACACGATGGTCGCTATCCTACGGTCTTTCCTGTTGAGCCTTCGCTCGGTGGCGAGGAGAAGTTGCGCGAGTGTATTAAGTACGCGCAGGAGAATGGATATCGCATCGTAGGGCACACCAATCGCACCGATTGCTATGAGATTTCGTCGGATTGGAACAATGGCGCGGATGCAGCGAAGAATCCCGATGGCTCGTTGCAGGCAAATCGCGCGTGGTCGGGAGGTCAGATGTTCAATATCTGTTACAAGCAGTCACACGACAAATACTTCCTTGACTATGAGCCGAAGGTTGCCGAGTTGGGTTTCAAGGGGTTGGAATATATTGATGTGCTCTCGATTATCAAGCCGCATGTCTGTTATGACTCTGCTCATCCTTGCACTCGTCGCGAGGGCGCAATGTATGCAAACAAAATGTTGCAAGGATTGCGCGATATGTTCGGTGGTAGTCAGTCGGAGGGCGGTTGCTACTTTGTAGCTAAGTCGTTGGACTATGCTATGTATGTAACAATGGCGTTGAACCGTTTGACCAACAAAGAGAAGTATCCTTATATTGACGACTATGCTCCTATCTGGCATATCGTGTTCAATGGCTACTTGTTGCATAATCCCGCATCGCAGACCGTTAACTTTACGCTGAAAGAGCCGTTCTACGCATTGCGCAATGTGGAGTATGCGGCTCGTCCGATGTTCTATTTCTACTCGGCATTTGTGGATAATCCAAAGAAGAATTGGATGGGCAATGTAGATATAACTTACAAGGATAAGGCCGATTTGGAGAGGTCGGTAGCCGCTATTAAGCAGGGCTACGATATGTTCAAGCAGTGGGAGCATTTGCAGTTTGAGACTATGGAGCAGCACGATAAGTTGGCTGAGGGGGTATATTGCTCGACCTACTCCGATGGTACTCGTGTGGTAGTAAACTATAACAAAGAGCCGCATATCTTCGAGGGTAGAGAGGTTGCCCCTGAGAACTATATTGTTTTGAAATAGTTAGAAAAGATTGGCGATGAGAAAAATTTTTGTGGCAGTAGTGTTATCGATTGTGGCGTTGTCGGCAACGGCAGCAGTGCGCCAAACACGAGAGGAGTATGTCGAAAAGTATAAGGCGATAGCTATCGCCCACATGGAGCGTTATGGCATACCTGCAAGTATCACGATGGCGCAGGGTATCTTGGAGTCGGATAGCGGAAATAGTCGTCTTTCGACCTCCTCGAATAATCACTTTGGCATAAAGTGCAAGAAACATTGGACTGGCGATAGGGTATATCACGATGACGATGCCAAGGGGGAGTGCTTCCGTGCATACCCTTCGGTGGAGGCCTCGTATCAGGACCACGCCGACTTTCTCGACCAATCGCCACGCTACGATTCGCTATTCGCATACCCTTCTGACGACTACCGCAGTTGGGCGCGAGGATTGAAGGCTGCGGGATATGCTACGGCACCCGACTATGCGGAGCGTTTGGTGAAGATTATCGAGTCGATGAAGTTGTATCTGCTCGATAAGGAGAATGGCAACAAAATCTACTCTGCTGCCAAAAATGCTACGGCAAATACCGAGGCGTGGTTTGAGAGCAATATCGCAACCTCGGACGAGCAAATAAATCCGAATGCTTTTCGTGTAACGGTCAATTCGCACAAGGGTTACGGCGTCTATCGCACCAACCACACCTTCTATATTGTGGCGAAGGAGGGTGATACCTTCGAGTCGGTGGGCGAGGTCTTCGATATCTCGGCGAAGATGCTGCGCAAGTTCAATGATGTGGCAAAAGATGCAAAATTGTCAAAGGGCGATATCGTCTATATCGAGCGAAAAAAGACGCAGTGGCTCGGCAATGTGATGCAGCACAAGGTTGTGCGTGATGAAAATCTCTACTCGCTGTCGCAGTCGTATGGCATACGCCAGAAGTCGCTTGCAAAACTCAACCGCCTGCGCCCTAACGAAGATGTCCGCAAAGGCGAGATAATAAGATTGAAGTAAGCATAGAACGGAAAACTTTTAATTAGATAGGAGTGAGGAGATAGAAGATAGGAGTTGAAAGCGGAAAATTAAAAACACTACTATCCGTTAATGGCCTTTATTAGCCCTTACTAGCCGTTATAAAAACAATGGCTAATAGTTAATAGAAGAAAAGCATATTGTTTATGAGAAGTTGTACTCAGGAATTCCAAGTTATAGATAGTTTGCGAAAAGAGGGTGGTTATTCAACTTTGCGCAGATTGAATGAAATAGTTGATGTTTCTGCGTGGAAGACAAAAACTCCAGATGCCTCGATAAGAAGAATTGTACAGGAGAGTAAAAGTATATTTCGTGTTCAACCTGGCTTGTGGGCATTAGAAGAGATGCGTGAACAAGTCATGAAGAAATTGGAACTGAAAGAGGGAAATAAAAAGAGCGAAGAACAATTTACGCATGGCTATTATCAAGGTTTGCTCATAGAGATAGGTAAATATAAGAACAAAACTACATACATTCCGCCACAAGATAAAAATCGTTGTTTTTTGGGTAAACCTTTAGGTGATATTGTGGATGCTACCACTATTCCGCATTTTACATACGAGAATTTGTTGCGCAAGGCGAAAACTATTGATGTGATATGGTTTAATGAGAGGAAGATGCCTTCTGAATTTTATGAGGTAGAGCATACAACGGACATCAAGAATTCGTTATCAAAATTCTATGAATTACAAGATTTGTATGCGGGTTTTTACATTGTTGCAGATAAGAAGCGTAAAATCGAATTTGAGGACAAATTACATGTTTCAATGTTTGATTCAATAGAGAAACGAGTAAAATTCCTTGACTATAATCGTGTTGCAGATATGTATGAGGGACTAACTAAAATAAATAGTTGTGGTTGGTAGAGAGATGAAGATATTTGTATTACACTATGGCATAGTTGATTCAGATGGTGCATTGGAGATAGGTTGTGATAAGTTTGGCTCTATTATCGATGCTCAATTAACGCAGAATGGTATTATTAAGGATTTTGTATGCCAATATTCTCATCTTGCCGAAGATAAAATAGAGGATAGATGTGGCTCATTTGTGAGAGTTGCCTATAAGAATAGTTTAGTAGAATTACAGATACATATAGAGGAGTTTGAAGTATAAATGAATATGTCATTGCGAGACTTGGAACAAGTCGTGGCAATCTCCCTTATATTTTATTAAATTAACAGCGGAAGATTCCCACAGTCGCTACGCTACTTCGGAATGACGATTTCTTTATAACTTAATAACTAAGAAGCCAATGGCTAATAGCCAACAGCTAAAAGCAGATATAAAATAATTAAAACATAAATACTATGGCTCAACTTCGTGAAAAAATCTTGTCGGCGATTATCGACAAATCATCGCTTAAACAGCGCGTGTTCGACAATACCTTCTCGGTATTTGGCGAGTTGAAAGATACCCTTTTGGAGATGGCATCGGAGATTGACGATGCTCTTGACGGCAAACTCGACCGCCGTGTGCGTATCGAGTACCGCGACCGTGGAAAGTTCGAGGCGCAACTCCAAATCGCCTCTGACCTCCTTATCGTGCGTATGCATACCGATGTATTCGAGTTCGACTCGAACCATATAATCTGGCAAAATGAGTATGTGCAGAGCGATAAGGCGAACTCCTACTGCGGAATTATCGATATCTACGACTTCCTCTCCGATTCGTTCAAATTTAATCGCTCGGCAGATGAAGGCTATCTGATTGGTCGTATCTTTATCAACCGCGAAAAGATGTTTTTCGTGGAGGGTAAGCGACAGACCATTATGCGCGCAATGAGCTTTGGCAAGGAGCCTATATCGCGCGAGATGCTTATATCCGTACTCGAAACGGCTATCCACTACGCCTTGAATTTCGACCTGCTTACTCCGCCATACGAGCAGAATAAGCGCGTTACTGTCGAGCAGTTCAATACAAAGATGGATAACTCGAAGTTTATAACGGGTAAACGACTTGATTACGACTTCAATGTAGACGACATTTAGTAGGTCGACAAAAAAAGTGTGATTTTGTCGTTACGCTTCTCCTCGAAATCCTCATTTACGCCAAGTAAACTGCGGTTTCTCGGAGTTCGCAAGCCTAAAAATCCCTACTTTTTAGTCAACCTACGGTAGTAGATATAAAGAATGAATATTTCTATGAAAAAATTGATTCTCTTGGCAGTGGCGATTGTGTGCGCCACTGTCATTGCATACGGCTCGACCGTGAAATATGAGGATATTGCCAAGTGCCGTGCCGCAAATGGTGCGATATATGGCGTGCGCTCAATGGCTGATGGTGAGCATTTTACCATTATTAAGGGCAAGAAAATTGTGCGTTGCTCGTATGCCGACCGTGCCGACAGCCTTGTTGTGTTTGAGGGCGATTTCCGCATCGGCTCATACACCTTTTCGGCTGATGAGAAGCAAATTTTGCTCTCCGATGCAAAGAGTGTAAAGCCGATTTATCGCCGTTCGTTTACGGCTGACTACTACCTTGCGAGGGTGGGCGATAAGGCTCAAAAGGTCTTGGAGCAGGTGCGTGATGTGGCATTTTCTCCCGATAACAAGAGCCTTGTCTATTCCAAAGAGAACAATCTCTACCTATACGATATTGCAACCGCCACCTCGAAGGCTGTAACTACCGATGGCGAGTGGAACAAAATCATCAACGGTACAAGCGATTGGGTTTACGAGGAGGAGTATGGCTTTACGAAGGGGTATGCTGTGTCGCCCGATGGGGCGAAGATTGCCTATTTGCGCTTCGATGAGAGCGAGGTGCCGATGTTCGAGATGATGCGCTATGACGATAAACTCTATAATAAGGCGTATTCGTTCAAATACCCAAAAGCGGGCGATAAAAACTCGGTCGTAACGCTTCACCTCTATGATGTTGCTACGGGTAAAACGGAGCAGATACCTACGGGCGAACAGACTGACCAATATATATTCAATTTGCAGTGGACTCCTGCGGGCAGATTGTCGTTCTATCGCGTTAATCGTCTGCAAAATCACTTTGAGGTGTTGTTGTGCGAAGAGAGTGGGGTGGTGCGACCAATCTACGAGGAGAAGAGCGCGACCTATGTAGAAAGACCTTCGGCTGCAACAATTCAGTTTATTGATAGCGATAGATTTATCATGAGCGAGGAAACCTCAGTGGGATATAATCATCTCTACTTGCATAGTATCAAAAGAGGTCGTCTGAACGCCATTACTTCGGGCAAATGGGAGGTTGCTTCTGTGGTTGGTGTGGCTAAAAATCGTATCTACTACCTCTCGACCGAGCGTTCACCTCTGCATCGCGACCTCTACTCGATAGGGTTGAACGGCAGGGGTAAAAAGTTGCATACGGCGGAGGCTGGTTTTTACTCGGTGCAACCTTCGCAGGGTATGCGCTACTATATCCGCACCGCTACAACTGCCGATATGCCGAATGTTGTTACGGTGCATCGTGTTTCGGGCGAAGTTATTGATACTTTGGTGGATAGCCGAGCAAAGGTTGCCGAGCGTGGCAAGTGGGCAAAACGCGAATTTAGGCAGTTTGTAACAGAGCGTGGCGATACGCTCAATTACTATATTCAGTTGCCGTTTGGCTTCGACAAATCGAAAAAATACCCCGTATTACTGACGCAGTATTCGGGACCGGGCTCGCAGTCGGTGCGTAATCGTTGGTCGCTCGATTGGGAAGATGCTTTATCGCACGAAGGCTATATCGTGGCTTGTTGCGATGGTCGTGGCACGGGTTTCAGGGGCGAAAAGTTTAAGAAATGCACCTATGCCGACCTCGGTCGCAAGGAGGTAGATGATCAAATTTCGTTTGCTCGCTTCCTTGCCAAGCAGGAGTTTGTCGATGCAGAGCGAATAGGTATCTATGGCTGGTCGTATGGCGGCTTTATGGCTCTGAATTGCGCTCTGCACGGAGAAGGGTTGTTCCGTATGGCTATTGCGGTTGCACCCGTAACCTCGTGGCGATACTACGACACTATCTATACCGAGATTTACAACGGCTTGCCACAAGATAATCCAAAGGGTTACGATGATAATTCGCCACTCTCACATGCCGAGAAGTTGGCAGAGCGCACCAAGTTGCTCATTATCCACGGCACGGCAGACGATAATGTCCATTTCCAAAACTCAATGGAGATGTGCCGCCGCTTGAACAATGCGGGCAAGCAGTACGATATGATGGTCTATCCCGACCAAAATCACTCGATGCGCCCATCGGCAACTACCTTGGTGCGTCAGAAGATGATAGATTATACACTCGAAAATTTGTAGATAAAAAACCTAACCTGAATGAGATATGAATAGGAAAATTGCAATAACCTTGGGCGCGATAGGAGGCTCTTTGGTAAGTGTATGCAGCGTTATTGAGAAGATTGGCGGCTTTGTCGAAAAGGTGGTGCCAATACCATCGTGGCTATGGCTTGTACTCTTTTTGCTGGGCATTATATCCACTTTTGTATTTATATTTTTGGATAAGATTGTAGCGTTTTTTACTCCCGATATCTCGTGGCGAAATGATGGCTTTGCCTATATGACTATCGAGGCTCGTTTCAGGGATAACTTCAATAAGACGGGCTATAAGTTTAAGGGGCAGAATGAGGGCGATGACCACTATGCCATATTCTGTCAGCAGAAGGTGATGAGTGCAACGAATATAACAGATATGTTTCCGAGTGAGTATAGTGCGAATGAGTATCGAGCAGAGCTCAAAAAATTGATGGAGAAGTACAATGTAAGTGTAACAGATGATATTCAATATCTATTTGCAAACACCCCATTTATCTTTGCCGAGCACTACTATTTCTACCATATATTAAAACTCTTCAACGGGGCAGATCCGTGGGCGGCAGTCAAGGCCTATAGCCTAGGAAAAACATTGGAGAGCAATCGAATTGCAAAACTTGTCAAGGCATACAACGAAAAGCAGTTTGATACCATCCTTAATCAATCGGTCTTTACAAACTCGACCGATTTGAGCCAAACGAGTGCAAGAGTAAAGAATACGGAGGCGTATAGCAGAGATGGTGTATCGGACTATGTTATAAACGATAGAGATCTTATCCGAAAATATTTTGAAGATAGCTTGAATAATAACAAAACTATTCATATTGTTGTGGATAATAGCGGCATAGAATTGATATCGGACCTTATCTTGGGCGCATACTTAATAAAAGAGAGTAAAGCCGATAAGGTGGTATATCATCACAATGTTCTCTCTATATTTGTGTCGGATGCGGTTGCTGCCGATTTCGAGGCGGCAATCGAGTCTATCAAGAAGATTGATGATGAGGTCGGCAATAAGATAGACGAGATGCGAAAGAGTGGAGAGATGAAGTTTGCTCCAAACGCCTTTTGGAATATGCCGTTCCCATTCAAGGAGATGCCCGAAGAGTTACTGCGCGAATTCAATAATGAGAAGGTGGGATTGATTATCATCAAGGGCGATCTCAATTATCGCCGTTTGGTAGAGGATAAGAAGTGGCGAATTACGAAGAGCATAAAACCGCGTGTCAGCTACTTTGAACGACCTCTGCTTATTCTTCGTAGCCTAAAATCTGACACATTGATTGGTATGGATAGAGCTACGGTGAAAAAATATGATCGAGAACAACCAAATTGGAAGATTACCGGCGATTATGGAATGATTCAATTTATCGAAAGATAAAAATTGCTATATTTGCACGATATTTAGCGAAGTATATGAGGCTTTCGGAGTTAAAAACAGGCGAATCGGCAACAGTGGTCAAGGTGCTTGGTCACGGTGGTTTTCGCCGCCGTATTGTCGAACTCGGCTTTGTGCGTGGCGCCAAGGTCGATGTCATTCTGAATGCCCCGCTGAAAGACCCCATCGAATACCATCTGCTCGGTTACAATATCTCATTACGCCGAGCCGATGCCGAGATGATTGTCGTTGTGACAGATGAGGAGGCTGCGGCTATGCGCTACGAGGAGGTGGACTCCTCGGCAGATGATAATATCGAGGCGGAGATTGACCGCCGCAAAAAGCATATCAACATCGCCCTTGTGGGCAACCCAAATAGCGGTAAGACATCGCTCTACAACCACATAACAGGTGAGCACGAACATGTCGGCAATTATAGCGGTGTTACGGTTGATGCCAAGAGTACCCGCTGCAACTATAAGGGTTACGAACTACACATCACTGACCTACCCGGAACATACGCCCTTTCGGCATACTCGCCCGAGGAGCTGTATGTACGCCGTCATCTTGCATTGCACACACCCGATGTGGTGCTGAATGTTGTCTGCGCATCGAATCTTGAACGCAACCTTTACCTCACGACCGAACTTATCGATATGAGCCAGCGTATGGTTGTTGCGTTGAGTATGTACGATGAGTTGCAGCGCAACAACGCCACCCTCGACCACGAACTACTCGGTAAGATGCTTGGTGTGCCGATGATTCCTGTCGAAGGACATAGCGGTAAGGGCATTGAGGAGTTGCTCGATACGATAATTGCGGTCTATGAGAATCGCGATGAGCGAGTACGCCACATTCACATCAACCAAGGTATTGTAGAGGAGAGCGTGATGGCTCTCAATAAGGATATGAAGGAGCATCGCGACCAACTTCCGAAGTGTTTTCCTCCGCGATATTTCGCGATGAAGATGCTCGAAGGTGATGCCGATATTCAAATGATGCTCAAAAAGCAGAGCAGGCGCTACTCCGAGTGGTTAGCTATCTGCAACAAGGAGCGACAACATCTGAAAAATGACCTCGGAACAGACGAGGATATTCAGACTACGATGGCAAATCAGAAATATGGTTTTATTATGGGTGCTTTGCGCGAAACCTATGAAGAGGGACAGGATAAGCTCGGCAATATTACCAACACGATAGACGCCATAGTTACACATCGCATATTGTCATATCCGATATTCATCTTCCTTATGTGGCTGATGTTCTACTGCACATTCCGCCTTGGCGCCTATCCGCAGGAGTGGATTGAGCAGGGGGTTGCTTATATAGGAGATTTGTTTGAGCGTTGGTTGCCTGACGGCATTTTGAAAGATATGGTTTGCGATGGTATAATCGGTGGTGTAGGTAGCGTGATAGTCTTTCTGCCAAACATCATGATTTTGTATCTCTTCATATCGTTTATGGAGGATTCGGGATACTTGGCGCGTGCAGCCTTTATTATGGATAAATTGATGCACAAAGTAGGACTTCACGGCAAGTCGTTTATTCCGCTTGTGATGGGCTTTGGCTGCAATGTTCCTGCGGTGATGTCATCCCGAATAATCGAGAGTCGCAGTAGCCGACTTATCACAACATTTATCATACCTTTTATGTCGTGCAGTGCGCGACTGCCGATATATATCGTACTTATAGGCACCTTCTTCGCTTCGCACTCTACGGGTGTAATGCTTGGATTGTATCTGCTCGGTATTGTAGTGGCAATGATTACGGCATTGCTGATGCGAAAATTTATGTTCAAAGTTGATGAAACACCATTTGTGATGGAGTTACCTCCGTATCGTGTTCCAACTTTCAAGGCTACAATGTCGCACATGTGGGCGCGATGTGCCCAATATCTCCGCAAGATGGGAGGAATGATTCTTATAGCCTCAATAATTGTGTGGTTTCTCGGTTATTTTCCTCGCCAACAAGAAGGAGAGAGTCGTGTTAATCACTACGAAAACTCCTATATAGGTCGTATCGGACATCTCTGCGAACCTGTGTTTGAGCCTCTCGGATTGAATTGGAAGGCGAGCGTTTCGCTACTATCGGGTGTTGCAGCAAAGGAGATTATGGTCAGCACTCTCGGCGTATTGTATAGCGATGAAGATGTGTCGGTGGAGAGTAATAAGAGTAATAGAGGTAAAATAGAGAATAATCCAACGCAATTGCGTAGCCGATTAGTGGAGAGTGGCGATTTTACCACCCCTTCGGTGTTGGCATTGCTGGTATTTACGCTCCTCTATCTCCCGTGTGTAGCAACTATTGCTGCAATAGGCTCGGAGAGTGGCTGGAAGTGGGCATTGGCTTCGGTTGTGTATAGTACGGTTGTGGCGTGGTTGTGCGCCTTTGGAGTATATCACATTGCGCAACTATTTATGTAGCAAGAGTATGGCGTGGCACGAGATTGTGGCGTGGGTAGTTATTGCAGCAGCATTTATTGCAGCAGCTGTATGGTGTATAAGGCGTGTTCTATGCCCGAAGTCGAAGTGTGCCGGTTGTGACAAAGATTGCGCTTTTAGAGTGAAGAAACATTAACAGAGATATTAACAATTAAAAAATTAAAGAGAAATGAAGAGATTTTTATTTGTTTTAGGAGCGTTGTTTGTTGCAACAATAGCATTTGCACAAACCTCGCGCGAGGAGATTGATGCACATCCTCATTTGGCTATGGCAACTCACTCTGTCTATGGTGGTCCATACTATTTTAAGCCTATTGCAGATGCACCGAAGGGCTATGAGCCGTTCTACATCTCGCACTATGGTCGTCACGGCTCTCGTTATGAGGCACGAGAATTTTATACAAAGCGTGTGGTAGATTACTTCCACATTGCAGATTCTCTCGGTATATTAACTCCGAAGGGCAAGGAGGCAAAAAACATTTTTGAGAAGGTTCATGCCACACAAGAAGGTCGTACGGGAGAACTTACTCAAATCGGATTTGAGCAGCACAAGGGTATTGCTCGCCGAATGTACAGTCGTTTCAAGCCTGTTTTCAAGCGTGGCTCGATTATTAATTCGCGTTCATCGACCTACTCGCGTTGTATGTTGAGCATGGCGGGCTTTAACGAGTCGCTCAAAGAGTGTGAGCCACTTATCGAGACTCGAATGGCTGCATCGGAGAGGGACCAAAAGATGATTCGACCTCTTGCTCCTATTGCAAATGAGTATCATCACAATATCCGTAGTGTGATTGAACATGAGTGGCAGAAGAAGCTGGACGAATGGGTTTCGCACAAGGATTTCTCCCATTCACGAAATACGCTCTTTACCGATATGAAACCTTTGTGCGATATGGTAGGTAAGAGTGAGTTATATATCCTTTCCGATATCTACAAGCGTCTTGCATTTATGCAGAATATCGGCTGGCATGACCGTTCATTCCTCGATTCGATATTTACGGCAGATGAGCGTCACGCACTCTATGTGTACGAAAACTATCGTTGGTACTGCATCTATGTCGGCACAACGCTTCCTGACTCAAAGCGATATTTCTGCACGATGAATTACCTTGTAGATGACATTGTGAAGTATGCAGACCTTGCCGTAGAGGGCAAGAATAGCGCATCGGCAGATCTTCGTTTCGGGCATGACTATTATCTGCTCGGTTTGCTTGCAGTGGCCAATTTTAACGAAATTCGTACCGATCACGACTACTCCGATATTGAAAAACTGTCCGAGCAATGGCGTGCTCACCGACATATCACAATGGCATCGAATATGCAATATGTATTCTATCGCAGCAAGAAGAATCCCGATGTCTTGGTACGCATCCTGCACAACGAGAATGATGTGACTCTCCCTATCGAGAGCGCAACGGCTCCATTCTATAAATGGGAGGATGTTCGCAACTATTTCAACGCTCGCATTGCTTCGTTGCAGAAGTAATAGCGATACGGAAATCAATAGAAAAGGCTACCCGGAAAGGTAGCCTTTTCTATTGATATATCATCTCTGTTTATACCTTATTCAGTGCGTCAAATCCCTTGCCATAGACACCCATTACCGAGCCAATCGTAATAAATGCGTCAGGGTCCACGGCGCGAACAACTTTCAATACCATTGTAAGGTCACGCTTGCGACAGATGCACATAACAATCTTCGAGTTGTCCTTGCTGTACCAACCCATAGAGTCTATTACTGTTGCACCACGGTGAGCCTCGGTGTTGATTGCATCGGCCATCGCCTTGTAATCCTTGCAGATGATGAAAATTTGACTCGACTGCTGGTTTCCCGACAATATCATATCTACCGTATAACTAAATACAGCCACCATCACAAAACCATAAATCACTCCATCAATACCAACATCTGGGAGGAACAACGCTGACGAGATGATTACGCCATCGGTCAAACGGATAAATTTACCATAAGATATGGTATAGAACTTATTTACAATCATTACCACAATATCCGAACCTCCTGTCGAGCCGCCCTGCATAAAGCATAGCGCAACACCCGCACCGGAGCATATACCTCCCAAAATAGCTGATAGAAGGCGGTTGTTGAGATTGAATAAATCGACTATCGTTCCATTTGGTACCGACAACGCATCTCGTGCAACAATCAACTGTGCAACCCAGCCATCAGGTACCGTAAACCACACTTGCAGAAAGTGCATCACTACGGACATCGACACCACACAATATATGGTCTTAATGCCGAAGTTCCAACCCACGACAAAACCAGCGATAACGAGAAGTATGGCGTTGATAATAAGCACCATTGTACCAATCGAAATTGCTCCACCCGTGAGGTGATAGATAAGTAGCGACAATCCTGTTGCACCACCACCCGCAGCGTTGGCAGGTAAGATACAGCATATCCAGCCAAACGAATATAGCGTCATACCGAGAGTCATCATCAGATACTCTTTGAAGGTGGTAAGAGCGCTTGTTTTGTCAAGAGATATTCCCATAATAAATTGAATTATCAGGTCGCAAATTTATAAAAAAAATGTTGTTATAGCTCGTTGTGTAGGCAAAAATCCACCTTTTTATTGCAATTTTAATCTGAATATGGTGGTATCATATATTTCGAAGCCACATTTTGAGTACAAAGCGTGTGCCGCCTTGCGTGAGGGGTTTGAGGTGAGGTAAATCTTTTTTGCTCCGAGCGAAGCAACCTTCTTCTTTGCCTGCTCAACGAGTGCTTCTCCGATGCGCATACCTCGTGCCGCCTCATCAACCACCACATCCTCAATCCACGCCTTGCGCCCTGTCGGAATATCCACGATAACAAGCGTAAGCATACCGACAATTTCGCCCTCGTGTTCTGCGACAAAAAGATGAGTGTTCGGATTGAGTAGTAGTGTTTCAATCTGCTCTGTGGTAGGAACTTGTGCCGATGCAGATAGTTGAGGTAACAACTTTTCAAGTGCTTTTGCAAGTTCGGCAGAGTGGTGTTCAACTCGGTAGATTTTCATTTTTCGAAAAATTGACAGTTTATTTCTGCAAAGATAATGAAAAGTTTTCCGTTTTCCGTTTATTTTATTATCTTTGCGAAGTAAATCGCTTTTTAAGAAGATGTTAAACATTGTACTATTTGGTGCTCCGGGATGTGGTAAGGGTACGCAGTCGGAGCTTTTGGAGAAGCGTTTTTCGCTCCGCCACATCTCAACAGGAAATGTAATTCGCGAGCAGATTGCCGCAAAAACGGAACTTGGACTGCAGATGCAGGCGTGTATCGAGCGCGGAGAGTTAGCTCCCGACCAACTTGTTATAGATATGATTGCCGACTATGTGGCAACTCACAACGAGGGTAGAGGCGTTATTTTCGATGGATTCCCTCGCACTACGGCGCAGGCAGAGGCATTTGATGAAATTCTTGCCAAGCACGGACAGAAGGTCTCTGTGATGATAAATATGGAGGTGCCGGAGGAGGAACTCGTTAAGCGAATCTTGCTTCGTGGCAAGGATTCGGGACGCGCCGATGACCAATCGGAGGAGATTATTCGCAATCGTATCGATGTCTATAATGCACAGACTGCAATAGTAGCGGATTTCTACCGCGCACAGGGTAAATTTGAGAGCGTACCTTCGTTGGGTACTATCGAGGAGGTTGCCGAGCGCATCGCGAAGGTAGTTGAAAACTACCTTTAATTAAGAATTAAGAATTGAGAATTGAGAATTGAGAATTAGCTAATGGCTAACGGCTAATTGCTAACTGTATGGCGAAGGGTAGAACAGAGATTGCAGAGTTGGGAGAGTTCGGATTGATTGACCGCCTGACCGCAAAATTTTCAAAAACTAATAAATCAACTATCTATGGCGTTGGTGACGATGCCGCAGTGATTGAGGCATCGAAAGATAAGGCAGTTGTCGTATCGACCGACTCGATGTTGGAGGGTATTGACTTCGATTTGACATATTTCCCTCCGAAACATCTCGGATACAAGGCTGTTACAAAGGGCATCAGCGATGTTGTTGCCATGAATGCCGTACCCGAGCAGATAACCCTGTCACTCGGTATCTCCTCAAAAATATCGGTGGAATTTCTCGATGCCTTTTATGAGGGCGTAGAGTTTGCCTGCAAGGAGGCAGGAGCAGATTTAGTAGGTGGCGATACTTCGGCATCGGTTACCGGCTTTGTTGTGAATATTACCGCCGTAGGTCGTGCGAAGAAGAGCGATATATCCTATCGTAGCGGAGCAAAGGAGCACGATTTGATATGTCTTACGGGTGACCTCGGAGCCTCGTATATGGGATTGCGTTTGTTGGAGCGTGAGCGCAGAGTGTTGCAGGGTTTAGGCGATGTCGCAACGCCACAGTTTGAAGGATATGAGTATCTGCTGGAACGCTACCTGAAACCTCGCGCTCGCTACGATATGGTTGAGTCGTTGCGCAAGGAGGGTATTGTACCGACTTCGATGATTGATATTACCGATGGCTTGGCTTCGGAGGTGTTGCAGATTTGCAAATCCTCGAAGTGTGGAGCACGAATCTATTTGGAGCGTATGCCTTTGGCAAAGCAGACTACGGCTTTGGCAGAGGAGATGAATATGGACCCTGTTGTTGCAGCGTTGAATGGAGGAGAGGATTACGAACTCCTCTTTACCATACCACTCGAAAAACGCGAGCAGATTATAAAATTGGGCTGCATAGATATTATCGGACACATCACAGCGGAGGGTACGGGCGCTTATCTCGTAACTCCTGATGGCAACAATATCGCATTGCAGGCACAAGGTTTTACACCCAAGAAATAACCTAATACAATAAATACTATGAAAAGAGCTATTCTACTTCTCTCGGCGCTTTTACTTTGCGTTGAGGTTTTTGCAGCAAAGGAGTATAAACTTCTCTCTCCAAATGGCAAGTTGGAGGTTACGATTACTGCCGAACCGCAGTTGTCGTATAGCGTAAAGTGTGGCGATGCGCAGATTCTGGCACCTTCGCAGATTGGTCTTAAAATCTACGAGGGAGCAACACTCGGTAAGGGCGATAAAGTTAAGCGCGTGAAGCGTACAGCCATAAATACGACTATTCCAACGAAGTTCTACTTTCGTGATGAGATTAAAGACCACTACAACGCTCTGCGCATCGATTTTGCATCGCGCTACGCGGTGGAGTTCCGTGCCTACGATGAGGGTGTAGTCTATCGCTTTGTAACCAACTTTAAGAGGGACTTTATTCTCGAAAACGAGATTGCAGAGTTTGCCTTCGCAAAGGACTATAAGGGCTACTTCCCATACACTCGCCCAACGGGTACAGGCAAGGATAAGTATATGAACTCCTTCGAGTCGTGGTATCGCCACACCGAGCTGTCGAAGTTTGAGCAGGGAAAGGTTGCTTTCATTCCCGTAATGGTAGAGGCTGGCGACTACAAAGTCTGCATTTTGGAGTCCGATGTAGAGCACTATCCGGGTATGTTTGTATCGAATAACAAGGGCGCAACGGCACTCTATGGTGAGTTCGCTCCAATGCCCGATAAGGTTAGCGCAGGTGGCTATCGCAAGTTGCAGGATGTTATAGATGTTCGCAAGCCATATATCACCGAATGCAAGGCTGCTACGCAGACACCTTGGCGTATAGTGCTTGTTACCGACAACGCAAACACCTTGCTCGACAACGATATGGTCTATCGTCTTGCTTCGCCTTCGCGCATCGAAGATACTTCGTGGATTAAACCGGGTAAAGTTGCTTGGGAATGGTGGAACCATTGGGGATTGACAGGCGTGCCGTTCAAGGCTGGTATTAATACCGAAACCTACAACTACTACACCGACTTTGCTGCAAAGTATGGCATCGAGTATGTAATCCTCGATGAGGGTTGGGCGGAGTTGTATCTGAACGACCTTACGAAGATAGTTCCCGAAATTGACTTACAAGCAATTGTCAATCACGCAAATAGCAAAGGTGTAGGTATTATCCTCTGGGCAGGTTACAATGCCGTAAAGGGCAAAGAGGAGGAGGTTTGCCGCCACTTTGCCGAGATGGGTGTTAAGGGCTTCAAGGTTGATTTCCTTGACCGCGATGATGTGCAGATGGTCGATTTCCAATACAAACTTGCCGAGGTGGCTGCAAAGTATAAGTTAATGATTGACTATCACGGTTGTACGAAACCAACCGGAATGAATAGAACATACCCGAATGTTGTCAATTTCGAAGCAGTTCTTGGTTTGGAGTGTTCGAAGGGAAGGCGTAGTTTGCGCTACAATGTAGTGGATTACGATTTGGAGATTCCATATTTGCGTATGGTGGCAGGTCCTATGGACTACACGCAGGGAGCAATGCGTAATGTGTCGAAGAAAAACTACTATCCTTGCAACCGCAGACCTATGAGTCAGGGTACTCGTTGTCGCCAGATGGCGATGTATGCAATCTACTTCTCGCCATTCTGTATGTTGTGCGACTCGCCAATACTCTACGAGCGTGAGGCTGAATGTACCAAATTTATTGCTGAGTTCCCAACCGTATGGAATGAAACGGCAGCTCTCGATGGACACATCGGAGATTATGTTGCTATGGCTCGCCGCAGTGGCGATACATGGTATGTGGGTGTGATGAATGATTGGACAGCTCGCAAGGTAGAACTCGATTTGTCAAAGATTCTCGGCGAGGGTGAATATGTTGCCGAGGTGTTCCGCGATGGAGTTAATGCCGATATGCTTGGTGAGGATTATATCCACGAAACTATAAACATTCCTGCATCTCGAAAGGTTGTAGCCGATATGGCTCCGGCAGGAGGTTATGTTTTGAAAATTTCCAAGAGATAGAGTAGATAACAACTTTTGACAAAGAGAGCGTGTCCAAAAAAACATTGGACACGCTCTCTCTGTTTTCCCCTCTTCGATTACTTAACTTCAAACTCGGCAGTCAATAAATCTTTATCTTGCGATGAACCTCCGACCATTACTTTGAATGTTCCGGGCTCTACAACGCGCTCCATGTCAAGGTTGTAGTACTGCAAATGTTCAGGTGTGAGGGTGAAAGAGATGCGCTTGCTCTCGCCTGCCTTCAATGCCACACGCTCAAATCCCTTCAACTCCTTGATAGGGCGTGTTACATCGGAGATGCAGTCGCGAATATACAACTGTGCAATCTCCACACCATCGCGCGCACCCGTATTCTTTATAGTAACGCTTGCCTCGATATTCTCATTTGCCGAAATCTCGCTCTTCGAGAGTTGGAGGTCTGAATACTCGTATGTAGAGTATGAAAGACCATATCCGAAAGGATAGAGTGGCTTGTTAGGTATATCTTGCAACTTGTAGCGGTAGTGCGAAGGTTTGTGGTTGTAGTACATCTGCACCTGACCCGATGTGCGAGGAATGGTAATAGCGAGTTTAGCAGAAGGGTTAACCTTGCCATAGAGAATCTCGGCAACAGCCTGACCTCCAACCATTCCCGGCTCCCAAGCGCAAACGATAGCAGGAAGATGCTCGTCTTCCCATACTACGGCTTGTGGGCGACCAGCTACGATAACAAGAATTGTTGGCTTGCCACTTGCGTAAACCTTCTTTACTAAATCCTGCTGTAAGCCGTAGAGGTGTATTTCTGCGCGGTCTTGATTTTCGCCACAGGTCTTTCCGCCACGGCGAGCACGAAGGCTTGTTTCGCCTGCTACAACGATATTCAAATCCACGGTGCGAGCCAAACGAGCAGCCTTATCCACATTCTCCTGCTTCATCTTCTTTGGCGTCTTACCTTGGTCAACAAATAGGAAATTGGTCTGTGGAGCAACTTCGCGCAAGCCTTCGAGAATAGTTGTTACATTTTCCGGCTTTTGAGGGGCAGCCCAATCACCCATAATATTCTCATCATCGGCATTGATACCGGTAACGAGTACGCGCTTGTACTTCTTTACATCGAGTGGAAGAATACCGTCATTCTTCAACAATACAATAGAGTTGCGAGCCGCCTCCAAAGCGGTAGCGCGGTGCTCCTCGCACATACGAACTTTTGCTCCCTCTACCTCATCGCAATATGGGTTCTCGAACAAACCAAGGCGGAATTTTGCTGTGAGGATGCGGCGTACCGATTCGTCAATGCGGCTCTCAGGTATGCGTCCCTCCTTGACCAACTCTACGACCTCCTCGTTCCAATGGATACCGTGCATGTGCATATCCATACCCGCCATGATTGATTGGTAATAAGCCTCCTTGCGGCTTGGTGCAGCCTTATGAAGGGTGTGAATACGCTCGATGTCCATCCAATCGCTCACTACAAAACCCGTGAAGCCATATTCGTCACGCATCTTATCCTGCATCAACCATTTGCTCTTATGGCAAGGTACACCATTAATCTCGTTGTGTGCTGTCATTAACGAACCTGCGTTACCCTCACGGATTGCCAACTCGTATGGCGGAAGGAATATCTCGTGGAGTGTACGCTCCGAGATGTCGCTCGGAGCGTGGTTTGCTCCATTTACGGGCTGTGAGTCTGCGATGCAGTGTTTGATACAAGCCAATACATCATCTCCACCCTGCATATCGCCTTGATAGCCACGAATATGAGCCAAACCCATCTGACCGACAAGGTAGGTGTCCTCGCCAAAAGTCTCGCCTACACGACCCCAACGAGCATCGCGGGCAACATCAATATTCGGGTTGAAAGTCCAATGCATATTCATTGCACGCATCTCTTTGGCAGTCTGTCGGGCAATGGTGTAAGCCATTTCGGTATCGAAAGAGCAAGCTTGACCGATACTTGTAGGATAGGCGGTATTGTTTGGTGCAAGGCAGTTGCCGTGAATGGCATCAATACCTAAAATCAACGGAATACCGAGTCGTGACGACATAGCCAAACGCTGTAACTCGTTTGCCTCGTCAGCCTCCAAAACATGAAGATACGAGCCAATTAAACCCTGTTGAGTCCACTTGCGAAGAGTGTCGGCATTGATGCCCGGATAGTATCCCTGTGCATCTTGGTTGTCGGCTTGTGCCTTCTTGTCGCGCTTCTCAACATGGCGCACACCGCAGAATTGGTTCATCTGTCCAACCTTCTCCTCTATGGTCATCTGCGAGAGCAGAGCCTCGACACGCTTCTCGATTGGAGCGTTAGGATCTTTGTAATCTACCTTGCAGCACGATACGACCGCAAAGGCTACAACTGCAAATAGAAGAATCTTTTTCATTATATTCGTTTCTTGTTGGTTACTATCGTATCTGTGCGCCGTGCTTATGCTCGAATGCCGACTGCAATGCCGACATCGTGCGCTCGATGGTCTTGTCGTTGAGAGTTTGGTTCTTGTCCTCCAAGATAAATGACAATGCATACGACTTCTTGCCCTCAGGCAACTTGTCGCCCTCATAGACATCGAACAATGCAACGCTCTTCAACAACTTCTTCTCGGTAGCAAATGCCGTAGCACGCAACTGCGAGAACGAAACGCTCTTATCAACGAGGAGCGCCAAGTCGCGCTTAACCTCCGGATATTTCGACAACTCGGTTGCTGCAACCTTGTGCTTGCGTGTAGCCTTCAACAAGAGGTCGAAGTCAATCTCTGCGAAGAATACATCTTGTTTGAGGTCGAATGCCTTGCAAATCTTGGCATTTACCTGTCCGAGTTGTGCAAATGGCTTGTTGTTGAGGTACAACTCTACGGCATCGCCAAACAAGTCGCTATCGAGCGACTCGGTGCGCAGAGCGTAGATATCCAAACCGAAGCGGCGGAGCAACAACTCAACCGTAGCACGCAAGGTGTAGAACGATGCAGGCTCTGCCTTTGTGTTCCACGACTGCGGAGTTGCCAAACCCGTTACGGCAATAGCCAAGCGGTAGTTCTCCGAGTACGATGCAAGCGGAGCAACCTCCTCGCCCTCCTTCGCCTCAACTTTGTTGTAGAAGTAGCAATTTCCAAACTCATAGATTTTGAGGTCGCCGTTGCGGTGGTTGGCGTTCAATTGCACTGCCTCCATTGTATTGAACAACAAGGTCTGGCGCATTACGCCCAAATCTGCCGAAAGCGGATTCATAATCTTTACGCACTGCTCCACAGGGTAAGACTTCAAACCCTCGTAGTAAGCAGTCTTGGTGAGTGAGTTCGACATAATCTCGGTGAAGCCACGAGCCGTAAGCATATCGGCTACAAGATTTGTCAAACGGGTTTTATCGGGTTTCTGAACATACGAAAGGGTAGAATTAACCTTTTCCGAAACCTCTACATTGTTGTAGCCATAAATTCGCAAAATATCCTCAATAAGGTCTGCTTCGCGCTGAACATCAACGCGATATGGCGGTACAGCAACGCTCCATACATCGCCCTCCTTCTTCTCAATCTTAACCTCCAACGCCTCTACAATGGTGCGGAATGTTTCGGTTGGGATATCCTTGCCGATAAGCGACTTTGCACGCGATACCGAGAAGTCGAAACGGAACGGAGCAACTTCGGCAGGGTTAGAGTCGTAAATCTCGCTCGATATTGTTCCACCAGCCAACTCCTTGAACAAGAGTGCTGCACGCTTCAATGCGTAAATCTGCAAGTTAGGATCTATACCTCGCTCGAAGCGGAACGATGAGTCGGTGTTCAAGCCGAAACGCTTTGCGGTCTTGCGCACTGATACAGGGTTGAAGTATGCAGACTCAATAAAGATGTCGGTTGTGGTATCGCTTACGCCCGAATCCAAACCGCCATAGACACCTGCAATACACATTGGACGCTCAGCCGAGCAAATCATCAAATCGTCAGCCGTAAGTTTGCGCTCAACGCCATCAAGGGTTACAAACGGAGTACCCTCGGCGCAGTTCTTAACGACAATCTTGCCGCCCTCAATCTTCTCTGCATCGAAAGCATGAAGTGGCTGACCGAGTTCAAAGAGAATGTAGTTTGTGATATCCACCAAGTTATTCTTCGGGTTGATACCCGCAGCGCGGAGCGAGTTCTGCATCCAATCGGGCGATGGGGCAATCTTGCAACCCTTAACCGTTACACCTGTATAGTGAGGACAAGCGGCGGTATTCTCCACCTCTACCTCAATCTTCAAGTCGTGATTATCCACTGCGAAAGCCTCTACGCTTGGCAAGCGCAACTCTGCCTGCTCGCCACGAGCGCGAAGATAAGCCACGAGGTCACGGGCTACGCCGATATGCGAGCCTGCATCAATGCGGTTTGGAGTCAAACCAATCTCAATAAGGTAGTCATCGGTGATGTTGTAGTACTCCTTTGCAGGGGTGCCGACAACAGCATCGGCAGGTAACTCGATAATTCCTGCGTGTGATGAGCCGATACCCAACTCGTCCTCGGCACACAACATACCGAGCGACTCTACACCACGAATCTTCGAACGCTTAATCTTGAACTCCTCATCGCCACCGTCAGGGTAGAGTACTGCGCCAACCGTAGCGCACATAACCTTCAAACCCTTGCGGCAGTTCGCAGCACCGCAGACAATCTGCAACGGAGCCTCTGCTCCAACATCAACGGTTGTGATGTGCAAGTGGTCCGAATCGGGGTGGTCTTCGCAGGTGAGAACCTCACCTACCACTACTCCTGCCAAACCGCCACGGATAGTTTCAATCTTTTCGAAGCCTTCAACTTCGAGTCCAATATCAGTCAAAACTGTTGCTACCTCTTCTGCTGTGAGAGTAGTATCAACATAGTTCTTCAACCAATTAAATGAAATATTCATACTCTATATTTTTTTGTTTATTTGTCTACACAAGCCAATAATCGCACAAAGGTACTAATAAAAACGGAAAACGGAAAGCGGAAAACGGAAAACTTTTAGTTTAGTGAGTAGTTAAAAACTTTCCGCGCACCCCATTAAGCGACCAACGGGAGCGCCCCCATAAAGGGCGGAACGCCCGCCCCTATAACCCCCATAATCGTTGCGCCTTGACCATCTTCGGAGTTCGGAAAACCAAAAAAAGCGTACCACTCTTCGATGATACGCTCATTGTGTTAAGAGTTGGAATGTTACGCCCCTCTGGTATCCATCTTCTTGCCGAAGAGCCTATCCATAACCACTGCAATAGCTGCATCGCCCGATACATTGCAAGCCGGACCATAGCCATCGAGTGCCAAATAGATAGCCATCAACAATGCGGTCATCTCGGGCGAGAAGCCGAGGATAGTTTCGAGCAGTCCCACCGATGCCATCAATACACCACCCATAACACCCGGTGACGATACGGCTGCAATAGCCTGCATCAATGCAAAGTTGATAAACAACGCCAACGGAATATCCACGCCGAACATATAGGCTACAGCGGTTGTTGTGGTTACCAACTTAATGGTCGAGCCACACATGTGAGTATTCGAGCAGAGTGGAATAACGAAGTTTGCAACATCCTCGCGCACACCCATTTTGAGTGCACACTTGGTCGTTACAGGGATAACTGCAGCCGAAGAGCAAATCGAAAAACCTGTAAGGTATGCAGGCAAGATGTTGTACAGACAACGGAATGGATTTTTGCCTGCAATGATACCTGCAATGATATATTGGGTTATGAGGTAGAGAATCGATAGTACTACACCCGTACCGATAACCTTTGCGCCTGTGCCGAGTACGATGTCGATAACTCCCTTTGCACTCATCTCGCAAATCATCGTAAAGATATAGATTGGCAGCAAAGGAATAATCGCACTCTCAATAAACCACTTTACAATCTCGCCAAACTCCTCGAACCAAACTTTTACCGATGGGGCTTTGATGAAAATTGTACCCAAGCCGAGAACGAATGAGAGGACAATGGCAGTCATCATATCGCATACAGGCGGAATTTTGAGGGTAAAATATGGTGCAAACTCCTTCTCTGAGAGTGCATCTGCCGACAACTCGCCCGGAGAGAGTATATGAGGGAAGAACTCTGTTGCACAGCCATACGAGAACAATGCTCCTCCAACGGTCGAGATGTAAGACACTGCAATAACAAAAATCAACATTTTACCTGCGCCCTTACCCAAGTTGGCGATAGCAGGAGTTACTAGTCCGAGTACTAACAATGGCACTGAGAATTTTAATAACTGCGCAAATAGAACATTGAATGTCTTGAAGATGCGAATAAATACATCGGGCAAAAACAGACCAAGTACTGCGCCGAGTGCAATGGCAATCACTACCTTCGGAAAGAGTCCGAGTTTTACGCTTTTTAGTTTTTCGATAAATTTCTTCATGTTATTTTAGTTTTTTGGTTTTTTTCTGAACTCCGAGTGTGGTCAAGGCGCAACCTTTCTGGGGGTTATAGGGGCGGGCGTTCCGCCCTTAATGGGGACGCTCCCGTTGGTCGCTTACTGGGGAGCGCTGAAAGTGTTTAACTACTCTCTACTCACTACTCTCTAAACTAAAAGTTTTCTGTTTTCTGTTTCTCTCGTCTAATATTGAGTTATTATCTCCGCTATCACAAACACTGCCAGCGTTAGGCTTGCCAAGCCGTTTAAGGTGCCAAAGGCTATGCCTATTGAGCGTTGGCGAGTAGGTGTTACGAGAATATGCTCCGCTATTAAAATGACAGTAAATAGCCCCACGCCTGTCCACAGTAGCCAACCTTGTGGTGCAAAATACCACGCAAAGAGCAGTAATGCAACTATGCTTATACAATGGAGTGCAATACTGATGTAGAGCGATGTTGCCACCGAGAATCGCGAAGGAATGGAGTGCAGACCCCGTTTGCGGTCGAATTCTCTATCTTGCAACGCATAGATAATATCGAAACCTCCCGTCCATGTCAGCACCACCAACGAGAGCAGGCACGGTGCGAAGGTTAATGTTCCCGTTACGGCAATATATGCCCCTGCGGGAGCTATCGAGAGCGACAAACCAAGTACAAGGTGCGCCAACGAGGTAAATCGCTTGCAGTAGCTGTAAAATATAATTACTGCCAATGCTACGGGTGATAGTATTGCCGTAAGCAGGTTTATTGTCGAGGCGGTAACTACGAACAATAGCGCATTGACAATAACGAAGGCGAGTGCCTTGCGTGGCGAAATCTGCCCCGAAGGTATTTCGCGTGATGCGGTGCGGGGATTTTCCGCATCAATCTTACGGTCAGCCCAGCGGTTGAACCCCATCGCCACATTGCGGGCAAAGACCATACACAATACCACCTGCAACAAGAGCCACCACGAGAACTCTGCATCGCTGCTCCACAATGCGTACGCAAACGACATCAATGCAAAGGGCATTGCGAAGATTGTGTGGGAGAACTTAACAAGTCGTAGATATTTTGCAATCTTCTCAATCATATCAATTCAAAACTTTGATATCATCAGCATATCGCCTCCAATCAGAGTATTTTTTGTATGCGTCAAGCGATTCGCTCGGAACATAGAACTTGCGAGTTGCACTATTATCCGAAAAAATATAGATGCCATTGAGTGTAGGCGGAATAGTCGCCTTGCAGATGACATTTGCCAGCGATGAACAGTTTCTGAATGCCGCCTCTTCTATATCTGTAATACTGGCTGGTAGAGAGATATCCGTTAAAGATGAGCACTCTTTGAATGCCTCCTTTCCGATGTATGTGATACCTTCGGACATATTTATAACTTTCAGTAATGAGCACTCTTTGAATGTAGCCTCCTCTATTGACTTTATATGGTCGGGTAGTGTTATATCCGTCAATGCAGAACAAGCTCTAAACGCAGATGTACCAATGGCAGTAACGCTATCGGGTATAGTTATATTTTTTAATGTCTTACATTGGAAGAAAGCATAGTCCTCAATCTTTGTGATTTCGCTTGGAATATTGTACCCTGTATCGGTGTGACCAATAGCATACACCACTAACACTTTGTCAATAATAAGCGCTCGGTTGTCGGAAGATGCGAATTTTCCATAGAAATATTTGAGTGCAGAGCAACCCTTAAACGCATAATTCTCAATCGTTTCAACACTCTCTGGTATGGTAATCTCTTGTAGTGCTGCGCAATTTTCAAATGCAGATTCTCTAATTGAAATAACACTATTCGGGATAGTAATATTTTGCAGTCCTGTGCAATTTCTGAATAGCGAATTGTCTATTGTAATGATGTTTTTTGGAATAGTGATATTTCGTAGTGAAGTACAGCCATAGAATGCGTTATTACCTATTGATGAAATGTTGTCTGGTAGCACTATGTTGTTCAACGAGCGACAACCAGTGAAAACCTTTTCGCCAATCTCTGTAATGTCATTGCCGAGAGCTACGCTCGCAAGTTCGGTGCAGCCTCGAAATGCCTCCAAACCGATTGTCTCGACAGACTCGGCGATTAGCGAAGAGATGGAGGTACAGTTGATAAAGGCGCGGGACTTGATTGTTGTTGTCGTTTTGAGCAAGAGGTCGGTGACAAGAACGCCATTGAGGAAGATATTTCCGGCAATCCATAGAGGATTCGCCTGCTCATTCTCAAACTCTATATTGCTCCACCTCTCCAAACTCTCGACTATAACTCTCTCCAATCCGTCACACTCTACGAAGGCATTTGCTCCAACGCTCTCAACCGATGAAGGTACAGTAATGCTCGAAAGATAAGAGTTTCCGGCAAAGGCGTATGGGCTGATGCTCTTCACTCCACTCGGAATAATAAAGTCGCGAATGCGCTCCCCCTCGATAGTGATGCGTTGCGAATAGTATCCCGGATTTGCGGTCAGACTTGCAAATGTTATATTGCACCAACTCTTCACAGACGGAATATGCAACGAATGAAGGTTAATGCAGTAGTCGAATGCCATATATCCACAGTTGCGCAATCCATGACCGAGTGTCAGGCACTCCATGTTTTTGCAGTTGTAGAAAGCCTTCTCGCCAATCGTTGTGATCGAGTTGGGCAACGAGATATTGAATAGATTGTGACAGCCATTGAAGGCGTTATCTCCTATGGTGGTGACATCTCCCTCGAAGCGAATGATATTCACATCATACTCGGAGTATAAAACATCTGCTACGGGAACATCGAATGCGGTGATGTCGAGATTTTGCAACGGCATATCATCAGAGGTGGTAAACCAAATCTCGTTATTCTCCGGTGTGCCGAGCGAAGTTATTGTGGTGTTAGGGGTTGTTCCGTAGTCTGGCTTTGTACACCCCACGAATGCGAGAAGTGTAATCGCAAAGACAATTCTAAAAGTGTATCTCATGATTTATAGTGTTTTGCCAAAGAGTGTTGCCGAAGAACAATCGGTAATTTTAACCTCGATGTAGTCGCCTGCGCCATAACCCTCCACGCAATCGAATACCACCATCTTATTCTGTGAGGTACGACCGCAGAGTTGCTTGTCGCTGCGCTTTGATGTGCCCTCAATCAGCACTTCGAAAGTTTTGCCGATATCCTTGCGGTTGTTTTCGAGCGACAACTCGTTTTGCAAGGCTATAACCTCGGTCAATCGGCGAGTCTTCTCCTCCTCGGGAACATCATCTTCAAAGTGGCGTGCCGAGAATGTGTCGGGGCGCACCGAGTACTTGAACATAAAGGCTGAGGCATAACCCACCTCACGCATCAACGATAGAGTAGCCTCGTGGTCTTCGAGTGTTTCGCCACAGAATCCCGAAATCAAATCGGTGGTAATTGCACACTCCGGCATAGCCTTCTTGATGGCTGCCATACGCTCCAAATACCACTCACGGGTATATTTGCGATTCATCTTTTCGAGTTGGGCATTCGAGCCTGACTGTGCAGGCAAATGTATCGCCTTGCAGATGTTTTTGTACGATGCCATGGTTGCGATCAACTCATCGCTTAAATCCTTCGGGTGCGAAGTTGCAAAGCGCACACGCAACAGTGGTGAGATGTCGGCAACCTTTGCCAAGAGTTTCGGGAAATTAACATCGCCATCGGCATACGAGTTTACATTTTGACCGAGCAGAGTAACCTCGCGATAGCCATTCTCGAATAGCGTACGAGCCTCGTTTACGATTGTTTCGTGGGCTCGGCTGCGCTCACGACCTCGGGTATAAGGTACTACGCAGTAGGAGCAGAAGTTGTTGCAACCACGCATAATCGAGATAAATCCGCTTACGCCATTCTTGTCAAGTCGCACAGGTGCAATATCGGCGTAGGTCTCCTCGGTGGAGAGCAGGGTGTTGATGCCCTTGCCACCACTCTCTGCCTCACGACACAACTTCGGAAGGTCGCGATAGGTGTCGGGACCTGCCACAATATCTACTCCCTTGCCACTTTCGAGCAACTCCTCTTTAAGTCGCTCCGCCATACAGCCGATGATACCTACCAAAAGGCTCGGCTTCTTACGGCGCAAACGGCGCATCTCGTTGAGTCGTCCCCAGATGCGTTGCTCGGCATTGTCGCGTACCGAGCAGGTATTTATCAGGACAATGTCAGCCTCCTCAACATTCTCGGTGTAGAAGTAACCCTCCTCCTGCATAATCGAAACCACAATCTCGCTGTCGCCAAAGTTCATCTGACAGCCGTAGGTCTCGATAAATATCTTTTTCCCTTCACCCTGCAATGGACGCAATGTTGAAATCTCCATAAGTTCCTTTAATTGTCAATTATCAATTGAAAATATTACATATTTTCCAACTCGTGTTTCTCCGGCATTGGCTTAAATCCCTCGCCATAGGTGTTGTAGGCATTTGCTACTACCATAAACGCCGAAGGGTCATACTCCTTGATGGCGCGTTGCACCTTTGGCATCTCTCGGCGCGGAACAACCAAGAATATCATCTCCTTCTCGGCATTGGTGTACATTCCGCTGGTCTTGATGTAGGTGCCACTGCGGTCCATCTCTTCGAGAATATAACGGCGGAACTCCTCGTTATGGTGCGAGGTTATGATAAATATAATTCGGTCATACGAAGCACCATCGAGCATAAATGCCAAGATGCGCGATGAAACATATATTGCAATCAGCGAGTAGAACGACAACTGCCAGCCCTGCGCCTCTACGCCACCGACACCAAAGCCGATAACGAGCAATCCTGCCAATACAACCACCGAGTCGGCTATAAGTACGCCCTTCGAGAAGGTCATGTGACAATATTTCTGCAACATCATCGCCACGATATCCGTACCTCCCGTAGTTGCTTGCTCACGAACTACCAAGCCTACGCCTACACCAAGTACCACAGCTCCGACAATGGTTGTAAGCATCAGGTGGTCCGACATATCAATCACACCTCCCAGCATCTGTGCAGGGTCGAGAGCCTGCATAGCCTCCTCGTTGGGATAGGCGAGTTTCGTAAAGAGGTTCATCAATCCCGGTGTCAGCAATGCAGCAACTACCGTCTTTGAGCCGAATCGCGGACCAAAAGCGATAAATGCAAGTACAAGCAATACCGTATCGAACATATAGCCAAATGTTCCGACCTGAATTTCGGGAAAGAGGTTGTGAAGCACGATACCCGCGCCATATACTCCCCCCGGAACGATGTTGTAGGGGCTGATGAAAAGTACATATCCTGCTGCCAAGAGTGCGCAACCCAAGATAATCATAAACCAAGACCACCACCAACGAGGCGATGCGAGAACCGAAAGGTGCTTTTTGAAATCTGTTGCCATAGCGATACCTCTTTTATGTTACAAAGTGCAAATATAGTGAAAAAACTGAAAACTTAAAGTGGCGAACGGAAAACTTTTAGTTTAGTGAGTAGAGAGTAGTGAGTAGTTAAAGACTTTCCGCGCTCCCCAGTAAGCGAACGAAG
>JAZQHQ010000083.1:0-3263 GCA_045540675.1 Alistipes sp. | reverse complement strand
AGCAGCAGTAGGCTCGTTGATGATACGGCGCACCTTCAAGCCTGCAATCTCGCCCGCCTCCTTGGTAGCCTGACGCTGCGAGTCGGAGAAGTATGCAGGTACGGTAATAACAGCCTCTGTTACCTCCTGACCGAGATAGTCCTCGGCGGTCTTCTTCATCTTCTGCAAGATGATAGCCGAGATCTCCTGTGGAGTGTACTGACGACCGTCAATCTCAACACGCGGAGTGTTGTTTACGCCCTTAACAATCGAGTATGGAGCGCGCTCCACATCGCCCAATACCTTGTCGTACTGCTCGCCCATAAAGCGCTTGATAGAGAATACTGTGCGCTTAGGGTTTGTGATAGCCTGACGCTTTGCAGGGTCGCCAACCTTGCGCTCGCCGCCATCGGTAAAGGCAACGATAGAAGGGGTTGTGCGGTGTCCCTCCGAGTTAGGAATAACAACGGGCTCCGAGCCCTCCATAACGGCAACACATGAGTTTGTTGTACCAAGGTCAATACCAATAATCTTTCCCATAGTTGTAAATTTTTTATTTGTTTATTGTTTTGTTGTTTTTGTCCTGTTTTGTTTTCGCTTTTTTGTAGAGCAAACCCCTTGCCAAAGCCGTTTTTCGTAAAAATTTCCCGATTTTCTGCCAAAATGGAGGTTTTCGGCGGAATATAGTGTGACAAAATGACACAAAATGATTGAGAATTGACAGTTGGCAATTGACAATTGACAATTATTCTTTGGCTTTTAGCCATTAACCATTGGCTACATTTAGGAGTTTATAGCAGGCGGGCTAAGCCCTCTCAAAACGCACTTCTATAATTGAAATTTAATAGACAACACCACAAGATAAAATAAGGTGGCAAATGCAACAATAACAAAGAGTTCCGACACCGCAGCATACTTGGGCGTATGTGAGGATGTCGGAACTCTTTTTAGGGGAAGCAGTTGTCCCTTATTTTATTTTGTGCTTTTTGAGGATTTTCACAATCGGCTTCTCAATCGCCTGCGCCCAACGGTGATAACCATACGAGTATGGGTGTGTACCATCGGCAGAGGTAACATGGTCTGTACCGGTCTGATTAGGAACATTTACAAAATATACATTCTTGTACTCCTTCGTTACCTTTGCCAAAATATCCTCTACAAATTCGATACGCCCCTGCTCCTTCTTTTCACTACGAGGGAAGAAATTGCGGCTCTCACGATAGATTGTATTGAGGAAGATAATAGGCATATTAGGACTATGCTTGCGTACTGCCTCAATAAATGGGCGGATACGAGTCTCAATCTGCTTAACATTCGGATTCGAGAAAGCATCACAGATAAGAGCATCGGCCTTTGTCTTGCCGAAGACATCACCGAGGTATGGCTGCAACTTGCTGTTACCCGACATTCCGAACGAGCAGAGGTGCAAATTGGTTGCACGCGAGAGGAAAGCAGGCCAAGTCAAACCTGCACCCGAAGCGCACGAGCCGTGAGTAAAGCTCGAACCAAAGACTGCGATATTGTGGCGGAACGGATTAGGCAACGCCTCAATTTTAGCACCCTCATTTACACCTATCTCCAATGCAGTAAGTTCCGAATAGAGAGGGAGATAGATAATGCACTCCTTCTCGCCCTTAATAAGACCTCTTGCAACGGTCAAAGGCTTTGCCAACTTCTCAAGGTTGTTGGCAGTTGGAGGAATTTTATGCGACTTTGATGCAGCCCAAATCCACTCTCCATCTTTCTTGATAAAGAGATTAAAACCTGTGGTTGATGCAAGGGGAGCATACTGATTCCACGAGCTCGCAGGACCATAAGAGGCTTTAACATAAATAGATGTAGCATTTGTCTTAAAAACAACAGCCAAGCCGGAAGACATTTTCAATAATTTTGCCTCTCCCTTGGTTATTCCCTCTACACCATCAACCTCAACGCGGTGGTATGGATTAGTAGTATTACACAATTTGCCGATAAGGGTGAGTTCTGTGGCATTCACATAATCAACCTTTGGCGCTTTTTTAGGTGCAGCAATGGCAGTTATAGCAACTGTTGCCACACACACCAGAGTCATCAAAAATCTTTTCATAATTACTTTTTTTAAGGTATCTGTTTTTGTAAAAATAGGGTTGTCCTTTCGGAACAACCCCTTTAATTTGATTGGCAATTATTACTTCTCCAACTCGTTCAAAATACGCATTGCAGCGTCCAAAATAGCGGTATCATCAAGCGTTACTACACCACCATCAGGTCCTTGCTCGAAGTGTACTCCTACCGAACCCTTTGCATCAAAATGCTTTCCGCCAAAATAGTTACGCACGGTCTCTACATCGAGACCCAACTCATCTGCAATACGCTGTGAACTGCCGCTTGGAAGTCTATCCTTGATACGGCGCAACTCGTTAAATGTGATAATCATAGAACTCAAATTTTAAGTGTTATTTCTTTGATTGTTATTCTTTCGCACTACTAAATTAAGGCTTTTTTATCAATCTACAAAATTTTCAGCCAAAAATCTTGCATTTTTTAGCGAAAATCTATCAATTCAAAACCTTTGTATCGCTCTTTGTCAAACTTTGGAACAGGTTCGCCCACTCTTCGCATCGAAACTACCTCCACCTCGGCTCCACCTTTTCCGTTGCCATACTGCACCTTCGCGATACTCTCTCCGTCCGCCGAAGTAACTATACGGATACTCTCTCCCGAGTGTTTCGGGGTAAGCCTTACCCCTATGCGACCATTCTCCTCGTACTCCTCAATGGCGTAGTCGGCACGCACTCCCGAGAAGCCATTAAGAGGGTTAAGCAACTCCTTTTCGTAGGCATCGGCCCTATCAACAATAATCTCTTTTGATGCTCCACGCACCTCATATCGCAACGAATCAATAACAAATACCTCCGTATCGGCAATCTTGATATAGGAGTTATTTCCCTCGACAGCCAACACTCCCTTCTGCTCCCCCTCTCCGGCACGCAACACAAACGAAAGCGAGTAGTTTCCCAAAGCCGAGTAGTGGCGAGAGATACGCTCCAATCGCTTCTCGCCCCTCTCGTCAGCCCAAGCCGACAAGGTGATAAACAGTAAAAATATGGTAAGTACTCTTTTCACATTAAAAGTTTTTTTAGTTTTCCGAACTCCGAGCGTGGTCAAGGCGCAGTTTTTTTTCGCTTTCCGAACTCCTACCCTTGTCACGGCGCAACCTTTCTGGGGGTTATAGGGGCGGGCGTTCCGCCCTTTATGGGGGTGCTCCCGTTGGTCGCTTTATGGGGTGCGCTGAAAGTTTTCCG
>JAZQHQ010000082.1:0-65205 GCA_045540675.1 Alistipes sp. | reverse complement strand
CATAACATTCCTACCTATTTCAATACTATGAGTATTATGAAATAGGGATGGGGAAGATGTGATTTCAACCCAATTTTGAGACCTATTATGTGACCACTTTTTATGGTCTCGAATAATGCCATAACCATTTAATACCTAATATGTTATGTGGAATATTTCATTTTGTTGCAGGGTTGCAAAAATTACCAAAGATGGACTTGCCCCCATTGAGATGGTCATCACAGTAGATGGTCAAAGGAGTTTCAGAAGGTTATCTATGAAAGTAAGTCCAGATGAATTTAAGAAGTTAATATCTTGTAAAAGAGATAATTATGTCAAGCAATACTGTGATAAAGAGAGGGTAAAAACTTATGAGATATTTAGGAAGTTGGAGATGCTGGGTATGCCCATAACCCCTGCCATAGTCAAAGAGGCACTCAACAACAATGGTGTAAGTGTGAGTTATAGGTTGTCTGATCTACAAAGGGATTTCACTACCATAGTTAGTAAGAGAGTGGGGGTGGATTTGTGCCTTAATGTCTATAAGAAGTATGAGAGAATGATGAAGTATGTGGTCAAGTTCTTGGGAGATAAGGAGTGCAGACTCATCACCAATAGTGATATGAAGAGGATAGTTGCTGATATGAAAGCAAAATACCAAAACTCAACTTTTGCTAACCTTTGGGTAATTGTGAAGTCATTTATTACCTATGGCATCAACAATAATAGAATTCCCAATGACAATTTGTTTGCTACCATCAAGGTTGTGAAGAAACCTAAAAAGGTGGAGTATCTCACTATGGAGGAGTTGGATAGAATTAGGAATACCACATACAGCAACCCATCTTTGCAGAGGGTTGCTGACTTTGCTATTTTGGAGGCAAACTTGGGACTTGCCTATTGTGATTTGGTGAGCATTAAAAGAGAGGACATCAAAGAGTATAATGGTATTAGGTATATCCAAAAGCAGAGGGCAAAGACAGGTGTGGAGTATATCACAGTTGTTGGAGATGAAGCAATGGAGATATTGGAGAGATACAACTATGATATCTCCATAACCAATCAAGTATATAATAGGTATCTAAAAATTGTTGCCCTGCAAACAGGGATAACCAAGAAACTGCATAGTCATCTTTTAAGACACACATTTGCACATCACCAACTCAATGAAAAGCACCTGAACATTGCCACAGTCTCCAAGATGCTTGGACACACCAATCTAAAACAAACAATGCACTATTGTCAAAAGCACACCAATACTATATTGGAAGAGTTTGTGATTGCAAATCAGGGATGACACACCACACTCCCCATCCCTATTTCATAATACTCATAGTATTGAAATAGGTAGGAATGTTATGAGGCAATGACTATTGTAAAACATCCTTAAATCAGTGTTTTACAGGTCATTGTGGCAAGTTTTTTTGTTTGGAAGAGATCAATGTATAGAAACAAAAAAACCTCATAACATCACTTGTTATAAGGTTTTCAAGGGTGGAAGATGGGATTCGAACCCACGACCTTCGGAACCACAATCCGCAACTCTAACCAGCTGAGCTACATCCACCATCTAAATCCCTCTCGGAATCGGGTGCAAATGTAATACACTTTTTCAGATTTGCCAAATTTTTCAACAAAAAAGTATCTATATCCCACTTTTACAGCGCTCGTAACAGGTCGCAAGGGGCTACTGCCTCCTGTTCAGGCGAAATTCCGCGCTCCAACAAAGCCCGTTGCATAATTGGCAAACGCACCGTTAAATGCTCCTTGATTTTGAGCGGAGGACAGAGTTCGATACCCTGCTCTTTATATATCAGCCATACCAACTCCGAACAATAGACCTCCTCGTTGTCGAAACTGAATTTGAGGTCATACCATCGCCCCAGCCACTTCTCTTTGTCTATTGGTTGCGGCAACTGCTGTTCCGGGCGTTTGATGATATATTTTCCACCGACCGACTTATCTACAAATCTCTCTACGGGCAGAATGCGCACAGTGGTATCTGCCTCCATAATCTGTACACCATCGTGGGTATTGACCGCTATTCCGCAGTGGCTCCAAATTGACATCATTCCCAACTTCACGAACTTCGATTGGAATGATTTGGTCTCGATAAAAACGATGTCGCCCTCTTGCAGAGCAGATAAATCGCCTCCTCTGCGGCACGATGCACATAGTAGCACCAATAATATAAGTAGTATCTTTTTCATCTCCTAATTTCTATTTTTTCGCTCCCCACTCGTAGCGGTTACCCTCGATACCCAACATTGCGGTTATGCGCTCGGTAACGGTTTGGCATACCGCCTCTATATCTTGTGGGCGAGAGTAGAAAGATGGCGTTGCCGGCAGAATCACAGCTCCTGCTTCGGTCAGCGTTGCCATATTACGCAGGTGAATAAGCGAGTAAGGTGTTTCGCGCACCACAAAAATCAGTTGTCTGCGCTCCTTCAACATCACATCGGCAGCCCTCTCAATCAGCGTTTGCGACACTCCCGAAGCAACACGACCAATAGTTCCCACGCTCGAAGGCACAACAACCATTGCCTCCCATCTTGCCGAGCCACTCGCAGGTGAGGCGAACATATCCCCATTCTCGAACACCTCAATCTTCTCCGAATCGGGCATCTTCTCCCCTTCGTGTGCCACAACGGCACGGGCATTTGCACTATAAATTACGGCGATGCGCTCCACCTCTGCACTCTCGACCAAGAGGGTTAAGAGTTGGCGTGCATAAATTGCACCACTTGCTGCCGTTATTGCCACTACAACCTTCATTATAACTCTATTGCTTTACATTTAAGACCAAGTTTCTCAATATGCTCCAATGTCTTTGGCAGGGCGTAACTCATATTTGCGAATGATTTTTCGCTGTCGTGAAAGAGTATTATCGAGCCCGCCTTGATGTGTGGCAACACTCCTCGCAGACACATCTCGCCCGTAAGTTTGCGGTTGTAGTCGCGCGATACGATACTCCACATCACAATTTTGTATCGCTTTGCCACAGCACGCAACTGCGATGGCGTCACACGAGCATAAGGAGGTCGAAAAAGGTTACTTTTGACGATATATGAGGCAAGGTCTATATCCTCCAAATATCGCTCCAATGACATCAACACTCCTTTCTGATGCGAGTAGGTGTGATTGCCTACGCTATGCCCCTCGGCAACTATCTTTTCGTAGAGGTCGGGGTACATCTCGGCATTTTTGCCCAACACAAAGAAGGTTGCCTTGGCGTTATATCGCTTCAATGTCGCCAAAATCCACTCGGTAATACCCGGAGTAGGACCATCATCGAAGGTGAGATATACACCTCGTTCGTCCTCGATTTGCCATACCAAATCGGGGAGCATTTTGCGTATAAATTTAGGAGGCGTAATCTTCATACTCTACACGACTCAACTTGTTGCAAATATAGGGATTTTTCGGCAAAAAATTTGCGAATAAAAAAAAATGACTACCTTTGTTTAACAAAAAGTTATCCCTATGAAAAAACTCTTAAAAACCATGTTTATTGTGGCGATGCTGTTTTCAACAGCAGGCTGCGATAGCTTTCGTTCTCTAACGGGAGCAAAAAAGACAGCACAAGGCTCGCCCTACGAGGTGCTTGTCGTTTGCGATGGTCGAGAGTGGGAGAGTGCATTGGGCGAGGAGTTGCGCAGTGTGCTCGAATCTCCCGTTGAGATGCTCAATCAGGTAGAACCAATGTTCAATGTGGTGCGCATCACGGCACGCGACTTCAAACATCTGCTCCCTTCGTATCGCAATATCTTGAAGGTTCTATGCTCGCCCGAAGTAAAAGAGGCTTCAATACTTGCACAATACGATGTTGTGGCGTCACCACAGATTGTATTAACCTTCCAAGGTCCGTCAATCAATAGTATGGTGGAGTATCTCAAAACCAATGGAAACAGCCTTTTGCAGGTGCTTGAAATAGCTGAACGCAATCGCACAATCGAGTATGCCCGCAAACAGGGAGCAAAGGCGTTGGAGAAGATTGTGAGAGAGGAGTTCGATATCGAGATGCCTATCTCGAACGGCTACCTCTTCCGTGCCGAGAGCGATGATTTTCTGTGGGCATCAAACGAATATCCGGCAGCAAGTCAGGGTTTTTTCATCTACACACACCCTTTCAATGGCAAGGCAAGTGTTACGACCGAGGCTCTTGTGAAGGCTCGCAACGAATTTGCAGGGCGTATTCCCGGACCATCTGACGGCTCCTACATGACTACCGTAAGGCGTATTCCGAATGTTGAGGATGATGGATATGTCGATTTCTTGCCACAGCGTAAAGTTGTAAAAATAAATGGTCGCGAGTGGATAGAGTTGCGAGGCTTCTGGGAGGTGGAGAAGGACTTTATGGGAGGACCTTTTGTCAGCTACACCACGCTCGATGAGGGCGAATTGCTCACCATCGATTGCTATGTCTATTCGCCAAAGTATGGCAAGCGCAACTTCCTGCGCCCATTGGAGCACCTTGTTTATGGGGTGAATTTTCCGAAAGAGAACAATTAACCAAAACCTAAAATATGAAGAGAGTACTAACCTTTTTTACAATGCTTTGCGCGTTTGTCGCAACTGCATTTGCCGAGCCATTGCCGAAGATGTTTGCACATCGCGGATGTTGGAGCAAGATTGTTCCCGAGAACTCCATTCCTGCCGTAGGTCGAGCAGCGCGTCACGGTTATATGGGCATTGAGTTAGATGTTCGCCTTACCAAAGATGGCAAGATGGTCATTATGCACGACAAATGGCTCAATCGCACTTGTCGTAACGCTTCGGACTACTCTAAATTGACCAAAAAGGTAGCTGTTAAGGATGTTACCTTCAAGGAGTTGCGCGAGAATTATGTGTTGGCTTCTCCAAAACCTGAATATCGTACGCAAGTGCCGACTTTGAAGGAGATTCTCAAAGAGTGCAAGAAGCATAATATTGTGCCAATGCTCCACTCCAAGTATGTCGAGTCGTATCGCCTTGCGCAAAAGATTATGGGTGACAATTGGATCTGCTTCACGGGAAATGTCGAGGGATTGAAGGAGTGTCGCAAATTCTCGAAATGTCTTATTCTCTATGCAATAAAGGAGTCCAATGCTGACCACGCTTTCGAGTTGTTGCCACAACTCGGGGGGAGAGTTGGAGTTTCGTCAATGCAGCGCGAGGCACTTACCCGCGAACGCATCAAGAAGTTCCGCGAACTTGGCTATGAGGTGCAGGCTTCTATTTATCGCACTCCTCGCGAGGCGTATGCCGTGCGAGATGGCGTTACAATGATTCTTTCGGACTACAACCTTATGCCAAACCCAGACAACAACCCTGCAAAGGTTGTTACACTCGACCCTCAAACATTGGCACAAGGTCAAACACTTCGTATTGATGCCGACCGAAAAGTAAAAGATGGAGGTTGTGCTATCGAGATTGAGTTTGAGGGAACGATGGAGATTGCTCTCGATAAGGATAAGATCTACTCCTTGCACAATAATGGCACACATTGCGACCGTGTGGGTATGCGTTATATCAATCGCAAGGGTTATGTGATGTTACACGGCATTGATGAGTGCAAGATAAAGTCGGCGAAGCTCTATTTCTACGAGTTTTAGAGTGCCGATATAGATAGATTGAGGCGGACTTGCATATACGCGAGTCCGCCCCTTGTTTTTGGTATAATCTCCTACTGCAACTTTGACGAGATAATCGACATAAACTCCTCGCGAGTGCGTGGGTCCGAAAGGAATATACCGGTAAACGCCGAAGTAGTGGTTTTTGAGCCCTGCTTCTCCACGCCACGCATCTGCATACACATATGCGAAGCCTCGATAACTACTGCTACTCCCACAGGGTTCAACGCCTGCTGAATGCAGTCACGAATCTGCACAGTCAAACGCTCCTGCACCTGCAAACGGCGAGCAAAACACTCCACCACGCGGGCAATCTTCGACAAACCGGTAATAGTGCCGTTAGGGATATAGGCAACATGCGCCTTACCCACAAATGGGAGCATGTGGTGCTCACATACCGAGAACAACTCGATGTCCTTAACTACAACCATCTGCTTGTACTCCTCCTTAAATATTGCCGATTGCAAAATGGCTATCGGGTCCTGCTCGTAGCCTTTGGTGAGGTACGACCACGCCTTCGCCACACGCTCAGGGGTTTTAATTAGTCCCTCACGCTCAGGGTCCTCGCCGAGAAGGCGTAACACCTCGCGGTAGTGATATTTCAGTTGTTCAATCTTTTCGAGGTCGTATTTGTCCTCGCGTTCGTAATTTGCCATACTTCTAATTGATAATTGACGAATTGACAATTGATAATTAAAGGTAAAACGATTCGTTTTATTTTATTTAATTAGTTTTCCGTTTGTAGGAACTCTACAAGTTTTGCCACTGCGCGACCACGGTGCGAGATGGCATTCTTCTCCTCTGCCGACATCTCGGCAAAGGTGCGTGTATCGCCCTCGGGAACAAACATCGGGTCATATCCAAAACCCTCCGTACCCGACATGTGGTCGATAATCGAGCCCTCGACCTTGCCCTCGAAGAGGAACTCCTTGCCACCGAGAATAAGTGCAATAACGGTGCGAAAGCGAGCCGAACGACTCTCCTCGCCTTCGAGGTTTTTCAGGAGTAGGGCGTTATTTGCATCGAAATCGTGCTGATCACCCGCATAGCGAGCCGAGCGAACTCCCGGAGCGCCACCCAGAGCATCGACCTCCAAGCCCGTATCATCGGCAAAGCAGTCGGCACCCGTGCGCTCATAGACATAGCGCGCCTTCTGCAAAGCGTTGCCTTCGAGCGTCTCGGCAGTTTCGGGAATATCCTCGGTAATACCGCACTCGCGCAGTGTTTTCAGCGTAAAAGCCCCTTCGAGCAGAGCCTGCACTTCACCCAACTTATGGGCATTATTGGTTGCAAAAATCAGTTCTTTCATAATTTTAAGGCTATTCGCTTTTTTAGTTTTCCTAACTCCCACCCTTATCAAGGCGCAACGATAATAGGGGTTATGGGGGTTATAGGGGTTATAGGGAGCGCTTAAAGTTCTTTAACTACTCACTACTCTCTACTCTCTACTCTCTACTCTCTACTCACTAAATTAAAAGTTTTCCGTTTTTAACTCTCCGCTTCGAGTTGCGCCAACTTGTGGTCGGCAACACATTTGTCAATAATCGCCTTAACCACCATATCCATCTCTGTTCCTTCGCTATAATCGGCAGGGCAGACATGATTTACTCGGTTATCACGGATAAGTGTATTCATATCGCCACGCTTCGCCTCGTCCTTCGGGTTATAGACCGCAATGGAGTGCCCGCCAAAGTTCTTCACGAGCTTCATACACGGAATATCGGTCGTTCCATCGCCCACATAAATCATTCGCGAGAATGGCACAGGGCGTTGTTTCTCCTCCATAAACTTATTTACCTGCTTGGTGTCATAGACCGACTCTACACCCTTGTTAATCTTGAAGATAAACTGTGTCTTATTGGTGTAGTTCACCGCCACACCGGGCCAATAGGCTATGCCATCGACATTGTAGAGGAACGAGCAGGCATAAATCTTGCGGAATTTGTCGGCGATAGGTGTACCCTCGATAATCTCCTTCAAACCCGACGAGTTGATATAGTGCACTACTCGCACTCCGCGCTCCTCGCCGTAGGCGTTGATACGGTCGAACCACTCCAACACACCCGGATATAACTCCACCCTCTTGCCCGACTCCTGAAACGCCTCACGGCGCAACGACAACCCTTTGGCGTGAGCCTCGTGAATCATCAGAGCCATGTAGGTCAGAATCTGGTCGGCATCTTGCTCCTCAGCAAGGCGGTTAGACTCATCCCAGAACTCGAAATTACTCTTGCCCACAGCGGGGATAAAGTCGTACTCCTGCATATTTCCCGCAGCGAGAGTTCCGTCAAAATCGTATATCAGCGCAACAGTAAACTTCTCCATCTTTCAACTATTTTTATAATAGGTGTACAAATGTAGTAATTTTTTCACTATTTTTGCGCATCAAAGAGTAGAGAACAAAAAAAATTATCAATTATGGAATTTAAGGATATTTTGGCTAAACGCCGTAGTGTACGCAAGTTTTCGCCTACCGTGCCTTCACGCGAGGTATTGCTCGATATTGTACGCGATGCGCTCACTGCGCCATCTTCACGCAATATGCACACAACACGCTTTTTGATTGTCGATGACCGTGAAACACTCGATAAGATTTCCGAGATGCGTGACTATGGCTCAGGATTTATGACAGGTGCTCCGGCGGCAATTGTTGTTATGGGCGATACCACCAAGACCGACCTTTGGCGCGAGAACTGCGCTATATCGGCTACAATGTTGCAACTCTCTATCGTTGAGCATGGGTTGGCTTCGTGCTGGGTGCATGTAGGAGCTCGCCCACGCCTGCAAAATGAGCCAGATGGTGCAAAGGCAGAGGAGTATCTGCGCTCGTTCCTCGATATTCCTGCCGAGTGCAATGTGGAGTGCGTAATCGCCCTCGGCTACTCCGATTTCGAGCCAAAACCTCTTCCAGAGTGGGATTCGGAGGCTTCGATTCTGTGGCATACAAGGGAGTAGAATTTTATCTCCCTACTCTAACAAAGAGGGCGTGTTCCAAACTTGGACACGCCCTCTATCGTTACCCCACTTCGGATTAAAAGTGAGAGACCTTTTCGCCAACAACAGCCGAGAGAAGATTATTGGCCGCCGAAGATGCTCCGATACGGAACAAATCGGTAGTGAGCCACTCTTTGCCCAAAATCTCCTCAACAATAGTGTAGTACAACGCTGCATCTTCCGGTGTACGAACACCGCCTGCCGCTTTGAAGCCAACCTTTACGCCGGTCTTATCGTAGAACAATTTAATGGCACGACACATTACAACAGCCGCCTCCGGTGTCGCTGCAACATCAATCTTACCCGTAGAGGTCTTTATGAAGTCGGTACCTGCCAACATTGCCAGCAACGAAGCATCGTGTATCAACTGCGCACTCTTCAACGCTCCGGTTTCGAGAATAACCTTCAATACCGTGTCTTCGCCCATCTCATGACGGATAACCTCCACCTCGGCAGCTGCTTCATCATAGTTGCCTGTCAGGACCTTGCCGACATTCATCACAATATCCACCTCATCTGCTCCATTTTCGATAGCCATTGCCACCTCCAACATCTTCACTTCAAGGAAGGTCTGCGATGCAGGAAATCCCGCTGCTACACTCGTAATACGCATAGGTGAGCCATCAACAGCCAAACCGACAGTCTCAACAAATGACGGATAGACGCAAATCGAAGCGACATTCTCCAACTCGGGATACTTGGTGTAGAACTCAACCGCACGGTGGGCAAATGCCGACACCGACTCAACGGAGTCGTTGCAGGTCAGCGTGGTCAAATCAACCGCCGACAGCGCAAAAGCATAGACCTCTTTGCGATAGTTGCGAGCCGACAACTCCTGGATACGAGCCATCTCTGCCGCAACCTCCGCATCTGTCAATGCAGGTGCAAAGTCTGTTAATCTACTTTTGTACTCCATAAATTATCTGTTATTATGCGGAAGGAAAATCAGTTTTCCGTTTTCCGCTTTTCGTTTTCCGTTTATTTAATTCCTCTCACATGCTTCTCCCAAGCCCAAGCCGAACGCAAAGTATCGTCTAACGAACGCTCTGCCTTCCAGCCAAGCTCCTCGTTGGCGTGTGCGGTGTCGGCCCAGATTGCTACAACATCGCCTGGACGGCGAGGTGCAACCTTATAGTTGAGTTTCAACTCGTTCACGCGCTCAAAGGTGTTCACCAACTCCAACACCGATACTGCACGACCCGTGCCAACATTGAAGATTTCGTAGTTCTCTTTGCTCTTTCCGTCAATCATTCGCTTGATAGCCACAACATGAGCTTTTGCCAAATCTACAACATCGATGTAGTCGCGCAAGCATGAGCCATCAGGAGTATTGTAGTCATCACCGAATACCGACAAGCACTCGCGAACTCCTGCTGCGGTCTGGGTGATAAATGGAACAAGGTTCTGTGGTACACCGCGTGGCAACTCGCCAATCAAAGCCGATGGGTGCGCTCCAATTGGGTTGAAGTAGCGCAAAGCGATACCCCTCAAACCCTCTGCTCCGTAAGCCGCTACCGAGTCACGAAGAATATCCTCGCACATCTGCTTGGTGTTGCCATACGAAGATGTTGCAGGCTTACGCGGAGTCTGCTCCGTTACAGGTAGCTCGTCAGCCTCACCATATACGGTTGCCGATGAGGAGAACACGATATTGTGACGACCAAACTCGCGCATCAAATCGATAATGTTCATAAACGATAGGAGGTTGTTGCGGTAGTACTTCATAGGGTTTGCCACCGACTCTCCCACAGCCTTAAATGCTGCAAAGTGGATTACCGAGTCAAACTCATACTCCTCAAAAACTTTACGGAATGCCTCTTTGTCGCAACAATCTACATTGATGAAAGGAACATCTACGCCTGTAATCTTACGAACACCCTCAACACCCGACATATCCGAATTCGAGAGGTTGTCGGCTACAACAACATTCAAACCTGCGTTAATCAACTCAACTGCGGTATGCGAGCCGATATATCCGGCTCCGCCCGATACCAAAACTGTTTTCTTTCCCATTTTTGTAGTTATTTTGTATTTTCGTACTCTTATGTTTGGGAGTGGCGTAGCCACTATTCTATGCAAAGTTAAAGAAATTTTATATATTTGCGGTATAATTTCCAAAAAAAAATTAGGCAATGAGCAACATTATTACCGCCGAACACATTACCAAACGATTTTCGGCACACACAGCACTTGACGATGTATCGGTCGAGATTCCTCGTGGCTCGGTCTATGGTCTGCTCGGTCCGAATGGCGCAGGCAAGACCACCCTTATCCGAACTATCAATCGTATAACACTGCCTGACGAAGGGCGCATCCTCTTCGATGGCAAACCCATAACACAACAAGATATCTTCCGCATCGGCTACCTTCCCGAAGAGCGAGGATTATATCGCAAAATGAAGGTGGGCGAGCAGGCTCTCTTCCTTGCAAAGTTGAAGGGACTGTCGCACCACGATGCACTCGTGCGTCTGAAAGAGTGGTTTACCCGACTTGAAATCGAGGATTGGTGGAACAAGAAGGTTGAAGATTTGTCGAAGGGTATGGCGCAGAAGGTGCAGTTTATCGTAACGGTACTCCACCGCCCCGAACTCCTTATCTTCGATGAGCCTTTTTCGGGCTTTGACCCTATAAATGCCAATTTGCTCAAAGAGGAGATTTTGCGACTCCGCGATGAGGGAGCAACGGTGATTTTTTCAACACATAATATGTCCTCTGTTGAGGAGATTTGCGACCATATAACCCTTATCAACAAGTCGCACAATATCCTTTCAGGCAAGGTTGATGATATTCGCCGAGCACACGGTGGAAATATCTTCTCGGTGCAGTATAAGGGTGATGACAAGGCTCTTGCAGAGCGTGTCGGAGGGATATGCGAGATTATTGCACAAGAGGAGTCTTCCACGGGATACTCCTCGCTGAAACTCCATATCGAGCGTAACGAGGATGTTCGCTCGGTGGTGGCACTCATAAACGACACGGTCGAGTTGCGACAATTCACCGAAACAATCCCTTCGATGAACGACATCTTTATTCGTGCCGTCAACGGAACACTATAATATTAGTGAGTAGTGAGTAACGAGTAGTGAGTAGTTAAAAACTTTCAGCGCTCCCCATTAAGCGAACGGAGTGAGTGCCCCTATTAAGGGCGGAACGCCCGCCCCTAGCAACCCCCAAAAAGGTTGCGCCGTGATAAGGGTTGGAGTTCATAGAACCGAAAAGATAAAAAGTAAAGAAAAATGAGAAACATAGGTTTAATTTTAATGCGCGAATTTCGCGAGCGAGTATATAAGAAGTCGTTTATCATCACAACGATTTTGATGCCGTTGTTGATGATTCTGTTGGGTGCTGCGCCAACTCTTATTATGGAGTTTGTGGATAGCGAAACCAAGAAGATAACGGTTATTGATGAGAGTGGCATTGTGGCTTCACACCTTGAATCTGACGAAGAGGTTGTATTTGTTTTGTCGGAGAAGAATCTTGCCGAGACACTTGTTGCAACAGCAAATGACGAGGAGAACTTCGGAGTGCTTCATATTGGCAAAGATATCGTAGCCAATCCGAACGATGCACGCCTCTACACCACATCTTCTTCATCGCTTATGCTCGAAGACTTTATTGCCGACCAAATCGAAAAGGTTATCGAGAGTGAACGCCTGAAAGCCTACAATATCGAAAATATTGACGAGATTCTCGAAAAGGTGAAGGCTTCGGTACATCTTGCAACCTTCCGCACCGACAAAGAGGAGGAGTCGGCAGCAACCTCGGCGGTGGCGTCTTCGTTGATAGGTATGTTGCTCGGATTTTTGCTCTACTTTATCCTTGCCATCTATGGTTCGATGGTGATGCAGAGTGTTATAGAGGAGAAAAATTCCCGCATTTTGGAGGTTATGGTTTCGACCGTAAAACCTTTCGAGATGTTGATGGGAAAGATTCTCGGTATAGCCCTTGTAGCCGCAGTTCAGGTGTTGGTTTGGGGTGTCTTGATTGTGCTTTTCAGTGCGGTTATTATGCCTGCATTGATGCCTGAAAATATCCTCGACAGCGTGCAGCAGGTACAGGCAGGAGCAGATGTTTCGGCACTCGCCATGCAACAAGATGTTTCGCCCGAAATGCTTACCGCAATGGCATCGTTGCTCGACACCGGACACCTTGTGATGATTATCGGCACGGTGTTGCTCTATCTTGTCGGCGGATTTTTGCTCTTCGCATCGCTCTATGCGGCTGTGGGTGCAAGCGTGGACCAAGCACAAGATGCACAGCAACTTACAACTATCATCACCCTGCCTATTATAGTGGCATTTGTCGTTACGATGATGGTGATGAAAGACCCGAATTCACCAATAGTATTTTGGTGCTCGATGATACCGTTCACTTCGCCAATCGTTATGGTGGCGCGTATTCCGAGCGGTATCCCGGCGTGGGAGATAGCAACTTCGTTAGTGTTGCTGTATGCAACCTTCACTATCTGCGTTTGGGGTGCAGCCAAAATATACAAGATTGGTATCTTTATGCACGGTGCAAAGCCGACCTTGCGTGATATGTGGCGTTGGCTTAAATATTAGCCAAAGGCTAAATAAATTGACAATTGATAATTGATAATTGACAATTTATGTGTACCTTTGCGAAATTACACGCGAATTTTAGAATAAAAAATATATAACTTTTATGAATAACAAGATTGCAGCACTTGCACAAGCGGTTGAGGATTTTGCGCCGAAGTCGTTGGCGGAGGTGGAAGATTTCCGTATCAGAATGGTGGGTAAGAAGGGTGAGATGACAGCCCTTATGGAGGAGTTCAAGACGGTTGCCCCTGAGCAGAAACGCGAGTTCGGACAGAAACTCAATGCCCTCAAAAATAGTATTCTCGCAAAAATCAACGAACAGAAGGAGCTTCTCGAAAATCAGGTCGCTTCGGCTCCACAGATTGATGATATGTCGCGTCCGGGCTCGGCAGAGCAACTCGGCTCGCGCCACCCTATCTCGCTGGTTAAGCAGGAGATTATCGATATCTTCTCGCGCCTTGGCTACACTGTGGCTGATGGTCCGGAAATTGAGGACGACAACCATGTATTCTCCCGTTTGAACTTCCCGATGGAGCACCCTGCACGCGATATGCAAGACACATTCTTCGTGGAAAAGGCGGGCTCGGAGCCATCGGCTGACGATGTTTTGTTGCGCACCCACACCTCATCGATTCAGGTGCGTACAATGCAGCAGCAACAGCCTCCTATTCGTGTAATCTGCCCCGGTCGCGTATTCCGTAACGAGGCTATCTCCTACCGCGCACACTGCATCTTCCATCAGGTTGAGGGCTTGTATATCGACAAGAATGTATCGTTTGCCGATATGAAGCAGTCGCTCCTCTACTTCTCGAAGGAGTTGTTCGGCGAGAAGACTCAAATCCGTATGCGCCCATCATACTTCCCATTCACCGAGCCCTCGGCTGAGTTAGATGTTTCGTGCAACCTCTGCGGAGGCAAGGGTTGCCCTGTATGTAAGGGTACCGGTTGGTTGGAGATTATGGGTTGCGGCATGGTGGACCCTAATGTATTGGAGGCAAACGGAATTGACTCGAAGGAGTATTCGGGATTTGCGTTTGGTATGGGAGTTGAGCGTATCGCAATGTTGAAGTTTGGTGTAAAGGACTTGCGACTCTACTTCGAGAACGATGTTCGCTTCCTCCACCAATTCGACAGCGTGTTATAAACGGAAAACGGAAAACGGAGAACGGAAAACTAATTCTGCATTCTGAATTTCTCTCGTCTTTCGTCTAAATTTATGAAAAAGGTTGTTGCAATATTTTTGGTTGTGTTGTTTTGTTGCGGATTTATTCCTCAACACAAAGCGGCACGCCAAAAAGCACCCTTGAAACCCGTTTCGGAGTTATACTCCGAGGCGATAAAGGCGATAACCATTCACAAAGATACTCTCAATGCCGTTGCGGCTATCGAGGCGATTTTTCAGCAGGATTCCAACTACGCTCCTGCCTTAAACCTCCTCTCCAAACTCACTCGTGTACCCCAAAATGCCATCGAATACTCCGAGAGGGCCTATCGTGCCGATACCACCAATCGCTACTACTTGGAGGACTATGGCGCTGCGTTGGTTGAAGGCGGAGAATATGGTAGAGCAATACCTGTGTTCAAGAAGATTGTTAGCAAGAGTACCGAGCCTAATCACTATCGCGTATTAGCCCTTTTGCTTGATAATAGTCGCCGAACAGACGAGGCGTTGGCGGTGCTTGATACGGCGGAGGTGCGCTTTGGTCGTATTCCGCAGTTGGGGCGTATGCGTCAATACTATCTCCTCAAAACGGGGCAAACACTCGCTGCCGAGGCAGATGCCCGCAAGGCTATCGAGGAGACACCATACTTGGCCGAAAATCACATCGCTCTTGCCGAAATTTATGCCGCGACTCGCCGCGACTCGTTGGCTGTGGCATCGTTTCAACGAGCCATAGCGATAGATACGCTGGCAGTAGAGCCTTGGATGGCTCTCGGTGAGTATTATCAGAGAAAAGGAGATATATCGGCTTATCTCGCCATCTTGGAGCGTGTTTTTGCCAACGAACAATACCCATTGCAGAGCAAGCTCGATATGTGGAAATCACTCGCCAACGACATAAACGCTTATCGCAAATTCTATCCGCAGTATGATGCACTGATTAAGCGTCTATATATCCATAACCCTGAAAGCAAGGGTGTGGCTTCGCTCTATGCCGAACACCTTATATTGTCGGGTGAAGTCAAGGAGGCGGTGCGATTGTATAAGCAACTTATCGACTATAAAAAGCCACAGCTTGTTGATTTTTTGCGAGTTATAGAGGTTGAAAATCATCTCAACCATCCCGATTCGGTGCGTCACTATACCGACCTTGCTCTCGCACTCTTTCCACACAACACCGATTTGCTCTATATGCGAGGAGCGTTGGCGATGCGAAAAAAAGAGTATGATGATGCTCTCGCACTCTACAACGAGGCGTTGAAGCATGCCGACAACGACACTCTGCGCAGTTCGTTGTGGGGCGCAATTGGCGATGTGGAGCATGAGCGTAACGACAAAAAGCGTTGCTACAAAGCATACAATAAGGCGATAAAGTATTTTGCCGATAATGCCGGCGTTTTGAACAATTACGCCTACTATCTCTCGCTCGAAAATCGCGATTTGGAGCGAGCTTTGACAATGATTACTCGTGCGTTGGCTCTCTCGGAGAGCAATTCTACCTATCTCGATACGATGGCGTGGGTACTCTACAAGCTTGGTCGCTATGCCGAGGCTAAAAAGTATATGCAACAAGCTCTCTCGCTTACCCGAAGCAAGGATTTCACCTTTTCTCTGCACTATGGAGATATCCTTCACGCCCTCGGAGAGGAGTTTATGGCAAAGACCTATTGGCGTAAGGCATTGGAGCAGGGTGCCGATAAGGAGGAGATTGAAAAACGATTTTTGCCCGATAAAACAAAACAGAAGAAATAGTTGCACCAATGTTGAAACGACTCTATATACTAACCCTCCTGATGTTGTTCTCGTTTGTCGCTCCCGTTGTGGCGCAGACAAGCAAAATCGAACAGCAGAAGAAGGTTATTGCCAACCTCGAACGCAGTATTGCACGCGAGGAGAAGCAGTTGGCGCAACTAAAAAAGAATAAGGCTTCGGCGGAGAGGCAGATATCTTCGCTAACCAAGCAAATCGAGAAGCGTAACGCTCTGATTCGTGAAACAACGCGCCAGATAAAGCAACTTTCGGCAGAGGTTGCTGCCTCCGAAAGACGACTCAAATCACTCGGCGGACAACTCTCCGAACTCGAAGAGAATGCTCGCGAGATAGTTCGTTCGGCTTATCGTAATTTCCGCTATCATAACCACTTAACCTATCTCTTTTCGGCGAAATCCTTTACCGATATAGCTAGGCGTGTGGCAATGTTGCGCGTAGCAACAGAGTATCGCTTTGCCCAAATGAAGGAGGTCTCGGCTGTACGAAGCGATGTGCAGGCGGAGCGCAATCTCCTCGCTAAACGCCGTGAGGAGTTGTCGGCAACAAAACGCCGCCTCGATAATCAGCGCAAAAAGTTGCAAGCCGATATGGCAGCCGCAAAAAAGACTGTTAGCCAAATGTCGAGCAAGCAACAGAGTGTCTTGCGCTCGAAGATGGAGCACGAGGAGAAGCTGAATGCAGCGATTAAAGCGTTGCGCAAATTGACCAAGGGAAATAAGGCGGGAGCCTCATTCTCGGCAAGTACAACCGCGCTAAATCTGCCTGTTGTGGGCGGAAGAGTTAAACGCTATAAGGGTAATATGGCGGAGATTGTCGGCAAGGAGGGTGCAGCGGTAACCTCGATTTACGAGGGTAAGATTGTCGATATCAAACGCAATAAAGTTAATAATAAGTATGATGTATATGTCGCTCACGGAGAGTATATTACATCTTACGCCAACCTTTCAGCGGTCTCGGTTGCGAAGGGGGCAATTGTGAAGAAGGGGCAACGCATCGGAACTATCGGCTCGGCGGTAAATATCACGACAATGGAGATGGAGTATAAGATAGTTTTCGGCATTTATGCCCCATCTCCGGATGTGAAGATGTCGGCAGCAAACTGCTTCAAAAAGTAAGGCAGAGAGGAAAAGTTCTCGAAAAAAGATAAAATTTTTTGAAAATTTGGGTGTAGAGGTTGTAAATCAAAAAATTATTTATACCTTTGCACCGCTGAACCGCTCGAAAGAGCATCGGCAGAAGCCCAGATGGCGGAATCGGTAGACGCGCTGGTCTCAAACACCAGTAGGTTCACCCCTGTGCCGGTTCGACCCCGGCTCTGGGTACGAAAAAGAGGAAGATGAAAGTCTTCCTCTTTTTTCGTTTACCCTTCGCCGGGGGCGGTCAGTCGGTGGCGGTGTGGCAGAGTTGTCTTTGGTCGGCGATTATTGCTATCGCAATCTTTTGTCTTTGACCGATAATTGTCTTTGAAAATGAATTTTCAGCCATCATCAGTCAAACCCAAACAATCTATGATTGTAATCGCCTCCCTTCGCTCTGCTCAAACCTGCTGCGACCGTTCGACCCACTTAAAGATTATTCGGGTCGAGGGCAATATCACGCAATGCTCACCCCTTATAGGTATATAAAAAAGGAGAGGAAAACCTCTCCTTTTGTGATGTGTATTATACATAAGTCGAGTTTTTAGTAGTTCTCTGCCTTGATCTCGAAGTAAGCCTGTGGGTGTGCGCATACAGGGCAAACCTCAGGAGCCTGCTTGCCTACTACGATGTGACCGCAATTCGAGCACTGCCAAATCATATCACCCTCGCGCGAGAATACCAAGCCACCCTCTACATTCTCCAAGAGTTTGAGGTAACGCTCCTCGTGCTCCTTCTCAATCTTTGCTACTCCCTCAAAGAGATTTGCGATGTGGTCGAGGCCCTCCTCGCGAGCCTCCTTTGCGAAGGTTGCGTACATATCGGTCCACTCGTAGTTCTCGCCCTCGGCTGCGTGCTTCAAGTTCTCTGCTGTATCGCCGATGCCTCCGAGTAACTTAAACCAAATCTTTGCGTGCTCCTTCTCGTTGTTTGCTGTCTCCTCAAACAACTTTGCAATCTGCACATATCCATCCTTCTTTGCCTTCGATGCAAAATAGGTGTACTTGTTGCGAGCCTGTGACTCACCTGCAAATGCGGTCCACAAATTCTGCTCTGTCTTCGAGCCCTTCAAATTTTTCATAGTCTGTGTTGTATTAAAATGTTAGTTTGTCTTCTGTTTGCTACTGCGAAGATAGATATTTTTTCGATTTCGTGCAAATTCTATTTTCTTATGTGGGCATAAATTTCGCTTATAATTTTGATAAATACCAAATTATCGCTACCTTTATAGTCACAAAACAATCCTTAAAACCTGAATTATGAGTAGTAGAACCTTCACAATGATTAAGCCCGAAGCAGTGCGAGCAGCTCTTCATGCCGATATTTTGAAGATGATTGTCGATAACGGCTTTCGTATCGTGGCGCTCCGTATGCACCACCTATCACGCAATGATGCTATGCGATTTTATGCCGTGCATAAGGGTAAGCCCTTCTACGATGAACTTATCGCGTATATGTCGTCAGGTCCGATTATTGCCGCCATTCTCGAATGTGATGGCGATGATGCCGTAGCAGCATATCGTTGCCTCGTCGGCTCTACAAATCCGAAGGAGGCTGCCGAGGGTACTATCCGCGCCAAGTTCGGAACAGACAAGACCGCCAATGCGGTACACGCCTCTGATTCTGACGAGAATGCCCGCATCGAGTGGGAGCAACACTTCTGTGAGAGCGATATAATGTTGTAAGCGCACGACAAGATGTTCAAAAGGGCGCGAGAGTAGCGATTTTGGACTTTTTGCACAATTTTTTACCCGAACTATCCGTTTTTGGAACGAAGATTGCACAACAATCTATCAGCTGCGGTGATAACTGCACGCCGCAGTGAGGTTTCTTCATTTATTTAAGTTTGGGTTAGTAGAGAAACTCGCAATGAGTTTCGAGGTAAGAGGTCGTTGGGAAACGCCCTCTTATTTTTTGTCTATTTGCGAGTTTCTCTCCTTTCAACCTGTGGCGGTGTGGCAGACTTATCTTCGCAAGGCGGAGTAGTGAATAAAATTCTAAAATTTTCAACTCTCAACTCTCAACTTTTTATTATCTTTGCACTTGATGGCACAACTTTTTAGAAAATATCTGTTACTCTCGCTTTTGGTGGCGGTTTCGGGGGTAGTATGCGCCTCCGACAACGAGCCTGCCGAGCCAAATCCGACCGAGTCAAAGGTCGATACGCTGATTGCAGTTGATAGAGTGCAGATTACCGCCATTAAGCAGGGCTCGGAGTTGCGCCGTGAGGCTGTGGCTGCATCTGTTTTAGGTGGTCGAACGCTCGAAATGCAGGGCGTGTCGGCAGTCAAAGATGTGATGACCGATGTACCAAACCTCTTTATGCCCGATTACGGCTCACGCACGACCTCGTCAATCTATGTGCGTGGTATGGGAACGCGCATCGACCAGCCGGTCGTGGGCATGAATGTCGATAATGTGCCGTTGGCAGACAAAAACCTCTACGACACCGAATTTCCAGATATAGAACGCATCGAATTTCTGCGTGGTCCGCAGGCTACGCTCTACGGTCGCAATACGATGGGAGGCGTGATAAATGTCTATACCCTCTCGCCTCTGACCTATCAGGGCGTGCGACTGCGTGCCGACTATGGCTCGCGCAACTCATTTCGTGTGGCGGCTTCGAGTTATAATCGCTTGAAGGAAAAGTTCGGATTTTCGGTTTCGGCGCAATATGCCCATTGTGACGGCTATTGGCGTAATTCGTACGATAACTCTTTGTGCGACAGGGAGAATAGTGGAAATTTCCGCACCAAATTCCAATATCGTGAAGGGGCGTTGAGCATTGACAATACCCTCGCCTTTTCGATGGTGGAGCAGGGTGGTTATCCCTACCAATATATAGGTAGTCCAAATCCCGATAAACACCGAGAGGAGTTGGTGGGTAAAATCTGCTATAACGAGCCGTGTTCGTATGCCCGATTGGCTGTAAATGACGGATTGAGCATTCGTTACGACTTTGGCGAGTTTTCGTTGGCAAGCATCACTTCGTATCAATATATGAACGATAAGATGCATATCGACAACGATTTCCTACCCGAATATTATTTTACCCTCGAACAGCGAAAACAACAGCACCACATAGCCGAAGATTTCGTTTTACGCTCGAAGGAGGAGGGGGTGTATCGCTGGTTGGTTGGAGTAAATGGCTTCTTCAAACGCGAAAAGATGCAGGCACCGGTAACCTTTGGCGCAACAGGCATCGAAAAACTTATTCTCGAAAACATCAACGCTCACGCGGGTTATCCGGGCATATATCGTTGGGGAGATGCAGAGGGTAATGGTGGAGATGAGATACTTCTCAACAGCGACTTTTTGACACATAACAGCGGTGTGGCGGCATATCATCGCAGCGAAGTGCATCTTGGTCGTTGGCGTTTGGCTTTGGGGTTGCGTTTGGACTACGAGTTGGTGCAGATGATTTACAACACAAGTGCTAATACCTACTACACCAAGATTCCGAACGATACTTCGCTACCGACCATAACAACGCCTATAAAGATTGCGGAGAGCGAACTTCTATCGCGCGGATTTTTGGAGTTTCTGCCTTCATTCTCGGTGTCGGTAGATTTAGACGATGCCGGACGAAATATGCTCTATCTATCCGCCTCGAAGGGTTACAAGGCGGGAGGATTCAATACGCAGATGTTTTCGGAGGTGTTGCAACGCCAATTGAAGGAGAAGATGCACCTCTATCAGGAGATTGATGTCGATAAGTTGTGCGCATACAATCCCGAGCACAGTTACAACTTGGAGTTGGGTGGACACTTCTCCACACACGATGGTGTCTTTGCTGCCGATGCGGCGTTGTTCTATATCGAGTGTTTCGATCAGCAATTAACCATCTTCCCCGATGAGAACAGCACAGGAAGAATGATGACCAATGCGGGTCGCACACGCTCCTTCGGTGCGGAGATTTCGGCTACGGCACGATTGGCCAAAACGCTCGTTTTGCGTGGCTCGTATGGCTATACAAATGCCAAATTTCGACAATTTGTTTCGGGCGGTGTAAATTATGCCGGCAATTATATACCATACGCACCAAAAAATTCGTTATCTTTGCGCCTGATGCAGACCGTTCCATTCCGTTCTCGCTGGATTGACCGTATGGTGTTGAGTTTGGGTGTTACGGGAGCAGGTCGTATCTATTGGAACGAGGCAAACGATGTGTCGCAGCCATTCTACGCGCTGTTAGATGCTTCGGTACGCTTCGAGGGTGCGAAGTGGGCGGTAGATTTTTGGTGTAAGAATGCTACGAATACGAACTACAACACCTTCTACTTCGAGTCGATGGGTAATCGTTTTTTGCAACGAGGTCGCCCCGTGTCGGGAGGTGTGAGAGTGATGGTAAATATATTGTAGATTAGATAAAATTTTGAGATATGAGAAGATTGATGTTTTTGTTTGGCGCGGTAGTTATGTTGCTGACCACATCCTGCCTGAAAGGTCCGACAAGCGGAGGAACTTCCGAGAGCTCTTTTAAGGGAAAGCTTGTAGTAACGAATATGGAGAATGGGAAGACGACATATACCGATGATAATGCCGCTTTGACAGTTACTATTCCCGATATATTGCAGCCGAAATTGGACCTTTTGTTCCTCGAAGTGAAATTTGCAGATGCGATGCCTTACCCTATAAATATGGAACTTAAAGAGATACCGTTTGTGGTGACCGTATCCGATGATGGTATGTCGTTGAATTATACTTTCGAGGCGGAGAATATTATCCCTACCGACTTCGAGCAATATCCTATCAACAAGGTTAAGGGTTGTTTAGGTCGTGTAATCGATGTTGAGTTTGAGATGGCTTCGCGTGGTTCGCGCGTACGATTTACAACCAATACCGGTGACTCGGAGAATAATCAGTAGAGAGTTGATTTTAGAATTTCAAAAAACCCAAAGATATGAAGGCTGAATACAAACCCTATGTAGAGGAACTTATCGAGTTGGCAATCAAAGAGGATATTGGCGATGGCGACCACACTTCGTTGTGCTGTATCCCTGCCGAGGAGCGCGGAAGAATGCGCCTGCTGTGCAAGCAGGAGGGCATTATTGCAGGCATAGAAGTTGCAAAGATGGTAACTGAGCGATTGGATTCGGAGGTTAAGTTCGAGCAGATTCTCAACGATGGCGACCGCGTTAAGGTGGGCGATGTAGCCTTCTATGTCGAGGGAAATTTGCAGTCGTTGTTGCGTGCCGAGCGTATTCTGCTCAATATTATGCAGCGTATGAGTGGTGTAGCAACGCAGACTGCTGTGTATGCTGACCGCATTGCCGACCTTCATACCAAAGTTCTTGACACTCGTAAGACCACTCCCGGAATGCGTGTCTTGGAGAAGATGGCGGTGAAGATGGGTGGTGGCGAGAATCACCGTATCGGATTGTTCGATATGATTCTTTTGAAGGATAACCACATAGACTTTGCAGGTGGCGTAGCGAAGGCAGTGATGGGTGCAAAGGAGTATTTGAAGGCAAAGGGCAAGAATATTCCTATCGAGTGTGAAGTGCGCTCGTTGGAGGACATTCAAGAGGTCTTTGCTGCCGGTGGTGTCGATAGAATTATGTTCGATAACTTCTCGGTCGAGCAGACTCGTGAGGCGGTGGCTTTGGTTGCAGGTCGTTGCGAAACAGAGTCGAGTGGAGGTATAACGCTCGAAACTCTGCGCGATTATGCTGAAACGGGCGTTGATTTTATCTCGGTAGGTGCTTTGACACACCAAATCAAGTCGCTCGATATGTCGTTGAAAGCGTGCTAAACATCGCAAAAATGGACGAAAAGAGAGGTATATGTTTTCACCCCGTAACAGTGGCCGACAAGCCACTGTTCGAGTATTATATACTCTCGTCAGAGGAGCAGAATTGTGACCTCAATTTTGCCAATATATTCTGTTGGAGCGATACCTACCATAGCGAGGTTGCCGAGGTGGAGGATTTTCTTGTTATACGCTTCGACAATGGCGACACAAAGTGTTATATGCAACCCGTTGGCAAGGGGGATAAAAGAGCAATAGTAGAGCTATTGCGCCAAGATGCCTTTGCGCAGCGTGTGCCGTTGCGCCTCTATGGTCTTTCGCACGAGTGGCGCAAATTTTTGGGAGAAAACTACCCTTCGGAGTTTGCTTTCGACACTCCGCGAGCCTTGTCAGATTATATCTATCGTACCGAGGATTTGGCGCAATTGCAAGGGCGAAAATATCAACCAAAGCGCAACCATCTCAATCGCTTTGTTGCCTGCAATAATTGGCGCGTAGAGCCTCTTTCAAGGTCAAATATCAAAGATTGTGTCGCTCTGAATAATAAGTGGCTGAAAGGGCGCGAGGTGGGCGATACGGAGAGAGCCGAACAGCGGGCTATGCAACGCGCCTTCGACAACTTGGAGGTTCTCGAATTGCGAGGTTTAGTGTTGTATGCCAACGACTTACCGGTGGCCTTTTCGTATGGTACACCCATAAATAATAACACCTTCTGCACCCATATCGAGAAACACGATAGCGAGGTTGAGGGGGCAGCAACAATGATAAATCGCCTTATGGCACAGTCGCTCGAAGAGGAGTTCGAGTTTATAAATCGCGAAGATGACCTCGGCTTGGAGGGGTTGCGTTTTGCGAAGATGTCGTACCACCCAACCCTACTGCTCGAAAAGAGTTCCGCTCTCCATCTCACTGCCGAACAGTGCGAGATGCGAGAGATGTGGCACGAAATTTTTGGTGATGAACTCCACGAAATAGACTCATTCCTACTAAATCATAGCGATGCCACACCTCTAATACACAAGGAGTGTGGAGAGGTGGTGTCGATGTTGTATGTTGTACCTTTGCAGATGTGGGAGAAGCGTGTTGCCTACATCTACGCCGTAGCAACAAAACCCGAATATCGTGGTCGTGGCTTCGCAACGCAATTACTGACCAAAGCTTTGCAATATATAGACAAGAGTGGTCATTACGATGTTGCTGCACTTATTCCGAGCAGTATCGAGTCGAAACGCCTCTACGAAAAGTGTGGCTTCCGCGACACTCAAACTCCTATGCTCTTCCCTACAAATGACTATCTTGGTACGGGCTCCGTACCTCACGACTTGGCGATGTTGCGCTATTAACCTATCCCCCAAAAAGAAAATAGAATTTTAAGCAGACGAGGGCAAGGCGCACAATTGCCAAACGCCAATTTCTCGTCAGAAGTCGTGAGATGTGGTGCATCGCAAAAGAAAGACCTTCGGGATAGTACTAATGCGTACAGCCCGAAGGTCTTTACTATTTAGCGATGTGCCGCAGATTGCGGCTTATCACGAGAAATTACAACTTTGGACCTGCTGCTACAAGCGCCTTACCTGCCTCGTTAGTAGTGTACTTGCCGAAGTTCTTGATGAAACGGCTTGCCAAATCCTCTGCCTTCTTCTCCCACTCTGCTGCATCAGCATAAGTGTCGCGTGGGTCGAGGATTGCAGGATCTACTCCCGGCAACGCTGTTGGAACCTCAAAGTCGAAGATAGGAATCTTCTTGGTTGGAGCCTCCAAGATAGCACCATCGAGGATTGCATCAATAATACCACGAGTATCCTTGATGGAGATACGCTTACCGGTACCATTCCAACCTGTATTTACGAGGTATGCCTTAGCACCACTCTTCTCCATACGCTTAACCAACTCCTCAGCGTACTTTGTTGGGTGCAACTCCAAGAATGCCTGACCGAAGCAAGCCGAGAATGTTGGAGTAGGCTCGGTGATACCGCGCTCGGTACCTGCCAACTTAGCGGTGAAACCCGAGAGGAAGTAGTACTTAGTCTGCTCAGGGGTCAAAATCGAAACCGGAGGCAATACACCGAATGCATCAGCCGAGAGGAAGATAACATTCTTCGCAGCCGGAGCAGCCGAGATTGGCGATACGATGTTGTCGATGTGGTAGATAGGGTACGAAACACGAGTGTTCTCGGTTACGCTCTTATCGTTGAAGTCAATCTTACCGTTCTCATCAACAGTTACATTCTCCAAGAGAGCATCACGCTTGATAGCGTTGTAGATATCCGGCTCCGACTCCTTGTCCAATTTGATAACCTTTGCATAGCAACCACCCTCGAAGTTGAAGATACCGTTGTCGTCCCAACCGTGCTCGTCATCACCGATAAGCTGACGCTTAGGGTCGGTCGAAAGGGTTGTCTTACCTGTACCCGAAAGACCGAAGAAGATAGCGGTCTCGCCCTTCTCGTTGGTGTTAGCCGAGCAGTGCATCGAAGCGATACCCTGCAATGGGAGGTAGTAGTTCATCATCGAGAACATACCCTTCTTCATCTCACCACCATACCAAGTGTTGATGATAACCTGCTCACGCGAAGTGATGTTGAACACTACTGCTGTCTCCGAGTTAAGACCGAGCTCCTTGTAGTTCTCAACCTTTGCCTTCGAAGCGTTGTAAACAACGAAGTTAGGCTCGAAGTCCTTCAACTCCTCCTCTGTTGGGCGGATAAACATATTCTTAACGAAGTGAGCCTGCCAAGCAACCTCCATAATGAAACGAACCGACATACGGGTATCCTTGTTAGCACCGCAGAAGCCATCTACAACATACAACTTCTTGCCCGAAAGCTCCTTCTGAGCGATGCCCTTCAATACTGCCCAAGACTCCTCCGAGCAAGGCTTGTTGTCGTTCTTGTACTCCTCCGGAGTCCACCATACAGTATCCTTCGAATTCTCGTCCATTACGATGAACTTGTCCTTTGGCGAACGACCTGGGTAAACACCTGTCATTACATTAACAGCACCGAGCTCTGTCTCCTGACCCTTGTCAAAACCTGTAAGGTCTGCCTTGGTCTCCTCCTCGAAAAGGAGCTCGTACGATGGGTTGTAGATTACCTCGGTAGTGTCGGTAATACCATACTTCAATAAATCTTCTTTCTTGAAAGCCATAGTTTTTAATTATTAATTGTTTAACATCATCTCTCTGTTTCAAAATCTCCGCCATTTTGGGAGATGGCGAGGGGTAAATTTTTACCTATTTTTGCAATAAATTTCGCAAAAGCCCCTTTTTCACCGCTGCAAAGATAGTACATTTATTTTGAATTGTGAAAAAATTAACACTAAAATTTCAAACTTTTTTTGATTGGAATATAAGTGATACTTATATGGTATAATCTTTTAGGGGAAACTCTTTCAAAAAACAAGACAAAAAGAGAGCGTGTCTAACAAGTTTTTTAGACACGCTCTCTTTGTCAGAGGTTGTATAATAAGGAGATTACTCTATCTCCCAGTCGTAGCCGTCTTTGCGGTCCTTCACTCGGATACCGATAGCGGTGAGTTTGTCGCGAATTTCGTCAGACAAAGCCCAATTCTTATCCGCCTTTGCCTGCATACGCATATCGAGCAACATCGTTACGAGTGGCGAAACCACATCCTTGCCACCCGCAGCCTCCGCCTTCTCATTCTCCAAGCCGAGAATATCGAACACCCAACGCTGCACGGTTGCCTCTGCCTTTGCCTTGTCCTCGGCGGTCAAGGTCTGCTTACCCTCCGAGAGTTGGTTGAAGAGGCGTACATAGTCGAACATCGTAGAGATTACGATTGGCGAGTTCAAGTCATCAGCCATAGCCTCAGCGCAACGACTCTCAATCTCATCAACATCAAACGATGACGAAGCCGAAGCAGGGGCTTTGTGCAGTGCCTCGATACCCTTCATCAAGCGGTCCAAACCCTTCTCTGCCGCCTGCAACGCCTCATTCGAGAAGTCGAGCGTAGAGCGATAGTGCGCCTGCAAGATAAAGAAACGCACGGTCATTGGCGAGTACGCCTGCTCCAATGCAGGGTGGTCGCCGTTGAACATCTGTTCGAGGGTGATAAAGTTGTTGTACGACTTACCCATCTTCTTGCCGTTGATGGTAATCATATTGTTGTGTACCCAATAGCGAGCCGAGTCGTGTCCGAGAGCTGCGGTAGATTGCGCAATCTCGCACTCGTGGTGAGGGAACATCAAATCCATACCGCCTCCGTGAATATCGAACTTCTCACCGAGGTACTTGGTACTCATTGCCGAACACTCCATATGCCAACCCGGGAAACCATCACTCCACGGCGAAGGCCAACGCATAATATGCTCCGGTGCAGCCTTCTTCCACAACGCAAAGTCGTAGGAGTGGTGCTTATCCTGCTGACCATCGAGCTGACGAGTGTCGGTTACGATATCATCGAGGTTTCTACCCGACAAAACACCATATCGGAAGTCCTTGTTGTACTTCTCGACATCGAAGTAGATTGAGCCGTTCGACTCGTAGGCATAGCCTGCATCAATAATGCGCTTCACGAAGTCAATCTGCTCGATGATATGCCCCGAAGCGTGAGGCTCAATCGAAGGGGTTTGCACACCCAACTTCGCCATAAAGGTCTTGTAACGCTCGGTGTAGTAGTGGGCAACCTCCATAGGCTCCAACTGCTCCAAACGAGCCTTCTTTGCGATTTTGTCCTCGCCTTCATCGGCATCGTGTTCGAGGTGACCAACATCGGTGATATTGCGCACATAGCGCACCTTGTAGCCCTCCGCCTTCAAATAACGAAATAGGAGGTCAAAGGTGATAGCAGGTCGGGTGTGTCCGAGATGCGGGTCGCCATATACGGTTGGTCCGCAGACATACATTCCGACACGACCCTCGTTTATCGGCTTAAACTCCTCCTTGCGGCGAGTAAGCGTGTTGTAAAGTGTAAGTTTTGCCATAGTCTTTTTTATTTGGCACAAAATTAAAAATTAAAAGTTAAAAGTGCAAAGTTTTTTGGACTTGCCGACAACATTTTTCACTGCCACAACTCCGACTTTTAACACCAAGTCTTCTATCTTATCGCTCCTCGTTATTTTCAACTTTAAGCTTTGCACTTTTAACTTTTTCTTACTATCTTTGTCTTATAAGTAGAAAACAACCCTCTTTGCTTATGAGATTAAATATCATCTCGGCGACTCTCGGCACCAGCGAGCCCGTTTTGTTGGGTATCCAAAATGCGCTGTGCAATGTTCCGGTCCATAGGATTTGCGGAGTCGTATGTTGTGGCACAAGCGATACAATGGAGTATCATCAGTTGCTTGATGCGATAAAATCTGCTATTCGCAACTCTTTGGGACGGAGCGTTCCCGTAACTCTCATTCCACAATATATACTGCCAAACGGCGGTCTTTCCATCGAAATATACACACTCGATGGCGATGCTGAAATACTTATCAATGAGCAAGATGGCGTTTGCTACGGTACAATCGAGAGCGACACCGAGAAGATGCTGTTTGTGGAGGGTGTTCCTGCCTCCGACTTTTCGGAAGGCGTACAACAGCAAAGTCAAGAGGTTTTCGCCAAGCTCGACAATCTGCTTACCTCTCACGGTTTTGCAGTGGACGATATTGTGCGACAGTGGAACTATATAGGTAACATCGTGGGGTGCCGGGGAGGAAAGCAAAATTATCAGGAATTCAACGATGCCCGCACCCGCTACTACGCCTCGGGCAAGTGGCAAAACGGTTACCCCGCAGCAACCGGAATCGGAGCTTCGGGCGAAGGTATAATCATAAGCGCAATAGCCTTCAAAAAGGCGGATGCGGACAATAGGGGCATCTACCCTATCGACAACCCGTTGCAGGTCGCAGCGCACATCTACTCGAAGAGAGTTTTGATAGACGATGATAAAAACGCGATGAAAAGTACTCCGAAGTTCGAACGGGCAAAGTTAATCGAAACGGAGTGCGGTGCGTGCTGTTTTGTCTCGGGCACAGCGGCAATTCGAGGAGAGGAGAGCGTGGACGCCTCATCGGCAAAGATGCAGACTATCAGAACGATAGAGAATGTCGAACACCTCGTATCGAAAGAGAATCTGGTAAAGTTTGGCTGTAAGCCTTACGACCTGAAATATGCCAAGTTGCACATCTTTATCAAAAATAAGGAGGATTACGATGAGGTGCGCGAGGTGGTCGAGCAGTCATATCCGCAGATGCCTGTAATCTACTCCATCGCAGATGTGTGCAGAAGCGAATTATTAGTTGAAATAGAGGGTATTTTAATCTCATAATGCCATGAAAACTTTGCTTATACTTATTGCCTGCCTGATATTTCCGATGGTGCAGGCAGCCGCCTCGGACAAGTGCCGAGACGAAGTCTTTTTGAGGAGAGCCTATCTCACCACGACAGGCGCTTTACCAACGCCAAAGGAGTGTATCGACTTTTTGGACAGCAAAGACGCAAACAAGCGCGAGTCCCTTATCGATAAACTCCTCGACAGTGAGCTTTCGCTAAAATATATGCAGATGCGCTGGGGCGATATTCTTCGCATAAAATCCGAGTTCCCAAGCAACTTGTGGCCAAATGGTGTGCAGGCATACAACCGTTGGGTTTATGAGCAACTGCTCAACAATGTACCATACGACAAAATGGTGCAGAAGTTGTTGCTCTCGGAGGGTAGCAACTTCCGCGCTCCGGCAGCAAATTTTTACCGAGGTTTTCAGAAAAGATCGCCTCAAAACTTCTATGCCAATATCAATCTTCTCTTCTTGGGCAACAGAAATTGCTCTGACAACGGACACCTCTGCTTCTCGCAGATAAAGTTCAAAGATACCAAGGAGTGGAAGGAGGAGATAATCTATCTCGACTTCCGTAAGGAGTTGCCACGAGAGGTTGTTTCGTTGAGCGATGGTACAATGCTCAAACTGCAACCCAATTCCGATTGGAGAGAGGGCTATGTCAAGTGGCTCACCTCACCGAATAACCGCCGCTTTGCCGAGGTATTGGTAAACAGAATGTGGTATTGGGTGTTCGGCAAGGGCATTGTCCACGAGCCTGACGATTGGCACGAAGAGAACAAGCCTTCTAATCCGATGTTGTTGAAAGAGCTTACCGACTTCTTTGTCAGTCACAACTATGATATGCGCGCATTGATGAAGAAGATTCTCCTGTCGAAGGAGTTTAATTCAAAGGCTGCACCCGAAGGCTCTTATGTGGCACAAAGACTGCCGGCTGAGGTTATAATTGATGCGTTGGCATCGGTTACGGGTATTTGGAGCTCCTACCACAGTCGTGTTCCGGAACCATTTACCTTCTATCCGCCAAAGACAAGGGCAACACATCTGGGCGATGCTACGGTATCCTCTTCCGAGTTGGAGTTGTTTGGCAAGGTATCGAGAGATGTCTCGTTGGAGAGTCAGCGCAATAACTCCCTCACTTCACGACAACTACTCTACTTAATGAACTCATCGGAACTCGAAAAACGCATCAGAAAGAGCAGTGTATTGCAGCAACTCTTCCTTAATAGTGGAGATTTTTCACAACTTGTGGATAATATCACGCTCCTCGTCTTGTCGAGAAGAGCTTCCCCACAAGAGATTACCATGTACAACGAGTATATGCAGACCAATGCCCTTTCGTTGATGGAGGCAGCCGTAGATATTATGTGGACACAAATCAACAGCAACGAATTCCTTTACAATCACTAAACATTCGCCACTATGAGAAAGATATATCTGACTTTGATTTTGGCACTTGCCGTTTGTCTCGGGGGGTATGCCCAACGGGCAAAGTCGGTGATTTTGGTCTATCTTGACGGAGGTCCGGCACAAACCGAAACCTTCGATCCGAAGCCAAATGCCGGAAGAAACTACTATGGAAACTATAAGGATGTCTGCAAGACTAATGTCGAAGGCATCGAGATTGGCTCGAAGTTGCCTCTTCTCGCCACCATGGCGGACAAGTACACCCTTATTCGCAGTATGACTCATGGCTCGAACGCCCACGAAAAGGGACACTACGCAATGATTTCGGGTGACACATCGAATGGCGCAGTTGTTTATCCTTCGTTCGGTGCGGTAATATCCTATATGAAGAAGGACTCCTACAAAGGTGTTTTGCCTTGCTATATCTCTGTTACAGCTGCCAACAGCCGATTCAATGAAGGGGGATTTTTGGGCAATGCGTACAAGTCGTTCGATACAGGCGGAAAGCCCGAGTCGAGCGAGTACGAAGTAGAGGGTGTTGTGAACAAATTTGTTTCGCGCGAGCGAATGAACCAACGAATGGGTCTGCTCAAAAACTTTGAGAAGAGTTCAATGAGCAAGAGCGAGGTAGATTCGTTGCGAGCCGTAAATATGGAGTTTATTTGGGGTGATAGCCGCGAAGTCTTTAACCTCTCGCACGAGCCTGACTCTGTGCGCCAACGCTATGGCAACTCGCGTATTGGTCAATCGTGTCTGGTGGCACGCCGACTGGTCGAGGCGGGCGTTCCCTTTGTGAATGTTCGCACTACGGGTTGGGACACCCATAAGAAGCATTTCCAGAAGATGAACACAATGCTTCCGCAGCTCGATAAGGCGTTGTCGGCTCTGATTGCCGATTTAGATGCTCGCGGATTGCTCGATGACACTATCATTGTTTGCGGAGGAGAGTTCGGACGAACACCAAAGGTACAGTGGGAGGCACCATGGAATGGTGGTCGCGGACACTACGGCAAAACATTCAGCTACCTTGTTGCGGGTGGAGGTTTTCTCGGTGGTAGGGTTCTCGGAGCAACCGACAAAACGGGCGAGAATGTTGCCGAGCGACCTGTTCGCCCTTGCGAGTTGATTGGAACAATCTATCTGCTTATGGGAATAGACCCTTATGGCACTTTGCCACATGTTTCGGAGGGCAATTTGCCGATTTTACCTTCTCTTGTGGAGAAGCCGGGCGAAGGTTTACTGTATGAGATTATTGATATTAAAAAGCCTTAATTATGAGTAGCAGAAGAGTTATATTATCCGTTTTGTGTACCCTTTTTGCCTCTTCGCTCTTTGCGCAGAAGCTGACTTCGGGATATCTCTTTCCGGCAGGCGGACAGGTGGGTACTACTGTCGAGATAGAGGCGGGAGGCCTCAATATCAACAAGGCAAAGAAGGTGGTATTCAATCATCCCGGCATTCAGGGTAAGATTGTGCCTATTACAACCTCGAAGAAGAAAAGGAGAAGATTAGACGACCAGAGCAGCCCTCAACTCGCCGACAAAGTAAAGATGCGTATCACCATTGACGAGAGCGTTCCGTGCGGACTCTACGACTTGCGTCTGCAAGGTGCGCAAGGACTATCGAACAAACTCCCTTTCGAGGTGGCGTCTTATCCCAATTTTGTGGAGAATAAAAAATCGAGCATGAAAAACCCTAACGAGGTAACCGTTCTCCCTGCTGTGTTATGCGGATATGTTACTCCGGGAGGCGTTGACTATTTCAGATTTAGAGGTAAAAAGGGGGAGACGGTCGTGGCTTCGGTCAAAGGTCGCCAGCTCGTACCTTATATTGCCGATGCTGTTCCGGGATGGTTTCAACCCGTTATAAAGTTGGTCGATGCAGATGGAAAAGAGATTGCCTTCTCTGACGATTACTACCACCATGTCGATCCTGTGATTATGGTTACTCTACCAAAAGATGGTCGTTACACCTTGATTATACACGATGCCATCTATCGCGGTCGCGAGGATTTCAATTACAGAATACAGCTCGGCGTAATACCTTTCGTTACAGGAAGATATCCTGCATACGGCGTAGCGGGTAAAAAGGTAAAACAGGAGTTGGAGGGAGTAAACCTCGAAGCCGAAAAGACCACCGCAAAGGTGAAAGATGAGGGTTATCACCAACTCTCCTTTACCAACAATATAGGAACATCAAACGCAACATCTTTCTACGCTTTGCCGAAAGGAACAAAGATTCTCTATTCGCCGAAAAAAGATGTTGGACCAACCCTTACAACCGCCATTGCAGACTCGCTGACTGCCGAGGCAAAGATAAAACGCTATAAAATAGAGGTCGAAAGGCGCGAGCCTATTATTATAGAGCTTATCGGACGAAGAAACAACTCTCGAATCGATGCGATAATGAGATTGCGCGACCGATACGGTAATATCGTGGCAACAGTTGATGATACAGAAGACCCTATTCAGGGACTTATGACATTCCATGCCGATCCTGTTCTCAAACACACGCCAAAGAGGAGTGGATTATACACTCTCGAAGTAGAAGATCTTCATCGAGGCTACGGCAAGGATTATCACTATCTGTTGAGAAGGCATAGTCAATTACCATCTTTCACCGCCTTTGTTTCGCCGGCATACATTACCGTTCCTTCGGGAGGTACGGCAATCTTCAATGTGGATATTACGGGACGAGTGAAAAGACCTGCTCATTTGGAGATAAAAGGCCTACCAAAGGGCTTTACCACAAGTAGTATGAAGTTGCGCGGAGGCAGAAGATGGGATGTTTCGATAACCTCTCCAAAGGGTACTGCTATAAAGCGTATGCCAATAGGGTTGAAGTTGGATTATCCGGGACCTGACGGACGCGAAAAGGCTGATGTTCTGCCTGTCGATAAGATGATGCAGGCATTCTACTACACTCACCATATTCCGGCAGCGGAGTTGGCGGTCGATGTTATTGAGCCTGCTCCTTATCGTATGTCTTTGACCTTCGATCTCGAAGAGGAGCAACTCTTTGACTTGACGGACGAGTCGTTGCCTGTAACCATTCGCGTAGATAAAGACCCTACCTTTAATGAGCCGATAGAGTTGATGTTGGGAAAGAAAAACCGAATTTTCTCTCTCGACCCAATCTCCATATTGCCGGAGGAGAAGGAGAAAACAATCTACATAAAGTTAAATCCTACCGCATTGGAGAGGTATAAAAAGAGAAGAAATCGCCCTACTTGGCAACAGTATATTGTAGGAACAGTTAAGGGAGAGGTTGTTCAGCGAGGCAGACGCCGTTTCCAAAATGCAAAGCATCGCGAGATTACTCCTATATTCCTTATCAAAGCGAAGAAAAACTAAACTTACAAAAAAAGAGAAGAGGACTCAAAAGTAAAATGAGTCCTCTTTCATTTAATACAGAGTATCTCTATTTTTTAGCTAAAAACTCCTCGATAAACGCAACAGCCTTTTCGTGCTTCTCTACACAGCGGGTGTGTCCTCCTGCACGACCTCGCGCGAGGTTGTGGTGCAAATCGTTGAGTTTTACATTCACGGCTGCACTATTGCCCGACTTGCAGATACGCTCAATATACTCCATATAAGGGGTCTCCTTGTCGTGAGTAAGAAGTCGTAAGGTCTCTATAACCTCAACCGAAAATCCCTCCTCCTCCAAATCCTCGAAGGTGTAGCGAGTATCCTCAACAACATCGTGTAAGAAGCCTACAACACGCTCCAAGTCGTTGTTTCCCATCATTCCTACCGCCAACGGATGGAGAATTGTTGGGTTGCCATCGAGATCGTAGTCGGCAGCATGAGCCTTCGATGCAAACTCTATCGCCTTGTCAATATCGGAACGAGAGTCGTAATACTCATTCTTCACCGCGCACGGAAGATAGAACTTCTTGCTGCGACCAACATAGTCGCGCCACATAAGCTCCAATCTATCTGTCATTTCTCCCTCTATCAACTCGCCTGAATGACCTTTTCTCCAATCTATTTCGGGGAGTTCGCGCTCCAAATCGGCAGTGGAGATGATGTCGGCTCGCTCAGGATGAAATACCGCCTCAAACTCCATCTTCATATAGTAAACCTCGCGACCTTGCCTCGACCAATCCTCCGCAAGATAGGGGTCCGAAGTGAATCGCCCCGCAGCAAATACTCCCGTATTTCCCTCGCCTACACGCACCATAAAGAAGCGATCTCCCTTGCGAGCCCTCTGCCATTCGAAGACGCTCCAATCGAAGTCCTCTTCCCACCAGCCTTTTGCCCATTCGCTCATATCCTCGTCCAAACGCCCCATCGTATAGGAGGAGATGGAGGGATTCCACCTCAAAAGAAAGGTGTTGTGCGAAAATTCGCGCTTCTTGTCAATCGAAAGTTTAATGTCCAATTTCATAATTTATCAGTTTTTATATGTTGTTTAATCTCTTCTCGCTCCTACACGATGCAAAAATAGAGGGTATTTTTGACAGTTCTTGTCAAAATACCCTCTATCTCTAATTTTTTTTGGAAATTTCTTTTACTCTCCTATCTCTCGTAATACATATTTTACACTTAAATACGCCTCTCCAAGGTCGCAAGGGAGATAGAAGTAGTGGTTCGAAGACTCGTAAGCAATTTTTGAATCGGCAGACACAACAGGCATCATCTCCTTTATCAGTTTAATCTCCGCCTCACAAGCCTTACGCATAGTCTCTCTATACTCTGCTTTTTTCGCACTATCCTTCTCTTTCAAATAGAGATTACGAGCCTCGAAGAAGCGTCCTTGCTCTGCCGAAGATTGAAGATGTATGCGGATAGCCTCTGTACGATTTAACTGCTCCCAAACTCTCTTTTTAGCCTCTCCCTTCGCCACTTTGTATGCTTTTTTGAGAAGAGAAACACCCTTCTCGAAACCTACGGCACACTTTGCCATCTGACCATACCATACATCGATAGGGTATATTATACGCCAACGGTCGTAGGTGTCGTAAGGTATTCCAACCATTGTGGCATCGTAATTTGTAGGTGTAGAGTAAAATATGTTGGAAGGTCCAACATGATGAGGTCCATTATATATTGCCATAATATTGAACGGATATTCAGGGTAAGTTGCCGAACACTCACGCCAAGCCTCACGAACAAGTTTTCCGGCCTCTTCGCCATACTCTTCGCGCGCCAACTTCTCAACCGCTTCATTCGCTGTACTCTTTTTATCGAACGATTGGAACAACTTCATATTTTCAGTTGGATAACCACCCAGACTCCAACTCAAAAATACTCCGTCCACACCCTCTTTCGATAGATTTTCGGCATGTTGTGCCACAAGGTCAAGTACCGGTATAGATGGGGTAATAGACATCTCCCAAGTGGAATTTACCTGCACTTTTGCCATACATTTCAATCCGGCCGCCTTGGCATATCCCCAATTTCGGATTGCTCGCTCACCCGGACCCACAACCGACATCGAGTATTCGTTAATCTTCGACTTCACTCCTCCGCGATTGATTGGCATACCCCACTCGCTAACACACATATATCGAATATTTTTAGGGAGATTTTCTATTATCTCCTTACACTCGTTATCAGGCCATTTCCAATCCCAAACAATAACCTCTGCTTCGGGAGCAGCTTTATGAACACCTCTCTCCATGGCAGTATTGATGGCCGCTTGCAACTTTGCATACGAGCTATTGCCACAATGAGGACACCTTTTGTAGTACTTATAACGAGAAGTACAGTTAGTGAAGTTTTCCGATGCAGTAATCGTAAAAATTCCTCCCAATCCCTTAACTTGCGAGAAAACACTCTCCAACGAACGAGTGAGCCAATTCAACACCTCCGGATTTGAAGGGCAGAACGACTTAATACCTTTTATGGTATATCCTCCATACGCCTTACGCTCCGGCGTAGAATCGAACCACTCCGGATCCATTCCACGAGGTTCGTTCATATAGAGAAAAATCTTTACTCCATATTTTGCAGCGCGCTCAACCAAACGCTTCAACCCCTCGATTCGCTCTGCGGCGCGACTATCTCCCGGAAATCCCTTATCATCAGGTTCTACCAATGTGCGCAAAACTACATGAATCCATATTCCATTCACTCCAACCTCTGCCAAACGGCGGAACATCTCCTCGGGATAGGTTGTCATATCCTTATCGAGCAGAGCATCTCCATAGTTTGCAAAATAGGGATATACAATCTTCAAATCAAATCCGCTTTCATCTTTCTGTGGCTGTATTGCAGGACCTTTAACCTCTTCAAATTCGCGTATAAACTCAAAACGAGGCTCCTCTGTGACAAAAGGATTTATTCCTAACCCCTTTATCTCTTTCGCTATCTCCTTGGCACGCTCACGCATTTCGGCAGTAGGTTCAACATAGCGCAATTGCGTGCAGTAAGGTTTAATCTTACCGAGTTTATCATAGAGAAAATCGTCCTCTATAAGGTGAAATTTCAACTCCTCGCGACTCATTCCCAACAACTGCATAATCTGCTCGTATGGGAGAAGATGCCAATTTCGGCGAAGAATGGTAATATAACCCTGTTTGGTCGCCCACTCTTTCTCAATAGTCTGTTTTTTGGATAGACCCATCGAGGTAGCCAACTCCTCTACCTTCTCCACCGAAGTGCCAAGAATGGCAGCCAATTTACCCTTCTCCACAACACTCCAATTGCGCCACACAAAGGTGTATTGGCGATGCGGGAAGTAGGCAAACTCCAACGCCGGAGTTCTACCATCCTCTCCCGGTAGTTTCTGCGCCACAACATCAGCACACAGAAAAACTACAAACATCAAAATAGTTAAAAATCTCTTCATTGCTCTATATTATTAATTAGGTTAATGTTCTATCCAACTTTTACCATCGCCTCGATAGATTTCGAAGCCTTTTTGCGTGTATCTTCATCGAGTTCGATAGTTGGCGATTCGTTTTCGAGGCAGGCGATAATGCTTTCGAGCGTTATCATCTTCATATATTCGCACTCGTTACAAGCCTTACCCTCGATAGATGGTGCAGGGATAAACTTTTTCTGTGGATACCTCTTCTCCATCTCCGCCAAGATACCCGGCTCGGTAACCACGATAAAGGTGTCGCAGTCGCTCTCTCCGCAGTAGGATAGAATACCAGCCGTAGAGCCGCAATAATCGGCCAAATCAGCCACCTCTCCCCTACATTCAGGGTGAACAACTACCTTTGCCTCTGGGTGCGCCTTTTTAAGGGTCAAAATGCCCTCTTTCGAAAACTTTTCGTGGACATGGCAGGCGCCGTTCCACAAAATCATATTCTCGCGCCCCGTAATCTTTTTGATATAGGAGCCGAGATTTTTATCGGGAGCAAAGATTATAGGTTGCTCCTTCGGAATAGACTCCACCACCTGCAAGGCATTTGACGAGGTGCAGCATATATCGGTCAGCGCCTTCACGCCCACCGTTGTATTCACATACGACACAACGAGAGCTTCGGGGTGTTGCGCCTTGAACTTCGCAAACTCCTCGGCATTGCACGACTCGGCAAGCGAGCAGGTCGCCTCGGGATTTGGGATAAGCACCTTCTTCTCGGGCGAGAGGACCTTTGCCGTTTCGCCCATAAAGTGAACTCCGGCAAAGAGGATAGTTTTAGCCTCGATATCGCGCGCCTTGACTGACAACGCCAACGAGTCACCCAAGAAGTCTGCCACCTGTTGCACCTCCGGGCGAGTATAGTAGTGCGCCAAAATTACAACGCCTTTCTCGCGCTTCAACTCTTCGATTCTTTCTATTTTGCTTTTCATATTTTTAGAGGTTTTTAGAGGTTTTTAGGGGTTGTTAGAGGTTTTTAGGGTAGACTTATAATTACACTAACTACCCCTAATATCCGCTAATTTCCCTTAATAACCGCTATTTATTATCTTCACTCTTTTTATTACGGCGGAGTCGAGATAATTTCTCTCTAATACCGCCCTCCTTTTCAAACTTCTCTACCACTTTTTCTATAAATCTATAAAGTAGATAATCGGTTTGATGAATAAGTATTATAACTATGTTTGCTATTGTTTCATCGCTACGAGTTGCCACTATATCCATCCAAAACTTCGAATCATCGTGTTCTTTCCCTAACTGTTGAGCCTTTTTGAATTTTTCGGAATCTTCACTCCATTGCTCCAAGTTGCGTGTACGCAAATAGTCCTCATAGTCTGCCAACAGCTCTTTAAGACTGCTTTTAGCAACTCCCAACAATTTTATCTCTGTCTCTATTGAGGTAACCGAAGCGGCATAACCCTCTATAATGTTTTGCTTACCCGATCGGGCAGCCTGCACCATTTGGTCGATAGTTCGGTCTGATGGCTTGAAAAATTTATTTGCAAAGAGGTAGGTTATATCGTATATCGTCTCCGCCTTGCAATAACAAAGTAGGTCGCGATAATTTCCTGTGCGCTTTACAACAAACTTCTCCATTTCTCCTGTTATATCTTTTGTAAAACTCTCTTGCCATTAATAGCCTTTAATAACCTCTTTAACTCTCCGCAAAATTAAATATTAAAAGTTAAAAGTGCAAAGGTTTTGACAAGAAGATTATAGAGGTTATTAGGGGTTATTAGTGGTTATTAGGGAACATTTATAATTACACTAACTACCCCTAATATCCGCTAATCCCCTCTATTTTTTTGCTCAATCAAAAATAAATTTCTAAATTTGCAGTGCAGTCCGCTGGGTTGCAGACATATATTTGATGAAAGTGTATTAGTTTTACACCCCTTTTAGAAATCTGGAAAATTTCATTGCTCGGGGAAAAACAATCACACTCGTCACCTTGTATTGGATATTCAATTGTAGGGGTATACTCTTTGTTCCTCGCACCAATACGGGTGTGAGGTATTGTTTATTTGAGCAAGGGTATTCCAGAACCTCTAAAAGGATAAACGAAATCAACCTCACACTTTCTTATTTTATAATAACCGCACATTCGGGGTTGGTGGGCTACCAAAAACTTAAATTATTATGAAAAAAGCATTACTTATCGTGTGCGCAGTTGTCTGCTCTGTATTATATGTGGCAGCACAACAGTATCAAGATGTAGTTTATCTTAAGAATGGCTCAGTAGTAAGAGGTATTATCTTGGAGCAGATTCCTGGAAAGACCATTAAAATCGCAACCGACAATGGTAGCCAATTTATCTTTACCCTCGCAGAGGTTGAGAAGATGACCAAGGAACTTCCGGTACAGCAGCCACAGTACCAGCCACAGTATCAGCAGCAACCACAGTATCAGCAACAGCCGCAGTACCGGCCACAAGCTGTTGCTCCCGTAAAGGCTCCAAGAGTAAAAAAGCCGATTGATTGGACTCCAAAGTACAAGGGTGAGGTTAATATCGGTTATGCAATTGCGGGAAAAAAGACTACATGGGAAGGAGAATATACTTACGAGTATGATGGTGAGAGTGAAAGTGGTAGCCTTGATGAAGCAAAATATAATACAGTATTCTCTCGCCCTTTGATTGAGACTATTCATGGTGTTCAGGTTGGTCCATATCTCTTTTTTGGTGCAGGTATAGGTTTGCAATACTATTGTGGAAAGTTGAAGGATTTTCAATATCTTGCTGATTACGCCGCTATGGCAAAAGAACAAGATAAGCCTGCAAAGCGTTGGAATGCTGTAATGTTGCCTATTTTCGCAAATATCAAATTGATGTATCCTATAAATAATAAATTTACACCATTTATCAATCTCGGACTTGGAGGAACAGTGGGTTGCTACTCATCTGCAAATTGTGAGTACTCCGAAGAAGGTGCTGAATACTCTGCAAAAGCTCGTGGCGGATTCTACTGCGACTTTGGTGTAGGTCTTCGCTACAAGGCACTTAATTTTGCTCTTGGTTTGCAACATCAAGGATTTAAGGTAGAGCAGAATCAGTCACAAGAAGATTATTACGGTGCATATTCTGCTAGCGAAACCGTGTCCACTAAAATAAATGCGTTCTATCTAAAAGTTGGTGTGAACTTCTAATACAAACACAATTAGTGAAGAGACTTTTTACACAAATTAAGCCCGATTTAGGCTCTGACGAACAGAGTGCCGATAGCAATAATCACATTGTAGGAAGTTGGAAGTTATCGAGGATTGTTGATTTGCAAAACAGCGAAGTTAAACCCCATTGGAAAGAAGTGTGGTCATTTGCAGCGATGGATGAAGCCGAAACAAACGGTGTATATGTCTGTAATTATATAAATCTTCACTCAATCGTAGGCAAATGGGGGTTAGATGGTGATTGTTTGAGATTGATTCGCAAGGAGAGCGAAATAGTATTTTCTATCGTAGAATTAACAGAAAAAAGATTAACCATAAATTCCATCGACAAAAACTCGTTCTATAGTAAGTTGGAGTTTCAAAGAGTACAATAAAAAAGATTTGAATTGAGATTTTTGAAGGGGTATCAGATCAAAATCTGACACCCTTTTTTCCACACCCATTTTTTATTATTTGTTTTATAAATTTAATTAAATAATGAATTAATATAAATCTTAAACAACAACAATAATAGCTGTTGAAAGTGTTGATATCTTTTTTACGAAAAAAGTTACTAACCTCCGTTTTTGAAAAATTTTATTAACCTCTGCGCTAACACCCTGATAGAGCCAATTTCGCCCCCACTTTTCAACAAATGTTTATAATTGATATTGACAAATTAACATAGATTATTTTTAACAATTTCTATTAAAATAATCTCAATAAAAACAACAACAATTTTTAATAAGTAGGGAGAATTTTGAAAGCCTCAAAAGTTATTACGAGTTATCAAAAGTTTTCCACCCCTTATCAACACATTTCTTCCATCTTATCAACAACTTTTCTCGCCACTTGTTGATACACCTCCGCAACCTGCGGAACAGTGTTTACTGCCGGTACTCCATCGTCAGCTCCCTGCATAATGTCTTGAATTATAGGCACTTCGCCTAATAAATCAACTCCAACTTCCTCGGCATAACGGGCTGCGCCACCCTTGCCGAAAATGTAGTAGCGGTTGTTCGGCAATTCGGCAGGCGTAAACCACGCCATATTCTCCACAACGCCCAAAACTGGTATGTTTACATTCGGATTTCGGAACATCTCAACACCACGAACTACATCTGCCACAGCCACTTGCTGAGGAGTCGAAACAATAATCGCTCCACCAATGCGCAATTCGTTAATTATTGACAAATGTATATCGCCCGTACCCGGAGGAAGATCAATTAATAAAAAATCTAAATTTCCCCACTCGGTTTGGTGGATAAGTTGGCGTAATGCGCTGTTAGCCATCGTTCCACGCCACAACAAAGCATCGGTCTTGCGGATAAACATCGCTATTGAAATCAGCTTTATTCCACCCACCTCGGCTGGCACGATATAGTCGCGACCGTCAATCTGCTTTGCATCGGGCAGATAATCCTCCACACCAAACATCTTCGACTGCGAAGGACCATATATATCGGCATCGAGAACTCCGACTTTGTAACCCTCCTTCGCCAACGCTACGGCGAGGTTGGCGGTAACGGTCGATTTGCCCACTCCACCCTTGCCCGAAGCAACGGCTACAATGTGTTTGATATTTGCGGTGGTCGAGAAGTTGTGCATCTCCTCGATAGCGGCATTTTTGGCTGCTCGCTCGGCGCTCTTCTCGCCCTCTTTGATAACGACAACGACTTTGTAGTCGGGGTAAGCCGCAGCGATGGTCTGCTCTACTCGGCTCTTGATTTTTACGGCAAACGGATCGCGCGCCTTGCGGAAGATAAGCGACACAACGACCTTCTCCCCCTCAATCTCGGCACCCTCAAAAATCCCTGCCGTTACAATATCCTGCTCCAATTCGGGATGAAACACACCGTGAAGCAACTCTTTAATTCTGTTTCTCATAATAGTTAGTTTATGGCATTTAATGGCATGCGCACTCGCAGAGTGCTGAATGACATATAATAATTTATTGACTTGCCATTCAGTGAGCAAAGCGAACGATTGCCATTGACCTACGATCTTCCTCCTTCGCACCTCGGCAAAGTGTGCAAGCCCCTCTGCTCTCGGTTTGGTGTCGGTTCGATGCCATTCAGCGAGTGGAACGAGCGACTGCCATTTGCCATTCAATATTCCCTATAATTTCTACTGCAAATTTAGCAAAAATTCCCCCACGATAACGCAACTATGGAAAATTATTTCTAAATTTGCATTGCAGTCCTCGGATTGCAGACATATAGAAAGTGTTTTTCGAAGTCCTTACAAAGAAATCTGACAGTTTCAATTGACTAAGGGATAACGGGCAACACTCATTTCTTGTATATATGCTATTGGTATGCTCTATGCCAATGTATTGCTATATACAGGTGTGAGGCATTGTAGCGTTTATTTTAGTCAAGGTTTTGTCAGAACCTCTTTGTAAATAGACGAAAATCAACCTCACACTTTCTTTTTGTCATAACAGCGCAAACACATATTGTTTAACACTTTAATAATTTACTGTTATGAGAAAGATTTTACTTTCGGTCGTTCTTGCAACGACTTTGGCGCTTACATCGTGCCAATTTGATGATTCGGCTCTTTGGAGCAAACTTGATGAGTATGGTCAGTCGATTAAAGACCACGAACAGCGTATCTCTGCCCTCGAAGAGTTATGTAAGCAGATGAATACCAACATCGAGGCGTTGCAGACTCTTGTCGATGCTCTCGAAAAGCGTGACTATGTAACCAATGTTTCGGAGGTGCGTAGCAATGGCGAGGTTATCGGTTACACTATCTCGTTTGCTTATAGCGATACCATTACAATCTATCACGGCAAAGATGGCAAGGACGGAGCGGATGGTGCTGACGGCAAAGATGGTTATACTCCGCAGATTGGCGTAATGAAGGACACTGACAATATCTATTATTGGACTCTCGATGGAGAGTGGTTGCTCGATGGTAAGGGCAATAAGATACAAGCCAATGGAGTAAATGGCACTAACGGAACAAATGGAACTAATGGTGTAACTCCACAACTCAAAATCGAAAATGACTATTGGTATGTTTCTTATGACAATGGCGCAACTTGGGAAAAACTCGGCAATGCTTCAAGCGGTAGCAGTAGTTCAAATTGCGTAATTACCAAGGTTGAGGAGAGCGAAACAGAGGTAGTATTTACTTTGGCAGATGGTTCAACAATCGCCTTGCCAAAGGGCGAAAAAGAAGAGGTCGTTTCAGAAAATAACAAAATCTATTACACCACGACTGACGGTAAAAAACTGTTCCCATATTCTACAGAGCCATCGGTCTTTGGTGCAATACTGATTTCTAATACCTACGAAGACGGTCAAGGCGTATTAACCTTTGATGATGAAATCACAGTAATAGGAGAGATGGCTTTTGTTGAGTATTGCGACAGATTAGCAACTATTAAAATTCCAGACAGCGTTATTTCAATTGAAGAGAATGCATTTCAATCATGTAGCGAATTGGTCGCTTTTTATGGCAAATTTGCATCTACTGACAATTATTGTTTAATAGTTGATGGGGTGCTAAATACTTTTGCTCATGGTTGTGGTTTAAATGAATATACAATTCCCGATAGTGTTACTTCGATTGGAGAGCGTGCATTCAAAGGATGCACATCGTTAATGTGTATTAGCATACCTAATAGTGTTACTTCGATTAGAGATAGAGCATTCTATAATTGTACTTCGCTGACAAGTATTATAATTCCTAATAGCATTACTTCAATTGGTGACTGTGCATTTCAGTCATGTACAGGCGAATTAATAATACAAAGTAAGATTATTGAAAATCCAACAACCGATTCTGCTTTTGGTTGCCATCCGGATTGGCTTTCTGGTGCTGAATTCACCAAACTTACTATCGGTAATAATATTACGAAGATTGGAGACCAAGTATTCAAATTTTGTAGTTCACTAGTAAATGTAACTATTCCTAATAGCGTTACCGAAATTGGAAGGTCGGCATTTTATTATTGCAAGTCGCTAACGAGCATAACAATTCCTGATAGTGTAACTTCGATTGGAATAGACGCATTCTATGCTTGCTACTCGCTGACAAGTGTCACAATGCCTAATAGCGTTATCGAAATTGGAAGTTCGGCATTTTATTATTGTGAGTCGCTAACGAGTATAACAATTCCTGATAGTGTAACTTCGATCGGAAGTTGGGCATTTCGTGATTGCACCTCGCTGAAAGAGGTTTATTGCAAGCCAATTACTCCGCCGACAGGAGGGGCTGATATGTTCTACCATAGTGCTTCGGAATGTAAGATTTATGTACCAACGGCATCAGTTAATGCATACAAGACTGCGGATGGTTGGAGCAATTATGCATATAGTATTGTTGGATATGATTTTTAATAAAAAAAATAAAATTTGATAATCAAAGATATTAACCGGTTGGTGGTGTAACAGCCATTGCCCATAAAAGAAGAAAATATGCAGTGGACAGAGACTATTTTTGTTAATTTAGCGACAATAGCAATAGCGGCTGTTGGTGTAGCATTTACTATATTGTATTACAAGTTAGACCAGCGAAACAAAAAAAGAGAGGCTACAATTAATAAACTTGCAAATCAAGTGAAAGCGTATTACGAATTGGAGAAACTATATGTTAATGAAATAGCAACCGTGAATGGTCTCACAGCGAAATCGGTATTGGAAAAGCACCGAAGAGATGTTGAATCCAATCACCCTGATATATACATAGAGGGAGAGTGGATTACCGCCAAAAAGGCAGACCGCTATATAAAATAAATGCTAAATTTGTAACACAAGGTGATTTTTTAACTGAATAGCAATTATCGCCTCGCAGAGCAATTTCGTTCTGCGAGGCGATTCCTTTAATTGTCAACTGTCAATTGTCAATTATCAATTTATAGCAAAGCTATACGGACAGTACGCCTGTACGCCCTCGCGAGCCAACTCACGCTTCAACGAGTTGTAGTACTCGGCAACCTCCAAGGTCTCGGCATCGAACAAATAGGCCTTTGCCTGCATATTCAACTGCTGCATCATCTGCGCCATTGGCGACAACTCCTCCAACACCTCGGTAACGCGGAAGTTATCCACAACACCCGCCTTATCTGCTGCAATGGCAATAGCCTCACGCAAGCCACCATTCGCATCTGCCAAGCCCAACTCTACGGCACGAGTGCCCGACCATACTCTACCCTGCGCCAACTCCAAAACCTTATCCATTGGCAGGTTACGACCATTGGCAACCTTTGTGGTGAAGGTGTCGTAAACCTTATCCACCGAGCGAAGCAAGGTCTTGCGCTCCAAGTCGGTAATTTTGCGAACACCTACGCCCATAACATTTGCGCCAAAGTCTGCGGCTGCGCCGGTCTTTACAACATCGGTGGTCAGGCCGAGCTTCTTGTTGAGCATATCCTCGCCTTCGAGCAACATTCCGAATACGCCGATTGAGCCGGTCAAAGTGAGGCGGTCGGCAACGATAGCGTCAGCACCTGCCGAGATATAGTAGCCACCACTTGCAGCGTACGAGCCCATCGAAACAATCACCGGCTTCTCCTTGCGGAGCAGCTCCACCTCGCGCCAAATAACATCACTTGCCAAGGCACTACCGCCCGGAGAGTTCACACGGAAGACCACAGCCTTGATATCCTTATCCTCACGCGCCTTGCGAAGGGTTTTCGACACATTTACGCTATAAACATTATCATCTTCGCCCTCGCCATCGAAGACCTGACCTTCGGCATAGACGATACCGATAGAAGGTGCGCCAAACTTCGGCATCACAGGAGCCAAAGTCATATACTCGCCGAGCGAGATGATGTTGAACTTGCCATCTGCACCCTTCTCAACGCCATACTCGGCAAATTTTGCCTCCATCTCGTCTTCGTAGATAAGGGCATCGACCAAGCCGTGCTTCAAGGCATCTTCGGGTTGCGATACCTCCAACTTGTCGGCAAGACGCATCAACTTCTTTGAGCTGAGGTTACGGCTCTCGGCAATCGAGCCAACCAAAACCGCCCACATATCATCGACCATCATCTGCGACTGCGCACGATTCTCGGGCGAGAAGTTCTTGCGGATATACGGCTCAACAGCACTCTTATATTTGCAAGCCGTAGGGCGGAACGCCTCAGCCTTCAAGCCGAGTTTGTCGAGCGCACCCTTCATAAAGAGCGAGCTCTGCGCCAAACCAACCCACGAAAAACCTCCCTCGGGGTGGAGATAGATTTTGTCGGCAACCGATGCGAGGTAGTAGCCACCTTGCGAGTAGGTTTCGTTGTATGCCACGACGAATTTGCCACTCTGCTTGAAGTCGATGAGCGCCGAGCGCATCTCCTCCATGGCTCCGGTTGTTATACCGCCCAAACCTGTGAAGTTGAGGTAGATACCCTTTACTCGGGCATCACCCTTTGCTGCCTCGATGCTTTGCAACACCTTCAACAGATGGGTGCTCTTTGCCATTGTCATTGTGGCGAAATCGAAGCCCGCCATCGGGTTTTTGGTTGGCGCCTCGGTGATATTCTCTGCCAAATCTATCTTAACAATTGTCTGCGGAGTAATCACTGCCTGTGTTGTGCCCTCCATTGAGCCTGCCATGCCTACAAAAATCACCAAGCACAGCACCCACGACAAAACCGTACCCACAACCATTGCGAGCAGGGTAGCCAGAAAAATCTTAAAAAATTTCATAGTCCTCAAATTTTTAAGTTAAAAAACATATTTCCAACGACAAAGATAGGAAAAAAGATGTATCTTTGTATAAAAGATGGTCTAAAATTTAACAAACCTCAAAATGAAAAAGATTGGAATTTTATTGGTGGCAGTAGCATTATTGTCCATTTTTGGAGAGTCCAAGGCGTGTACTTCGGCACTTGTCTCGGCTTCAAAGTCGAGCGAAGGAGTACCGTTGTTGTGGAAACATCGCGATTCGCCCGATTGGGATTGCCATGTAGAGCATATACAAGGAGAAAAGTATGCCTACACGGCTCTTGTGTCGAAGAACAGACGATACACCTATTGTGGAATCAATGAGCAGGGTTTTGCCATTTTGAACACAGTGTCGGAAAACCTTGTTAAATCTCCACATATAAAACCCGGAAAGGGAGCAATAGCCAATATGGCAACAGCCCTTGGAGTGTGTGCCTCGGTTGAGGAGTTCGATGCGTGGCTGACAAAGTCGAATGGCAAACGCCCCTATGTTACAAATTTTGCTGTGGGCGACTCTTCCGGAGCATTGGCATACTTCGAGGTGTGGGGAGAGAGTTTTAAGCGTTACGATGTTTCAGAACGCAGTGAGGGCTTCGATGTTCGCTCCAACTTCTCCTTTGCGGGAAATATGAAAAATCCCGGACCAAGTGTTCCCCGTTATGATATTGTAATGCGTCAAATGGAGGGCAAAAAACTCCACTCGCCATACGATTTTTACCACTATTCGCGCAACTTTGCACTTCACAATGGAACAGATGCCCTCGACACGGAGGGGGGCTTTGTCTGCAACGATATAACAGTTCCTCGCTACTTCTCGGTGGCTTCGGCAGTGATGGTGTGCGACAAGGAGAATCCGCGTATGTTGGCAATGGTCGGACACCCTGTTGTGGGCGTGCCTGTGCCGGTATATGTAAAGGCAAAATCGGCTATTCCGGAGTGTGTGGCAGGTCGTTCTGCTCTATCTCTTTCGGAGGAGTTCCGCGCCAAGGCTTATAATAAAATTGCCGAGTTGAAGTATGAAGTGAACGAGTCGTTGGTGAAGAGTTTGCTGAAATATGGCGACCAATATAAGATGCCTCGCCAGATGCCGAATAATATCGAAAAGTTCAATGCCAAGATAGACAAACGCTTTGCGAAACACGCAGAGAGAGTGAGAAAGGTGTTGCAATAGCGAGCCCGAAAGGCGAAATGAAGAGAGGGATTTTCAAAATTCCTCTCTTTTTTATTTGTTTTTGGAAAAGTTTTGTTAAATTTGCATCAGCAAAGGTTCGGAACTATCCGTTTTGGGGGTTTCGATGAAAAGGGAATCGGGTGAAAATCCCGGACAGTCCTCGCTGCTGTAAGTCCGCCACACCTCCGGGTGCGGTAATTAAAGCCGAAAATCTTTGCCACTGACTCCGAGGTTAGACCTCAAAAACGGGTTGGGAAGGCATCGGCAATGGATAAGTCAGAAGACCTGCCTCTGCATTTTAGGAATTTTTACCTGCGGCGGACGGGTTAAAAATCATCGGGGCTTATCCTTATATTGTATTAGGCGGGCATCTGAACGATTTTCACTTTCGGCATTAGGCGCAAAAGTCTTTTGTTTTTGGTTTCGCACAGGGGGTATTCCATTGTGCGATGTGACGCTTTTTAACACTTTTTGTTTAACAACTAAAAATTAAAAGACTATGAAAAAGATTTTCTTTGCTCTTGCGCTTGGCGCAATGGTGGCGGCTTGTTCGCCTGACAACAATGGTAACGAGGTTAGTGGCGATGACACAACTCGCTATGTCTGCGATTTTGAGGGTCCGGGTTGGAATGCCATAATCGACAATCCGCAGTACAACGGAGATCTCCTCTACAAAGGCGAAACCTATTCGTGGTATGACCCTTGTACTGACCTCGAACACAGCAATAGTGCCGGAGGATACGAGTGGGAAGGTGTCTATTACTACACAGCAAGTGCATTTATGGCAGTGTCGAACTACCTATCGACCGACTATGCCGAGAATGGCTCATCGATGGAGCAACTGACAGTCTATGGCTCGGCAATGCACTCGGGCAGTAACTGCGCAGTTTGCAATGGCTACAAATCTACATGGGGCGACAATCGCCCAACACTATCATTCCACAACGAGGCGGCATATATCGAGAGTGTATGGGTTGCCAACACTACCTACTTTTACAATGTTGCCCTCAATGGAAATGGTCTTGCAGAACCTCTTGTGACAGAGTCTGTGTGGGTTTGCGCTACGGGCTATACGCTTGATGCAGAGGGAAATGAGATTGAAGGCTCTTCGCTCGATTTCTTCCTCTACAAAGATGGCAAAGATGCGCTGAATGGTGGCTGGAAAAAGTGGGATTTATCCTCGCTCGGCAAGGTTAATAAGGTAAAGTTCGATGTACAATGGAATGGCAAGGGTGGAGCCGATGAGTTTGTGCACCCAGCATACTTTGCTCTCGATGATATTACCGTGGTAAAGGAGTAATTCGCCTAAAAAGAATTTAGTTTAAGGTAGAGGTTAAACCTCGAAGCGACTGCAAATTGCCATTTTGCGGTCGCTTTTTTGTGTTAATAGGGTGGGTGTGCAAAACTTTTGCACACCCCATTAAACCTACTCCCAAAATCTCTTTTTTCGATATAGATTAGATATCGAGTCGGCGTATTTTTTAATCTCCTCGCGCAACTCCTTCGGCTCCAACACCTCCACCCAATCGCCCTTGGAGAGAAGCTTGCCCGTAAGTTCCGGAGTGAGGTTTAGATGGTACTCGAAATCGCTGTATTCATCGCCATTTGTGGCAATTTCGTGCTGTGATGGATGCAACGGCACAGTGCGCATATACTCGGTCGCAACGCCGAATGTTCGTAGCACAACTCGTTGCGGTTTCAGCGCCTCATTAACGAAAATACCCACTGTGTGCGAGTAGTAGTCGTGCGCATCGAAATCCTCCGGCAACGAGAACTCCTCCTCGGTAATCTCCATACGCAGAATACGGTCAAGGGCGATATTTCGTATCTTGCCACTCTCTTTGAAACGGCCTACCACATACCAACGCTGGTTATAGACTCGCATCGCATAAGGTTGCAGATAGAGTTCAAACTTTTCGCCCTTAAATGGTTTGTAATCAACGAGTAATACCCTATTTTGTTGCATTGCACCTACAACCACTTGTGCATACTCTGCACCGCTTGGAATCTCCTCGAAAAGGATGCGGTCCTTCATATTGCGCCCTGCCTCGATGGTGTTTGCGATGGCAAACGAGTTGAAGAGCCACTGCTGCGCTGCGTTATTTTTCAGCTCTTCGGGTGAAGCGATAGAGTATTTGTAGGTGTTCGAGTCGCAGACAATCTCCACACCAAATAGTTCGGCAATAGCCTCGCGATGCTGATGAAAAGTTCGCAACGCCAACGGCTTGCCATCGGTCAAACTGCTCCTATCCCACAGGTCGCAGATCTCCTTAAAGGTTAAACTTTTGCGCTGCATCAAAGTATTGAGCAGCCACACATAACGGTTAATTGCCTTGCTTGCCATAGTGTATTGTTTGTTTGGTTATTGTTTCATTGCACCGTAAATCGTTCCGATGGACTCTTTTTGCACCTTACTTGCGGCAGAAATGCTCACATAGGCTTACTATGTTAATCCTGCTTCGCAGGCTTTTCCTCCTCGCGGCTCGGCAAAGTGTGCAAGCACCCTCTGCCCTCGCTCCGCAGCGTCGGTTGCGTTTCCCACCACTGCGTAACGCACAAAATTTCCACAATCGCCTCCGATTTTACCCTTTGGGAGAAAATCTTTTTGCAAATATAATAAAACCTGTGCAATAATTTTGCATACCCATAAAATTTTTTCAAAAAATCAAATTTTACAACATAAATGCTACGATTTGTTAAAAATAGACTATTTTTGTAATGGCTTTGCAGAATATGCGAGCCGTTACATAGACATTTTATAGTTGTTTTTGCGGTACTCAAACTTCGCAAATTTGAAATAACCCAGCAAAACAGCAACAGGATGTCCACAAAGGTGTCTTTACGCCGTTGCGCATTTGGCGCAGTGTGTGTAGATGTTCACTCAGCGTGGGTTGCCTGTTAGCTTGTTTGGGTTATGGCAGCGAAGGCCTGAGTACGAAATGAGCTACAGTAGCCTGCGCTTTTTTTATGGACTCGCTTGGAAATACCGATTTGTGGGAACGCCATCTTGTTGCCTTCTTCGCCTCTCGTTCGGTTACACCCGAAGCCGAAAATCGCTGTATTGCTTGGGCAGAATCGATATGCGGAACCGACTCCGTTGTTATTAGTGGTTTTCACTCGCCACTCGAAAAGAGAGTTCTTAAAGTCCTACTCGAACACAAACACCCCATTGCTCTCTTTCTTGGTCGTGCCATGTATAAGCGAATCCCAGCGGAGTACCAAGAGGCAATAGACGAGGGGCGAATGTTGATTGTTTCGGTGCGCAATAATTGTCGCCATAGCAACGACTCTGCCGAAACTCGTAATTGGAATGTGGCAAGGTTTGCCGACGAGATATTTATGTCGCCTTTCGATAGAAATAGTCTGCTATCGACAATGTATTACACATACACTCATTATAGCAAAACTCCGATAACAATTTTGTAAATTTGTTAGTGAAAAGCGAGTTGAAACCTCGTTTTTTTTGTGAAATGGGGATAATATGGCTAAAAGCCATAAGAAAAATTAAAAAATTCTCAACTCTCAACTCTCAACTCTCAACTTTTTTGTCTAACTTTGCAAGTTAGAACAAACAAAAATCAATACTATGTCAAAGGAATTTAAGAGATATCTTATCACTTCGGCACTGCCGTATGCCAATGGTCCGGTGCATATCGGCCACCTCGCTGGCGTCTATATTCCGTCAGATATCTACACTCGCTACCTCCGTTTGCGTGGTCGCGATGTGATTTCGGTCTGCGGAAGTGACGAACATGGAGTGCCTATCACAATCAAGGCAAAGAAAGAGGGTATAACTCCACAACAAGTTGTGGACCGCTACCACGCCATAATTAAGGAGTCGTTCGAGAAGCTCGGCATATCGTTCGATATCTACTCGCGCACCTCTTCGCCCGTACATGCAGAGACTGCCTCGGCATTCTTCCGTAAGTTGTACGATGAGGGCAAGTTTGTGGAGCAGACAAGCGAGCAGTTCTACGATGAGGAGGCTAAATCGTTCCTCGCAGACCGCTATATCACAGGCACTTGCCCTAAATGTGGGGCAGAGGGCGCATACGGCGACCAGTGCGAGGTGTGTGGCTCAACTCTCTCGCCTGACGAGTTGGTAAATCCTCGTTCGACTCTCTCGGGAGCAACCCCTATTAAGCGCGAAACAAAGCACTGGTACCTCCCACTTGACCAATACGAGCAGATGCTCCGCGAGTGGATTTTGGAGGGACATAAGGAGTGGAAATCGAATGTTTACGGACAGTGCAAGAGCTGGCTCGATGGCGGTTTGATGCCTCGCGCCGTAAGCCGTGACCTCGATTGGGGTATTCCTGTTCCGGTGGAGGGAGCCGAGGGCAAGGTGCTGTATGTATGGTTCGATGCGCCAATCGGCTATATATCTGCTACAAAGGAACTTACGCCAGATTGGGAGAAGTATTGGAAGAGTGAGGACACCAAGCTCGTTCACTTTATCGGTAAGGATAATATCGTATTCCACTGCATCGTCTTCCCTTCGATGTTGAAGGCGCACGGCGAGTACATCCTGCCTGAGAATGTGCCAAGTAACGAGTTCTTGAACTTGGAGGGCAACAAGATTTCGACCTCGAAGAATTGGGCTGTTTGGTTACATGAGTATCTCGAAGATTTCCCTGGCAAGGAGGATGTTTTGCGCTACGCACTCTGCGCTACTGCACCCGAAACAAAGGACAACGACTTCACATGGAAGGACTATCAGGCTCGCAACAACAACGAGTTGGTTGCCGTTCTCGGAAACTTCGTAAACCGCGCGTTGGTGCTTACCAAGAAGTACTACGAAGGCGAGGTGCCTGCGTGTGGCGAACTCACTGATTATGACCGCGATACAATCACCGAGTTGTCGTCAATCAAGGCTTCGTTGGAGTCGAATATCGAGAACTACCGTTTCCGTGAGGCGTTGAAAGATGCGATGAACTTTGCTCGTATTGGTAATAAGTATCTCGCTGACTCGGAGCCTTGGAAGTTGATTAAGACCGATGCCGAGCGTGTCAAGACAATTCTTAATATTGCACTTCAAATCACTGCAAATATCGCTATCGCTATTGAGCCATTTATGCCATTCTCGGCAGCCAAGATTTTGAATATGTTGGCGTGCGAGAAGTTCGGCTGGGAGCGTCTTGGTGCTATGGATTTGCTCGCTACGGGACACCATATCGGCGAGCCATCGCTCTTGTTTGAGAAAATCGAAGACGATGTGATACAGAAGCAGTTAGACCGCCTCGAAGAGATTGCAAAGCAGAACAAGGCAGCCGAGGTTAAGGCTGAGCCACAGAAGGCGGAGTGTTCGTTTGATGATTTCCAGAAGATGGATATTCGCGTTTCGACCATCTTGGAGGCAGAGAAGTTGCCAAAGACCAAGAAACTCTTGAAATTGACTATCGACACAGGTATCGACAAGCGCACAATCGTTTCGGGTATTGCCGAGCACTTCTCGCCGGAGGAGTTGGTTGGACAGCAGGTTTTGGTGCTTGTAAACCTTGCTCCGCGCGACTTTAAGGGCATCACCTCGCAGGGTATGATTCTTATGGCGGAGGACGCTACGGGTGCTTTGCGCTTGTTGCAGCCAAACGAAAAGACCAATGCCGGTGCAATGGTGGGTTAATTCCATGTTTTTGTTAGATGGGTATCGTTTTCGATACCCATCTGATATATAGATATATAGGACAATCTTTTTGGCGGTGTGTTCCTCGTGGAACAATTGTGTAATAGATTGAGAAACAACAAAATGAAAAAGAATTGGGACGAACTGAGTTTCGATTTTAATTCGACCGGAGGCGAAAACCTTCGCCGATACTATAAAGATGGCAAATGGTCTGCGCCCGAATATACCACAAGCGAGTATATTCCTGTGCACATGTGTTCTGCTTGCTTAAACTACGGTTTGCAAGCGTTTGAGGGCATCAAGGCGTTTCGTGGTGTTGATGGTAAGGTGCGAATTTTTCGCCCATACGCTCACGCAGCACGAATGGCTTCGGGTGCGCGAAAACTCTGTCTGCCAATGGTTTCGGCAGATGAATTTGTAGAGGCGTGTGTGGAAATTGTTCGCAGAAATCTTGAATTTTTGCCACCATACGAGTCGCAGGCTGCACTCTATATTCGCCCAGTGTTGTTCGGTACTCGCCCTCGTTTGACGGTGCGACCTTCGGGAGAGGCTGGGTTTTGTGTCTTTGCAACGCCCGTAGGACCATATTTCAAAGATGGCATAAAGCCGATTGATGCTATCGTAAATCGCAACCAAGACCGTTCTGCACCACTTGGTACGGGCGATGTGAAGGTTGGTGGTAATTACGCTTCGAGTATGCTTTCGTATGAGGAGGCGCACGAAATGGGATATAGCGCTGTGCTTTACACCGAATCTATCGAGCATCGCTATATCGAGGAGTGTGGTGCTGCGAACTTTATCGCAATAAAAGGTAATAGCTATATCACCCCAAAATCTCCTTCGATTTTACCTTCGATAACTAACGATTCGTTGATGCAACTTGCTGAGGATAAGGGTTTTGAGGTAGAGCAGCGACCTGTTGATGTTGCCGAGTTGCGAGAGTTTGACGAGTGTGGAGCTTGCGGTACAGGTGCAATAATTACCCCGCTTGGCAATGTCTTCGACCCCGATTTGGGCGAGAAATATCACTATGGCGATGAGGTTGGTCCGGTGTTGTTAGACCTCTACAAATCACTCCAAGATGTGCAATACGGTCGCGTACCGGATATTCATAATTGGTGTGTTGTGGTTGAATAAAGTGTTGATTATAAGCGCAAACAAAAAGGATTGTTCCTCGTGGAACAATCCTTTTTGTTTATACCCTAATGCCTCTATCTTCCAAACTTCACAAGCAGCACATTTACATCGGCAGGCGAAACACCGGGAATACGCGATGCCTGACCGATGGTGGCAGGGCGTATGCGGTTGAGTTTTTGGCGTGCCTCGATGGTTAGCGACTGCATGGAGTTGTAGTCGAAGCCCTCGGGAATTGAGATATTTTCGAGGCGATGGAGCTTTTCTGCCACTTGACGCTCGCGCTCAATATAGCCCGAATATTTAATTTCAATCTCCGCCTCCTCGATATCTTGTGCTGTGATGTTGTTCTCTCGGACAAATTTTGAGAGTTTTGGTAATGCCTCGACAAGACCTGCGAGTGTTAAATCGTTGCGCAAAGCGAGGTCGAAAATCTTTTTACCTTGCGAAATTTCAGGTAAACCGAGCGAAATTAAATAGCTCTGAATTTCCGATATTTTTGCGCTTTGCTGACGAGTGTATGAAATAAGCGAATCTACGCGCGAAATTTTTTCGTTAAATTTTTGGTAGCGAGTGCCGGAAATCAACCCCAATTTGTGACCAAGTGGAGTGAGTCGGCGATCGGCATTATCTTGTCGGAGCAAAATTCGATACTCGGCACGCGAAGTGAACATGCGGTATGGCTCATCGACACCCTTAACTACCAAGTCGTCAATCAAGACTCCGATGTACGCCTCATCGCGTTGCAAAACTATCGGCTCGGCACCCTCAACACGCAACGAAGCATTGATACCCGCCAACAGACCTTGTGCTGCTGCCTCTTCGTAGCCCGTAGTGCCGTTTACCTGCCCTGCAAAGTACAGATTATCAATGAGTTTGCTCTCCAACGAGTGCTTTAACTGCGTTGGAGGAAAATAGTCGTACTCGATAGCGTAGCCCGTACGGTAGGCGTGAACATTCTCCAAGCCCCTAATCTGGTGAAGGGCAGAGAGTTGCACCTCGTATGGCAACGATGAAGAGAAGCCGTTAAGGTAGTATTCATTTGTGGTGCGACCCTCGGGTTCGAGGAAGAGCTGGTGCTGCTCCTTGTCGGCAAAGGTGCGCAACTTATCCTCAATGCTTGGACAGTAGCGCGGTCCTATACCCTTGATTGTGCCGTTGAAAAGCGGCGAGTCCTCAAAGCCCGTGCGGAGCGTATCGTGAACCTCCTGCGAGGTATAGACCAAATAGCACGGCATCTGCTCTCGTACCGCCTCCGTTTCGTCAGAGAATGAGAATTTTGACGGGTTTTCATCACCCGGCTGCTGCTCCAAAATCGAGAAGTCGATGGTGCGAGCATCAAGACGAGCCGGTGTTCCCGTTTTCATTCTGCCGACCTCAACACCTTGACGCACAAGGCTTTCCGTTACTCCGTACGATGCTGCATCGCCTGCACGACCACCGCCTGCGTTGTTGCGACCGCAGTGCATCAAACCAGATAGGAATGTTCCTGCGGTGAGGACTATTGCTTTCGCCCTGAACTCCACTCCCATTTGCGTTTTTACGCCCTTTGCGCGCGGTTTCTCGCCCTCGGTGTCAAAGAGTATCTCCGTAACCGAATCCTGCCAAATAAAGAGATTCTCTCGATTTTCGAGGCGGTGTCGCCACTCGGCAGAGAAGGCCGCCTTGTCGCACTGCGCTCGGGGGCTCCACATGGCAGCACCCTTCGAGCGATTGAGCATACGGAACTGTATGGTTGTCAGGTCGGTAACGATACCCGTTTCGCCACCGAGAGCGTCAATCTCTCGTACGATTTGCCCCTTTGCAACGCCACCTATTGCGGGGTTGCACGACATCGAGGCGAACTTGGTCATATCCATCGTTACGAGGAGCGTACGACACCCTCTGCGAGCCGCCGCCGAAGCAGCCTCACAACCTGCATGACCGGCACCAATTACTATGACATCGTATGCTTGAATCATTATAGTTTATTATTTGTAATCTGCTCTAACAGAGCCAAATACTTATCCTCCTTCTTGTGCATCTGCTTCTCCGTGCGAGGGGTTTTGTCCTTCTGACCGCAGAGGTGCAACACTCCGTGAACTATCACTCGCAACATCTCCTGTCGTGCCGTTGCACCATACAATCGGGCATTATCCCTCACCGTTTCGATATCGATAAATATGTCGCCCGCGATATAGCCCTCTTTGAGGTCGCTATCATCGAAAGTGATAATATCGGTGAAGTAGTCGTGCCCGAGGAACTCGATATTCATCGCACGATGACGCTCCGCCGAGCAGAAAACATAGTTTATCTCGGCAATCTCGTAGCCACCCTCCTGCTGTGCCACCTCACGCAGCCAACGGCGCATAAGTCGCTTTTGTGGCAGGCGGTAGTTGCACGAATCTGTATGAAACATTATATCCATAGCGCAAAGGTAATAAAAAGAGGAGATACAAGAGCGCATAAAGATAATTTTCTGCCGTTTTTTTGTAGCTTTGTGGGGAGGTTATGCGTCTAACAGATAAACCAAACTTTGAAAATGAGAGATTCCGAAAAAGAGTTTGCCCGATTGGTGAGGGAACATAAGACGACAATTTATACCGTCTGCTACATGTTCTCCAAAGATAAGGAGGAGGTCGAGGACCTTTTCCAAGAGGTGTTGATTGCCCTATGGCGAGGTTTTAACGGGTTTAGGGGCGAGTGTAATATCCGTTCGTGGATATATCGTGTATCGCTGAACACATGTATCAGTGCCGAGCGCAAAAAACGCCGCCGAGCCGACTCTGTGCGCCTTGATATGAACATCAATCTCTTCTCCGACACTGACGAGGATAGTCGTCAGGCGCAGATGTTGCGCAAGCGCATTGGTAAGTTGGGAGTTTTCGACCGCGCGATTATTCTGCTGTGGCTCGAAAATCTCTCCTACGAGGAGATAGGTGCCATTGTCGGCATTACAGCCAAGAATGTCTCGGTGCGCCTTGTGCGCATACGCGAACAACTCAAAAATATGTCAAACGATTAACCCCTTTCAGCTATGAATAGTATCGAAATGAACGAGCTCAACGAGATGCGCGAGCAACTCGCAACACTAAAAAAACAGCTCAATTCCCAAGAGATTATAAACGATCGCCTTATCAAAGAGGCGATGGGGCGCAAACTCTCGGCTCTGAACAACAGCGCGATTTGGATGTCTGTCGTATGCCTTGTTATGATACCGTTGGGATATTTCAACTTCCAAAGAATGGGACACTCTACGGCATTCTGCATCGCTACTTCGGCTCTATTTCTAATATGTCTTATAGCGATAATCGTCAGCCACTACCGTATCCACAAGCGCGATATCTATTCGGGCAACTTGGTAACGGTTTACAAGGAGGTTGCTCGAATGAAGAAGATTTACAAGAGTTGGCACTATTGGTCTATCCCGATGTTGATAGTGTGGTTTGGTTGGTTGGAGTACGAACTCTATCTAAACCAAGCCAACGAAGATATAACCGCATTGTTGATGATTAGTGCAAGCGGTATTTTCGGCGGAATTATTGGCGGAATCGTGGGCTTGCGAATCCACAAACGAACACTTCGCACGGCAGACGACCTGTTGCGCCAAATCGAGGAGTTGCAGAGGCAGGAATAGGTGCTAAACAAGCCCTTTGAGGGCTATGCAAACTTTTTGCACAGGTAGTCCCATAACATTGTAGAACGAGCCTTGAAGCCCCTCTATGGCGGTATAACCTATCCACTCTTGAATACCGTATGCGCCCGCTTTATCGAGTGGGCGATACTTCTCTATATAGTACTCAATCTCCTCGTTTTCGAGCACACGGAATGTAACCAAGCTCTCTGCCGAGAAAGAGATTATGCGCGAAGGGGTGCGGAGTGTAACGCCCGTTACGACATTGTGTGTCGCTCCCGACAAAATCTTCAACATTCGCTCGGCATCGGCATTGTCTTTTGGCTTGCCGAGGATTTCGCCACCGGCAATAACGACCGTATCGGCAGTCAGCAAGATGTCGCCCTCTTTCAAAGTGTGTGGGTAGGCGTTGCTTTTGAGTTGCGAGAGGAACTCGGCAACCTTATCTGCTTCGAGGTCGGCAGGGTAACGCTCATCACATTCAAACTTTTCGGCAAGGGTAAAGTCGATGTCGCATGCAGCGAGTAGTTCGCGGCGGCGTGGCGATGCCGAGGCGAGAATAAGGCGATGATTTTTAAGTCTATCTTGCAGTAACATAGTGGTTTATCTTCTTCTAAACTCCGAGCATATAACAGCCGTAGCAACCGCCACATTCAACGACTCCGAGCCACAGCGGTCTGCCGGATAGGGTGGAATAAGCAGTTTGTGAGTAACCGTTTCGGCAACCTCGGCGGAGATGCCCTGTCCCTCGTTGCCCATAACGATTATGCCCGACTTATTGAGTTCAGCCGAGTAGATATTTTCGCCTTCGAGGAATGTGCCGTAAATCTTTGTATCGTGTTGTGCTGCAAGCCATTGAGGAAGATTGGTGTAGTGTACTCGCACACGCAAAATAGCTCCCATTGTCGCCTGCACAACTTTTGGATTGAAGCAGTCGGCGGACTCCTCTGAGCAGACAATATCGCTGATGCCAAACCAATCGGCAAGGCGGATAATCGTGCCGAGATTACCCGGATTTTGTACGCGGTCGAGCGCTAAAACGAGGTCTTTCGCAGGTTGAGCCTTTGCGAGCGAGTGGCGTGGCAACTCGACCACTGCCAAGACCGAATTTGCGGTTTTAAGTTGCGAAATGCGCTCCATCTCCTTCTCGCTGATAATCTCACCCTCCGAAAATATCGGTTTGGTCTGCAAGATACGGCGAATGCGAAGCGAAGAGTTGCGAATTTCGCCAACCAACTTCTCACCCTCGGCTATAAACGCCCCCAACTCCTCACGACCTTGCTTGGTCGCAAGCGATTTAATATCAAGTATTTCTGCTCGTGTTATCATATTCTGAAAGTTTCGCCTTCGTGGGCGATATCGGTATTCTCGAAAATGGCTCTCGCTTCTGCCAAAAGAGGCTCTTTGTCCTTGTAGCGAGATGAAAAATGACCAATCAGAAGTCGCTTTGCACCTGCTGCAAGGGCAGTTTTTGCGGCATCTTCCGAGGTGGCGTGTCCGCGCTCCTTTGCCTCCTTTTTCTGGGCTGCGGCATAGGTTGCCTCGTGGTAGAGCATATCCACTCCCGCAACATATTTCGCCACTGCACCCGAACGATTTGTGTCGGAGCAGTAGGCGTACGACTGCGGAGGGTGAGCAACGAATGTTATCTTCTCGTTTGGCAAAACTGTTCCGTCTTCCAACTCTATATCTGCCCCCTCTTTGGCTGCGACTATCTGCTTTATAGTCAGGCCGTAACGCTCGATAGCAAACTTATCCACATTGCGTGGCAGTGGCTTCTCTTTGAAGAGGTATCCCGATGTTGGTACTCGGTGGCGAAGCGGTATGCTCCACACCTCCAACGAGCGATTCTCGAAGATTATTTGATGCTTCGTGGTATCGACCTCCACCCACTGTACCTCGTAAGGCAACTCCTTATCGAAGTAGCGCAGATGGTACTCCAAAATCTCGCCAAAGGGGCGTGGCGCATAGACCGTGAGAGGTGTTTTGCGACCATAAAGACCAAGCGTAGAGATTAGCGGAAACAGACCAAAAACATGGTCGCCGTGCAGATGCGAAATAAAGACTGCACGCAGGCGCAACGGATTGATGCCACAGCGAAACATCTGCTGCTGCACACCCTCCCCTGCATCGACCAAGTAGTGCTGCTCATTGCAGTTTACCACCTGTGCCGAGGGGTGTCCGTTTGCAGTCGGTTTTGCCGATGCAGCGCCTAAAATTGTTACACCTATCATTTTTGCTATTAGCTTTCTCTGTTTTCCGAACTCCGAAACTTGTCACGGCGCAACATAATTAAGGGTAATTAACGGCTAGTAACGGCTAGTAAAGAAGAGCGCTCACCCTTACTAGCCTTTAATAGCCCTTACTTGCCGTTATCAAGCAGAGCAACTGTCAATTATTTCTGCGAAGCAAGAAAACGCTCTGCATCGAGCGCAGCGATACAGCCCGAACCTGCTGCTACGATAGCCTGACGATAGTGTGGGTCGCGAACATCGCCTGCGGCGAAGATGCCCTCCACCGAGGTCTTTGATGTGCCCGGCTCAACCACGATATATCCCTGCTCGTCAAGTTCCAACTTACCCTTTACCAACTCGGTGTTAGGGTGGTGTCCGATAGCGAGGAAGAAGCCCGAAATTGCGATGTCGTACTCCTCGCCATCACCCTTGCGAAGGCGTGCGCCCGTAACGCCGTCTTCATCGCCCAAGACCTCTACGGTGTTGTGCTCGAACAATACTTTGATATTCGGTGTATTGAAAACGCGCTCCTGCATCGCCTTCGATGCGCGAAGGAACGGCTTGCGCACGATAAGATAGACCTGACGACAGAGCGATGCGAGGTAAGTAGCCTCCTCGCAGGCGGTGTCGCCACCTCCGACTACGGCAACATCTTGCTTGCGATAGAAGAATCCATCACAAGTGGCACAGGCACTTACTCCCATACCACGGAACTTGCGCTCCGACTCCAAACCGAGATACTTTGCCGATGCTCCCGTGCAGATGATAACCGCCTCAGCTTCAACCTTATTTTCGCCGTCAATGGTCAGCACGAAAGGTCGCTTCGAAGTGTCGATATCGGTTACAATACCCGTGCGTACATCTGTTCCGAGGCGCAATGCCTGTGCGCGAAGGTCGTTCATCATCTCTGTTCCCTGAACGCCATCGGGATAGCCCGGGAAGTTTTCGATTTCGGTTGTTGTGGTAAGTTGTCCGCCCGGCTCGATACCCTCATACAATACAGGGCTCAAAGCAGCGCGCGCAGCATAGATGGCAGCCGTAAATCCCGCTGGTCCGCTACCAATGATTAAAACTTTTACTCTCTCCATATTTGTTAAATTTTTGTTGTTTTCTCTTTCACCTCACAAAGGTAGTAATTCTATTGTAAAAGATGAAAAACGACAGTGGAAAAAATTTCCAAGTTTGCAAAAACAAAAAAAAAGTTCTATATTTCGGACTGTAATATGCCTCATTTTGGACTAAAAAATGCGTGTAGCAGACTCTAATTGTTTGTATTGCAAATGGTTAGTGCGAGTAGTGCCGAGCAAGTTGGATAGTTCGAGGATTTGGTAAATAGAGAGATTTTACTAACAAAATACACAAACACACAACAAACAATTTTTAATTCATTAAAAAACTATGAAAAAATTATTTTTGGTTTTGGCAGCTGCTGCAATGACATTCAGCACTGCAATCGCACAGGAGGCCGCTACTGCAACCGCAGAGCAGCCTGCAACCGAAGTAGTAGAGGCTGTTGAGGCTCCGGCAGAGGCAGTTCTCGATGCAGAGACAGAGATCGCAGGTGATTCGATTCACTATGTGCTCATGCAGAAGTTCCTCGAAGGAGGTTGGGGTTGGATGCTCCCTATCCTCGTAGTATTGGTACTCGGTATGGCTATCGCTATTGAGCGTATCCTCTTCCTTGCTCTCTCAACTATCAACACCAAGAAGTTCATCGCACAGGTTGAGGCTGCTTTGAACGAGGGTGGCGTTGAGGCTGCAAAGGAGGTTTGCCGCAACACTAAGGGCCCTATCGCTTCTATCTACTATCAGGGACTCGACCGTTATCACCTTGGTCTTGACGCTGTTGAGAAGGCTGTTGTATCTTACGGCTCTGTTCAGACAGGTCAGTTGGAGTCGGGACTCGGCTGGTTGTCGTTGTTCATCTCGCTCTCGCCATCACTCGGATTTATGGGTACAGTTGTTGGTCTCGTTCAGTCGTTCGACTCGATTCAGGCAGCAGGTGATATCAGCCCGGCACTCGTAGCAGGTGGTATGAAGGTTGCGCTCTTGACAACCCTCCTCGGTCTGATTGCAGCGATGGTTCTCCAAGTGTTCTACAACTATGTAATCGTTAAGATTGACGGCATGGTTAACGAGATGGAGGACGCTTCGATTACCTTGACCGATATGCTCACTGCATACAACAAGAAATAATTTGATTAACGAATAATCGTACACAAAACGAATATCATGAAAAAGAAGTTGAATATGGTGCTGGTGGCACTGTTCGTTATTACCCTCGCCTTTGTTGGTTGGGCTGTAATTTCGGGCGGATCGGAAGTTGCTATCAGCTGGAACCTCATTTGGGGCTATGTATTGCTCGTTGCAGCAATCGTTAGTGTCCTTTATGCGGCCATCAAGGGTACGATTACCAACCCTGCGGGATTAAAGAATACACTTATTGCTGCTGTTTTGGTTGTAGTTGTCGTAGGCGCAGCCCTCGGCATTGCATTGAGCCACGATGGTTTGGTTGTTCCAAACTCGGCAGGTGGAGTTTTCGATGATCCATTCGAGTTGGTTATCTCCGAAACAGGTATTCTTGTAACCTATGTAGTGGCAGCAGCGACACTTCTCGTAACAATTTTTGCCGAGGTTCGCAACGCATTAAAGTAATAAGTATTTATGGCTAAAAGTAAGAAAATACCTGAAATCAACGCCTCGTCACAAGCGGATATCGCATTTACCGTGCTTATCTTCTTCCTTGTGGTTTCCACAATGGATATCGATACCGGTATCGTGCGCGTGTTGCCTCCAATGGCAGATCCGAATGTGAAGCAGGAGGATATCAAGGTGAAGGAGCGAAACCTTCTCTTGGTGTTCGTTTCCGGTTCGGGTAACATCATGGCAGGAGGAAAGGTTATCTCGTTGAACGCCTTGAAAGATAAGGCGAAGGAGTTTATCCTCAATCCTCTCGATGACGAGAACCTTCCGGAGAAGAAGGTTACCGAAATCGAAATGCCTGATGGCTCGAAGTGGGCATATCCTGTCAGCGAGGGTGTTGTTTCGTTGCAGAATACTCGTGATACAAGTTATCAAGTCTATATTCAGGTTCAGAACGAACTTACTCGCGCCTTCAACGAGGTGCGTGACGAGGTTGCTATGAGCAAATTCGGTAAGAAGTTCGCAGACCTCGATGAGGCAGAGCGCAAAGTAATAACCAAGGCTATTCCAATGAAGATTTCGGAGGCAGAGCCGCGTAAAATGATGAAGTAATTATGGCAGTAATGAAGAAAAAGGGCGAGCGTGAAGTGCCCGCTATGTCTACCACATCGTTGCCCGATGTCGTATATATCATCTTGTTCTTCTTTATGCTTTCGACTTCGATGCGCGATCAGGAGTTGTTGGTGACCTACAAGTTGCCTGAGGCAACCGAGGTACAGAAGCTCGAAAAGAAGAACTTGGTATCATATATACATATAGGTACACCTGCGTTGAATATGCAGGCGAAGTTTGGTACCGCACCTCGTATTCAGTTGAATGACTCGTACAAGACAACGAAGGATATTTTGGACTTCGTAGCAGGCGAGCGTGACAACTTGAATGAGTCGGACCGTGCTTCGATGACCGTATGTTTGAAGGCAGACGAGAATACAAAGATGGGTGTTGTGGCGGATGTGAAGCAGGAGCTTCGCCGTGCCAACGCTTTGAAGTTATCCTATGCATCATCGAAGGTGTTGAACTACTAATCAACATCTCGAACAATACGAAAGGGGCGCAATCCAAGAGGGTTGCGCTCCTTATTTTTTTTGAGAGTTAATATCCTATTATTTTGATAATTAGAATATTTTTCATACATTTGCAAGTGTAATAGATAATACGGGAACAAAATCCCCTCCCCGATTTTTTCGGGGGGGGGGATTTTGGGGTTTAATTATTTGATTTACAGCGAGTTACGAGCGCAAAAAGGGTTAAAGTTGAAAATTTTCAGCGCTCCCCAGTAAGCGAACGAAGTGACCTCCCCCAGTAAGGGCGGAACGCCCGCCCCCGGTAACCCCAAAAAACCCTGCGCCTTGACAAGCGACAGAGAACAGAAAACGGAAAACACTTTTACACAACATAAACAACTTATTCATTAACTAAACAAAAAGCAAAAAGGA
>JAZQHQ010000081.1:0-9857 GCA_045540675.1 Alistipes sp. | reverse complement strand
AGACACTCCCATTTTGCTCGAAGTTGTATAACAAGAGGGATTTCAAGGCTTGCGAAGTGTGAGAAACCGCAGCATACTTGGCGTATGTGAGGATTTCGAACACGAGTATAACGCAGAAATCACCTTGTTAGACAGCTTCTTTTCTATTAGAAGTTGTATAACAAAAGCTACTTTGATTGCAATATCATCTCGTTATGTAGTAGCTCGCCTTCGGAGGTGATACCCTCGATGATTACGCGATAGTCCGATTGGCGATCTGCCGTCCAAAAGGATATCGAAGCATCGCCAAGCGAATTGCTCTGCAATGATGGCACCCATGCAATAGTGGTACGGTTATCCTTCTTGTTGCGGTCGTTCTCAACCGAATAGTCGGGAGCATAGAACTCGACAGGAGTAGCGTAGCCCGGAACTACGACCTCCGCCATAGAGTTGATAATAAACTGCTGACGGGCATTGATATCCTTAACATGGAGAATGATTGAACCCGTTTCGGAGCCCATACCTGCCGCCATAGACTCGAACTTATCGAGATATGACACACTTAACACCTCACTCATTGGATAGGCATCGATAACACCCATATCCATCTGCGTACCATTAACATATAATGCAGGCATCAAATCAGCCTTATCTTCCAAATCGATTTCGACATTGGTAAACTCGGAACCTCCATCTTCATTTCCATTTTCACCGTTTTCGTTAGTACCTGAACCCGCACCTGCATTACCTGCACTCCACTCCTCCGTAACAGGTGAAGTATGCAGTTTCGGTGAACGGACATATACATCGTTGCCGATAATTTCGAGCTTTTGGAAGCGTTGCAATGCATCGAAAATCGAAACAAATCGTGTCATATCGCCACTTACCGTATTAAACTCGTTAAGCGAAGATGAGTAGTCGAAGGTCTCCACTCGCTTTGCGACAATCTCCACCGCATCGATATCTATGATAGGCATACCTCCATCCTCGAAGTAGCTCTGCTTCGAACGCATCATATACTCCTCTGTCAGCGAAGCGCTCTTTGGCTTGTGGAACACCTCGCGAGCAATGGTTGGAGGGGTAGGATATACATAAGGGTCAACTTTGATACGCACGCGATCGCTACTACCATTCTTATTGAGAGCCTGCAATACATAGACGGTAGTATCGGGCGAATCAACACCCGTAATATGAAATCGGTTGGTGCTATTCAGGTCGTGAACACCGAGGTACTCCTTACGATTGCGGAAAATCATCACGCTCGTATTGCGAGTCTTGCCAACCGTAGATTTTACGCTTCCCACTATTCTTTGTTCCGACTCGAACGGCGTAGTGATACGAGGCTTCTTTCCGGCAAGCACTGCACCGATTTTATATCTGCGCCAACCGTGAGTAAGCATCACCAAATCAAGGTGTCCATCGCGTTGTGCATCGTTTGCTTCGAAGTAGTAGGTCGGATTTTCGATATGTCCTTTCAACTCGGAGTTGAGAAGCATATAGGAGAAGATATTATCTGCCGACTTATCCGTTTTGAGCAGGTCGGCATCGGTAACCGATACCACAAAATTACCCTTTACAGCATTACCGGCACTACTCTTTATGGCAAAATCGAGTTGTACCCTTTCGCGAGGCGAGAACTTCTTGACACTCGAAGTAATATCCGCCTTGGCAACCTTGCCTCGAACAAAGAAGAGGCGTTGAGCCACAACCGATTTGGTTGTCTTATCGACAAGCGACACCTGTGCTACACCACTGCGCAACTTGTCGAGCGGAATACTCAATGGGTGCGACAAATCCTCTACCACATAGTTCACAATACCTCGCGACTGCACTATTGCGACAAGATTTTGGCGCGGATAATCCTCCGAAGTAAATACCTGCAACAATTTGCGATTGCCTGCTTCGGGTGTCAGGTGCACAACACAACCCGAAGCCAATGCCGCAGGAAGAGTAAATGAACGCGATATACCCTCTTTGGTCGAGAGTGTTGCGATATATACTTCATCTGCCATAGCCTTAAACGAGAATTTACCCATACCGTTATGCTCGGTACGGATATCGCAAATCTTCACGCCCGACTTGGTCTGCACAATACCCTCAACCTCTATGGCGTGCCCATCTACACCAACCGCCTTAAATGCTACAATCTGCTCAATGCCGGCAACGAGATTTCCTCCCTCAGGTAGGAACTTTGCCGAAAAGTCATCTTCAAAAGAGGGAAGTTGCACTTTTCTATCCAGATTACGATTGTTCGCGCTGATATTCATACGGATACAATCGGTCTGATTGGCACTTGGGCGGAACGAGAAACGGAATATACCATTTCTGTCGGTTTTGGTCATATGGCGTGTTGTACGACCATTTATATAGAGCGAATACTCCACATCGTTGTCCGGTATCGGTGCAAATGTAGTGTTGGTAACCTCAACCGAAGCGACAACCTTTCCCGAGTTGTCGAACTCATATTTTATGTTCGTATGAACAGCATCATCAATGTAGTTTCCAATCTGTATTTCGCGAGTATAGAGCAGATTTGTATCGAAATTGGTCTGCCACTTGGTGTATGCTCGCAGTGTATATCTTCCCGATGTAACCTTTGTCGAGAGGGGTATATAGTTGTGAAATATGCCATCAGAACCTATAACTCGCAATCGCGACACCACTGCACCCATCGCATCGATAAGCTCTACATATATAAATTTGGTATCCGTAGTGCGGTCAAAGTAGATAGAATTTACGAGGAATGCACTGAAATATATCTTATCGCCCGCACTATAATATGGTTTATCGGTCACGACATAGAGTTTCTCCTGCATACCTCCATTGGTGTAGTAATTCACGAAACTACTCGTCACGAAATCGACAAAACTCATCGACATCGTATTTGGCGCAGGCAGTGCTTGTGCTGATACCGCCATAGGCGATAGCATCAACGCCATAACGACAATAAATTCATAAAATTTCTTCATATTACTCTCCTTAATTTTCAATCTCTGCCACTATTTTCGAGGCGCACTCTATCGCCTCCTCCATATCGTACCCTCGCGAAGCAGCAAAGCGGATAAGTTTTGTCTTTGCTTCGTAAGTCGAACTATATTTCAGTGTACGCATACGGCGGCGCATCATCTCCTCCAATCGCTCTGCCATATCGGTCGCCTCAATCATTGGAGCAACAACCTCTTCGATAATCTCCTTCGACACCCCTTTGGTGCGCAACGCCATTTTAATTTTGTAAGCTCCCCAGCCACTCAAATTGAGTTTATCACGCACGAAGGCTTCGGCATAGCGACCATCATCAATAAAGCGTTCAGACTGCAATCGCGCAAGCACCTTTCGAGCCTCCTCATCTGCTACACCCCACCGCTTCATCAGTCGCAAGGCATCACCCGAAGAGCGTTCCGCACGGGCACACATCCGCATCAGCGACTGCAACGCCTGTTGTGGAGTTTTTGTCTTTTGTTCACGCTTTATCTCCTGCTCCATACCATTCGCGGTTTTGCGTTTGCATCTTCAAAGAGTTCTGTCTGCATAAAGCCCTTTTCACGCAACATCGTACAGAGCTCTGCGCCTGCTTTTTCGTATATCTCGAACCACAGCGAGCCCCCTTCGCGCAACATCTTCTGCGCATTCTCTGCCGTAGCACGATAGAATTTCAATATATCGTCATCAGGGACAAACAAAGCCGTGTGTGGTTCAAAATCGACCACATTCTTCCTCATATCGACAATATCGCTCTGCGGAATATATGGAGGGTTTGACACTATAACATCGAACTCACCCAAAACGCTCAAATCGCCCAAGGCGTCTGCCTCGACAAAATCCACTTTTACGCCCAATCGCTCGGCATTGCGCTCGGCTATCGTCAAGGCTTCACGCGAGATATCGACAGCCACAACCTCCGACTCTTTCACAAACTTGGCAAGCGTTATCGCAATCGCACCACTGCCCGTACCGACATCGAGGATACGCGCACCCCGTTTAGTTGTTTCGACAATTTTATAGACCAACTCCTCGGTTTCGGGGCGAGGTATAAGCACTCCTTCCTCAACCTCGAACTCCAATTCACAGAACTCTGCCATGCCCAACACATACTGCACAGGGCGACCACTGCGCAACTCCTCCACAATGCGCTCTAAATCGGTAATCTCGCACTCCTCGTCATAGTGAGCAACAAGTTGCGAAAGGTTGTATCCTAATCTATCGCACACCACCATACGCGCGATGCTCTCCGCCTCGTTCTCTCCATAGAGGGGTATTACGACCTCTCTTATCGTGCGTATGATATGACGCAGAATCATAGAAAAGGTTAAAAGTTGAGAGTTAATTCTGCCAATGCAATAGCAACCACCGACTCGACAACCACTGCTGCACGCAAGACGATGCATGCATCGTGGCGACCTTTTATGCGGAGTGGAGCCACCTCGCCCAACTCTCGGTTGTAGGTCATCTGCTCGCGCGAGATACTCGGTGTAGGTTTTATCGCCACACGCACCACCAAATCGTTACCATTGGTAATACCTCCGTTGATACCGCCCTCGTTATTTGTTGCAGTGTGTCCTTCTCCATCTACAAAGCAGTCGTTACGCTCCGAGCCACGAAGCCGAACACCTTCGAAACCGCTGCCGAACTCCACGCCCTTAACCGCAGGTACGGAGAACATCAAGTGCGAAATAATACTCTCGGCAGAGTCGAAGAAAGGCTCACCCAAGCCCACCTTCACGCCTTTCGCACGACATTCGACAACCCCTCCGACCGAGTCGCCTTCAAGACGCGCCTTATCTATGATATCATCGAACTCCTCGCGATTGCGGGAGCCGCCAACTTCAATAATTTCGGTTGCATAACCGACATTTTCAACCACCCTCTTCGCCACTACGCCAGCCGCAACAAGCAACAGTGTCATACGCCCCGAAAATTGACCGCTACCTCGCAAATCGACCTCCGAGCCATACTTTGCCCGTGCCGTAAAATCGACATGCGAAGGGCGATTATGACTCTCAAACTGCGAATAGTCCGAGGAACGGACATTGCTATTGGCAAATGTTATCTCGACAGGCTCGCCCGTAGTAACACCACCACAAACTCCCGATAGAATGGTCGGAGTATCGCTCTCAATGCGGGTGGTAGTGCCTTTACCCCAAGCCTTACGGCGCAGAATATCGCCCATAAAGTCCTCCTCGCAGAGCGATATACCCTGCGGAACACCCTCTATGCGCACACCCATTTCGGGCGTGTGAGATGCTCCCCAAATCGAGATTTTGAACTTTGAGCCGAAACTATTGTGCCACATAACTACTACTCCTTAACTCTCAACGACTCCAACGCCTCGAAGAAGTCGGGATAACTCTTTGCCACGCACTCGGCATCGTGAATCAGAATCTCGCCATCGGAGCGCAATGCCGACACTGCCAACGACATCGCTATACGATGGTCGTGGTGGCTATCGCCCTCTGCCGAGTGAATTTCGCCTCCTCGGATATACATTGCATCGCCCTCCAAGCGCACCTCGATACCGAGTTTGGCATACTCCGTTTTGATTGCCTCGGCACGATTGGACTCCTTGTGTTCCAAGCGATGTGTGCCATATATCACACTCTCGCCCTCCGCTGCCGCAGCCAATGCCGCCAACGCAGGGAAGAGGTCAGGACACTGCGTTGCATCGAACTCGAAAGCGACCAAGTCGCGCGACTCCACCGTAATAGAGCCGGGCTCGCTCGTAACCGATGCTCCGGCACGCACCAACGCATCGCAAACCGCCACATCTGCCTGCTTCGACAACATCGACACATTGGTAAGCGTAACCTCTCCTGCTATCGCACCCGCAACAAGCAACATTGCAGCAGCACTCCAATCGCCCTCTATCGTCACATCGGCAGCCTCATATCTCTGACTGCCCTCAACATAAAACTCTTTGTAGTCGTTGTGTTGGATATTCACACCGAACTTCGATGCCATATCTATCGTCATATCGAGATAGGGTTTCGACACCGCATTCTCTACCAATATGGTGGTATCCTCCGCAGCCAATGGCAACGCCATCAACAAACCCGTCAGGAATTGTGACGACACCGAGCCATCGACCTCAATCTCGCCGCCTCGGATAGGTCCGCAAACCTCTATTGGCAGACGACCTCCGCCATCGCGCACATCGACACCGAGTTTGCGCAGCGGCTCAATCATCATCGTCATCGGGCGATAGAGAATTGTACCCTCGCCCTGCACCAAAATAGGTACATTGCAGAGCGATGCTATCGGTGTAAACATTCGCGTAGCCAAGCCCGACTCGCCAACATTCAGCGTGTGGCTCTTTGGCGCAAGACCACCACGCACCTTTACAGTGCGTTCATCAAGGCGTTCAACCTCTGCTCCGAGCGTTTCGATAACCCGAATGGCAGAGAGTGTATCATCGCAAAAATCGAGATTGCGCAACACCGTTTCGCCCTCGGCAAGCAGTGCCGCTGCCAAGGCGCGTTGTGCGTAACTCTTTGAACAAGGAGGCGTTGCTACCCCCGAAAGTTGCCCTCGCGGAACAGATTTATCCATTAAATTAAGAATTAAGAATTAAAAGTTAAAAATTAAGAGTTAAGAGTTAAAGTTAAGTTAATTTAATAAAAACAAAAACGACTTGTCGTTTTTACCACTAATTGTCAATTATCAATTGTCAATTGTCAATTATTTGAACTTACTCTTCTGCTAATTCAAATTTGTGATTCTTTTTAAGCTCGAAGTTCTTGCCGAGATATACACGGCGCACCATCTCATCATTTGCCAACTCCTCGGCAGTACCCGTTTTGAGGATTTTACCCTCATACAACAAGTATGTACGGTCGGTAATAGCCAGCGTTTCATCGACATTGTGGTCGGTGATGATAACACCGATATTTTTGTTCTTCAAGGTCGCCACAATGCTCTGAATATCCTCCACAGCGATAGGGTCCACACCTGCAAACGGCTCATCGAGCAAGACGAACGAAGGGTTGATGGCGATGGCTCGCGCAATCTCGGTACGGCGGCGCTCACCTCCCGAGAGTTGGTTACCATAGCTCTTGCGCACCTTCTGCAAACGGAACTCTTCGATAAGAGCCTCGGTGCGCTCACGCTGATACTCCTTCGTATAGTTGGTCATCTCCAACACCGAACGGATATTATCCTCAACGCTCAAATGGCGGAACACCGAAGCCTCCTGCGCAAGGTAACTCACGCCCAACTGCGCACGCTTATAGACAGGCAACTTCGTGAGTTCGTCAATATGTCCGTCATCGTGTTCGAGGAAGATGCGACCTCCGTTGGGTTTGATTAGTCCCACTATCATATAGAACGAGGTGGTCTTTCCTGCTCCGTTAGGTCCGAGCAAGCCTACAATCTCGCCCTGCTGTACATCTATCGACACATGATCTACAACTGTACGCGCCTTGTATCTCTTAATCAAATCAGTTGTATAAAGTCTCATACGACAATTTTTTCAAATAATTTTCACACAAAGTTATGATTTTTTCCGAAATAATTTTTATCTTTGATTGGAAATTTTAGTTAAAAAGTAGATTTAGAGCATATTTTGGCATGTCACAGACATTGATAGACAGAAATTTACTGCGAGAAAAGCTGAAAGAGTATTTCGGATTTACCTCATTCAAGGGCAATCAGGAGGAGGTTATCTTAAATCTGCTCTCGGGTCGTGATACCTTTGTACTTATGCCTACGGGTGGAGGAAAGTCGTTGTGCTACCAACTACCCGCGCTGATGATGGACGGAGTGGCAATTATCATCTCGCCACTTATCGCGCTGATGAAGAATCAGGTCGATGCCATGCGTACCTTCTCCGACAACTCGGGTATCGCCCACTTCCTCAACTCCTCGTTGAGTCGTGCTGCGGTGCAGCAGGTGCGCGATGAGGTGCTTGCAGGCAAGACCAAACTGCTCTATTTCGCCCCCGAATCACTCACCAAGGAGGACAATATCGCCTTCCTTCGTAAGATAAAGATTTCGTTCTACGCCATTGACGAAGCACACTGTATCTCGGAGTGGGGACACGACTTCCGCCCCGAGTATCGCCGTATCCGCCCTATCATCAACGATATCGGGCAGGCTCCGCTGATAACCCTCACGGCTACCGCCACGCCAAAGGTGCAGATGGATATTCAGAAGAATCTCGGTATGACCGATGCCGTAGTGTTCAAGTCATCGTTCAACCGCCCCAACCTCTACTACGAGTTGCGACCAAAGAATGACCCCGACCGCGATATCATTCGCTACATCAAGCAGAATGAGGGCAAGAGTGGCATTATCTACTGTCTGAGCCGCAAAAAGGTGGAGGAGTTGGCAGAGTTGCTCGTAGCGAACAACATCAAGGCTCGCGCCTACCACGCAGGTATGGACGCTCAAACCCGCGCCGACAACCAAGATGCATTCCTGATGGAGGGTATCGATGTCATAGTGGCAACTATCGCCTTCGGTATGGGTATCGACAAGCCCGATGTGCGTTTCGTTATCCACTACGACATTCCGAAGTCGCTCGAAGGTTACTATCAGGAGACAGGTCGTGCAGGTCGTGATGGTGGCGAAGGTCACTGCATTACCTTTTATAGTTATAAGGATATACAGAAGCTCGAAAAGTTTATGCAGGGTAAGCCCGTTGCCGAGCAGGAGATTGGAAAGTTGCTCCTTCTCGAAACGGAGTCGTATGCCGAGAGTGCTATGTGCCGCCGCAAGACACTGCTCCACTACTTTGGCGAGGAGTACCCCAAGGAGCGTTGCGGTGCGTGCGACAACTGCTGCAACCCTCGACCGCAGGTCGATGCTACGCAGGATTTGGTAAAGGCGTTGCAGGCTCTGCGTGCTATTGGCGACAAGTTCAAGATGGAACACCTCGTATCGTTGCTGACGGGCAAGAATACCGCTGCGATAAAGAGCTACGGGCACGCCAAGTTGGAGTGGTTCGGCATCGGAAAGAGCAAGGGTGAGCGTCATTGGTCTGCCGTAGTGCGCCAAGGTCTTATCATGGGGCTTATCGACAAGAATATTGAGAACTACGGACTTATCTCGATAAATGGTGCAGGCGAGGCGTTCCTCGCAAAGCCTACCAAGGTTATGGTGTCGCAAGACCGCGACTATGACGAGGAGGAGCGCGAAGCTGCCGAGGCTTCAATTCCAAAGGGAGGCGGAGTGGCAGACGAACAGCTCTTTGCGATGTTGAAGGATTTGCGCCGTAAGGTTGCGCAGAAGAACAACCTTCCTCCGTTTGTCATCTTCCAAGACCCTTCGTTGCAGGATATGGCAATTCAGTACCCTATAACCATCGAGGAGATGCAGAATATATCGGGTGTGGGTATCGGCAAGGCTAACAAGTTCGGCAAGGAGTTCATCGAGCTTATCAAGGCGTATGTCGAGGAGAACGATATTATACGCCCGCAGGATATGGTCGTTAAATCGGTGGCAAACAAGGCGGGTAACAAGATTTTCATCATTCAGTCTATCGACCGACAGATGGATTTCGAGGATATTGCTCGTGCCAAAAACTTAACATTCGATGAACTGCTCACCGAGATTGAGGGAATTGTAAATTCGGGAACGAAGTTGAATATTCAGTACTACCTCTCCGACTATATGGACGAGGATAAGATTGAGGATATCTATCTCTATTTCAAGGAGGATGCCGAGAGCGACTCACTCGGCGAGGCAATCGAGGAGCTGGGTGACGAATACACCGAGGAGGAGATTCGTCTGGTGCGCATCAAGTTCCTCTGCGAGGTGGGAAATTAGAGAGTAGTGAGTAGTGAGTAGTGAGTAGTTAAAAACTTTAAGCAAGTCGGAGGCCAAGCGGTCTTAGGAAGACAACATGTTTCCCCAACTCCTTGGCTCACAGAACGACATGGCTACGA
>JAZQHQ010000080.1:0-7925 GCA_045540675.1 Alistipes sp. | reverse complement strand
CCTGCAGCAGCAGGAGCAGCAGCAACAGCAACAGCTGCAGCAGCAGGCTCAATTCCGTACTCCTCTTTGAGGATAGTAGCCAATTCGTTTACTTCCTTAACAGTCAAGTTTACCAACTCCTCTGCCAATACTTTTACATCTGCCATAGTTGTAATTTTTATTAAATTTTGTTTTTAATTTCTGTTTAGTTGTTTCTTTCTTCGAGTGTCTTTACGATACCCGCAATCTTTTGTCCTGCATTACCCTGCAATGCCGAGATGACATTCTTAGCAGGCGACTGCAAGAGCGATACAATATCGCCAATGAGTTCCTCGCGGCTCTTGATAGTGCAAAGTGCGTCCAACTGGTTATCACCAACATATACGCAACCCTCTACCGATGCTGCCTTCAATACAGGCTTATCGCTCTTCTTGCGGAACTCCTTGATAAGAAGTGCCGGAGCCTTACCTGTGTTTGCAAACATCACCGATGTTGGTCCCTGCAATACTTTGAGCAACTCAGCATCTGCCAAATTCATCTTTTCGAGTGCCTTACCGAGCAATGTGTTCTTTACGACTACCAACTTGATGTCGTTCTCGAAACACTTGCGGCGCAACTGAGCAGTCTGCTCTGCGTTCAAAGCCTCGATATCTGTGATGTAGAAGTGAGGATACTCACCAAGTTGAGCAGCGATGTTATCAATTACAAGTGCTTTTTCTTCCTTAGTCATTGTCTATCCTCCCCGATTATTTGGTTTCTACTGATTTAGGATCAATCTGCAAGCCCGGACTCATTGTAGTCGAAAGATAGATACTACGAACATAAGTACCCTTTGCAGCAGACGGTTTGAGTTTAAGAATCATTCCCATTACCTCCTTAGCGTTCTCTTCGATCTGCTGAGGGGTGAACGAAATCTTACCGATTGAAGTGTGGATAATACCGAACTTGTCAACCTTGAAGTCAATCTTTCCGGCCTTTACCTCCGATACAGCCTTGCCAACCTCCATCGTAACGGTTCCGGTCTTAGGGTTTGGCATCAAGCCACGAGGACCGAGAATACGACCCAACGCACCAACCTTACCCATTACATTCGGAGTACAGATGATAACATCTACATCGGTCCAACCCGACTTGATCTTATCAACATACTCGTCAAGACCTACATAATCAGCTCCCGCAGCCTGTGCCTCAGCCTCCTTCTCAGGTGTACACAATACGAGAACTCGTACTGTCTTACCTGTTCCATGAGGAAGAGTAACCACGCCACGAACCATCTGATTAGCCTTACGAGGGTCTACGCCCAAGCGCACATCGATATCAACTGAAGCATCAAATTTCGTAAAGGTAATTTCCTTTAGAAGAGCAGCAGCCTCACCGAGTTTGTAGGCTTTGTTAGCCTCTACCTTTGCGTAGGCGATCTTTTGATTTTTTGTCAATTTACTCATCTCTGTGTAGCGAATTACATGTTAGGAAATTCACCAACTACGCTGATACCCATACTGCGCGCAGTACCGGCAACCATACGCATTGCAGCCTCTAAGGTGAAGCAGTTCAAGTCAGGCATCTTGTCCTTAGCAATCTCAGCTACCTGCTCCCAGGTAACCTGACCAACCTTAGAACGGTTCGGCTGTGCCGAGCCAGACTTTACTTTTGCAGCCTCTTTGAGCTGAACGGCTACTGGTGGCTGTTTTACGACGAAATCAAACGATTTATCGCTATAAACTGTGATGATGACTGGAAGCACCTTTCCCGCCTTGTCCTGGGTACGGGCATTGAATTGCTTACAGAAGTCCATGATGTTGACTCCCTTAGAACCCAAAGCCGGACCTACCGGTGGAGAAGGGTTGGCAGCACCACCTTTAATCTGCAACTTAATAAATGCAGCAACCTCTTTTGCCATAGTTTTCCTTGGTTTTTTATTCTTTTTCTACTTGTGTGAAGCTCAACTCCATTGGAGTCTTGCGTCCAAATATCTTCACCGAAACCACGAGCTTCCTTGCCTCGTTGTTGACACTCTCAATAGTACCTTGGAAGCTTGAGAATGGGCCGTCTGTAACCTTTACGACCTCGCCAACAACATAAGGAATCTCCTGTTCCTCTTCCATCTCGTTCATCTCATCTACACGACCCAACATACGGGCAACCTCTTGTGGACGAAGTGCCATTGCGTTGAGTTTTCGACCGTCCTCTCGGGTTTCGCCCAAGAAGCCGAGAACATGAGGAATATTGCGAATGATATATGGTATTTGTCCTTCAAATATAGCCTCTACAAGAACATATCCCGGATACGAAGGTTTCTCCTTCGACACCTTCTTACCGTTACGGATTGTAAAGACCTTTTCGGTTGGGATAAGAACCTGCGATATATAGTCTTCAAGGTGACCACGGCGAATCTCGGCTTCGAGATACTCCTTCACCTTATTCTCCTTGCCACCTATGGCACGGACTACATACCACTGCTTCTCTGTCTGGTTTTCGCTCATAACTCAAATAACGATTACCTGATTACTACAAATTTCCCAAGAACTTGTAAATCACACCCATAAGTCCCTCGAATGAAATATCCATCGCAAGAACTATCAATGCGAATATAAGCGATGCAACCATTACGACCAAAGTCGAACTCTGCAACGAAGAGAAAGAAGGCCACGATACCTTCTCTACAAGCTCTTTATAAGAATCCTTAATGTATCCCATTTTCTTATCCTTTCCTCTTTATTAATGCGAGTCCTTTTCGGTCTTCGACCTCAAATGCCTCGCAGTGGCAGGAGCAGAGAGATTCGAACTCCCATCAACGGTTTTGGAGACCGCTATTCTAGCCTTGAACTATGCTCCTAAATAAGGGAGTGGCGAACCACTCCCGTTTATGTGGCAGTCGAGAATTACTCGAGAACCTTCAATACCTGACCTGCACCTACTGTACGGCCACCCTCACGGATTGCGAAACGAAGACCCTCGTTCAACGCAACTGGGTAGATCAAAGTTACAGTGATAGTAACGTGGTCACCTGGCATTACCATATCTACACCCTCTGGCAACGATACCTCACCGGTAACATCCATAGTACGGAGGTAGAACTGAGGACGGTACTTGTTGTGGAATGGAGTGTGACGACCACCCTCTTCCTTCTTCAACACATAAACCTCAGCAGTAAACTTGGTGTGAGGAGTGATTGAGCCTGGCTTAGCAACTACCATACCACGCTTAACATCCTTCTTGTCGATACCACGAAGCAAGAGACCTACATTATCACCAGCCTCACCCTCATCGAGGAGCTTGCGGAACATCTCAACACCTGTACAAGTCGAGTTGAGCGACTTCTCACCCAAACCTACGATCTCAACTGGATCACCTACATGGATAATACCTGTCTCGATACGACCTGTTACTACGGTACCACGACCTGTAATCGAGAATACATCCTCAACAGGCATCAAGAATGGCTTCTCATTCTCACGCTGTGGAACTGGAACATACTCATCAACTGCAGCCATGAGCTCCATAATCTTCTCCTCCCAAGTTGGCTCGCCATTGAGACCACCGAGAGCAGAACCACGAATGATTGGGCACTCCTCATCGAAGTCGTACTTAGCCAAGAGGTCACGAACCTCCATCTCAACGAGGTCGAGCATCTCAGGATCGTCAACCATGTCGCACTTGTTCAAGAATACAACGATACGAGGAACGTTTACCTGCTTTGCAAGAAGAACGTGCTCGTTAGTCTGAGGCATAGGACCGTCAGTAGCAGCAACTACGAGGATAGCACCGTCCATCTGAGCAGCACCGGTAACCATGTTCTTTACATAGTCGGCGTGTCCTGGGCAGTCTACGTGAGCGTAGTGACGATTTGCAGTCTGATACTCAACGTGAGCAGTGTTGATGGTGATACCACGCTCCTTCTCCTCTGGTGCGTTATCGATCGAGTCGAAAGAACGCAACTCCGAAAGACCTGCCTTTGCAAGTACGGTGGTGATAGCAGCAGTAAGAGTAGTCTTACCGTGGTCTACGTGTCCGATAGTACCGATGTTCACATGCGGTTTCGAACGCTCAAATTTTTCTTTTGCCATAGCTTTAAAATCTATTAATAGTTTACTAAAAAGTTTTACCTTTTATATCGTTAGTATTTAAGGTTCTTATGCAGACATAAGCAATGCCCCTTTGCCTGAAAGGTGCATTGCATCATGTCATAAAAGAGAGCGGAAGACGAGGCTCAAACTCGCGACCCTTAGCTTGGAAGGCTAATGCTCTATCAACTGAGCTACTTCCGCATTGCGCACTTTGCGATAATGTTTCGCTCTGCTTTTTGTGTGGGAAGAGATGGATTCGAACCACCGAAGGTAAAAACCAGCAGATTTACAGTCTGCCCCATTTGGCCACTCTGGTATCTTCCCAAAAATGATTGGTAACTTAATTAGAGCCGATGGAGGGATTCGAACCCCCGACCAGCTGATTACAAATCAGCTGCTCTGGCCAACTGAGCTACATCGGCATGTAGTCACCAATCGAGGTGCAAAGTAAGCGAAAAATTTTGATATCACAAAATTTTGACGCAAATTTTTCTCATTTTTTCAAAGAACCGGACTTTAACCTCGCTCTCTTCTCCATCAATTATGGTTTGAGTCCGAAAATCGGTGCAAAGATAGAATAGTTTTATGAAAAATAAAACACTCTGGGCAAAAAATCTGCAAAAAATCGTTGTTTTTTCTCTTACACGCCCATACCTATATATATTATAGTGAGTAGTGAGTAGATAGTAGTGAGTAGTTAAAAACTTAAAGTGTACCTCCTTACTAGCCCTTGCTAGCCGTTACTATCCCTTAATTTTGTTGCGCCGTGACCACGCTCGGAGTCCGCAAAGCCACTATTCTATTTGTAGGTAAAAATACTGAATTTGGACCATCTTACCACTCTTATAATCAAATCTACATCCACCTCCCCGATTTTTTGCATATATTTGTACTCCAAAAATAGCACAAATCACAATACAATTATGGTAGATATTTTTGATAGATTAGAGAAGAATGCCGGTGGACCTATTGGTCAGTACATGAGTGCTGTTCACGGCTACTTTGCATTTCCGAAATTGGAGGGCGAAATTGGTCCTCACATGCGTTTCCGCGGCAAGATGATGCTCAATTGGAGCCTCAATAACTATCTCGGTTTGGCAAATCACCCCGAGGTGCGCAAGGCTGATGCAGAGGGTGCGGCAGAGTTCGGTATGGCAGCCCCTATGGGCGCTCGTATGATGAGTGGTCAGACCAAGTATCATGAGCAGTTGGAGCGTGAGTTAGCAGAGTTTGTAGGCAAGGAGGATGCATTCCTCTTGAACTTCGGCTATCAGGGTATGATTTCGATTATCGACTGTCTGCTCACTCCGCGCGATGTCGTGGTCTATGATGCCGAGGCGCATGCCTGCATCATCGATGGTTTGCGTATGCACAAGGGCAAGCGTTTTGTCTATGGTCACAACAACGAGGAGTCGCTTCGCAAGCAGTTGAAGCACGCAACAGACCTCGCCGAGGAGCAGGGTGGTGGCGTTCTTGTTATTACAGAGGGAGTTTTCGGTATGAAGGGCGACCTCGGATTTCTCGATGTTATCGTGAAGTTGAAGGAGGAGTTCTCGTTACGCCTTTTGGTTGATGACGCGCACGGATTTGGAACTATGGGTCCCGGTGGTCGAGGTACTGCGGCACACTTTGGCGTTGTTGATGGCGTAGATGTTTTGTTCAACACCTTTGCAAAGTCTATGGCAGGTATCGGAGCATTCGTTTCGGGACCTCGTTGGTTGATTAACCTCTTCCGCTATAATATGCGTTCGCAGCTCTACGCGAAGTCGTTGCCTATGCCGATGGTAATCGGTGCATTGAAGCGTTTGGAACTGATTCGCAATCACCCGGAATATCAGGAGAAATTATGGGAGATTACCCGCGCTTTGCAGTCGGGATTTAAGGAGAATGGCTTTGATATCGGTGTTACGCAGTCGCCTGTAACCCCTGTCTATATGAAGGGAGGCAACGAGGAGGGTACAAACCTTATCGTTGATTTGCGCGAGAATTATGGTGTATTCTGCTCAATAGTTATCTACCCTGTAATTCCGAAGGGCGAGATTATCCTGCGCGTAATTCCTACCGCAGCACACACTATGGAGGATGTTGAGTACACCATCAACGCCTTCAAGGCTGTACGCGAGAAGTTTGAGTCGGGATATTACAGTTCGATACCTATTCCACAAAAGGCTGACCCTGAATTTAAGGTAAGATAATTAACCCTCTTATCTTATGCACAGAAAGCACCTCCCGAAAGAGGTGCTTTCTGTCTGTCTATGCGACAGATATTAAAACTCCGATGTGAAGTGGAATTTGATATCGGGAAACTTCTCCTGCGCCAATGCCAAGGCGTAACTTGTATCTGCCAAGAAGACATCGCGGTCGTGCTTATCCTTCGCCATATTGGCATGCTTGCGGCGTTTGAAATCGGCCAACTGCTCGGCATTATCACTCTCAATCCAACAAGCCTTATATATCGAAATAGGCTCCCAGCGGCACTTCGCTCCGTACTCATGCTCCAAACGGTACTGAATGACCTCGAATTGCAACTGTCCCACCGTACCGATAATCTTGCGACCATTGAGCGATGAGGTAAACAACTGTGCCACACCCTCGTCCATCAGCTGGTCGATACCCTTTGCCAACTGCTTGAACTTCATCGGGTCGGCATTTTCGATATAGCGGAACAGCTCCGGCGAGAACGATGGGATACCCGTAAACTTCAACTTCTCACCTTCGGTGAAGGTATCTCCGATTTTGAAGTTTCCTGCATCGTGCAGACCCACAATATCACCCGGATAGGCGAAGTCGATAATCGACTTCTTCTCCGCCATAAATGCCGTAGGTGAGGAGAACTTCATCTGCTTGCCACTCGATGCGTGGAGGTAGTTTTTATTGCGCTCGAAAACACCCGAACATATCTTCATAAAGGCGATGCGGTCGCGGTGATTTGGGTCCATATTGGCGTGAATCTTAAAGATAAAGCCTGTCATCTTCTCCTCCTGTGGCTCAATCTGTCGTGTTTCGGTAGTCGAAGGGCGAGGTGATGGTGCGATGCGGATAAAGCACTCCAACAACTCGCGCACACCGAAGTTATTAACTGCCGAGCCGAAGAACACGGGAGCGAGTTTTCCTGTGAGGTACGCCTCTTTGTCGAACTCATCATAAACACCCTCGACCAACTCCACATCATCGCGCAACTGCTGCGCATAGCGGTCGCCGATAAGGGTGTCGAGGTCTGACGATGTAATATCGTTAATCTCTACGGTCGAGGCGTTGGCGGTCTGTCGCTCGTCAGAGGTAAAGAGCGTGATATTATGCTCGTAGAGGTTATATACACCCTTGAACGAAGGTCCACTCGAAATCGGAAAGGCAAGAGGTCGCACGCGAATTTGCAACTCGCGCTCCACCTCATCGAGAAGGTCGAACGGGTCTTTGCAAGGGCGGTCCAACTTATTGATAAAGACAATTACAGGGGTGTTGCGCATACGACATACATCCATCAATCGGCGTGTCTGCGTCTCGACACCCTTTGCTCCGTCAATAACGATGATTACCGAATCTACGGCAGTGAGGGTACGATATGTATCTTCGGCGAAGTCCTCGTGACCGGGGGTATCGAGGATGTTGATTTTTACACCCTTGTAGTCGAATCCCATCACCGAGGTTGCTACCGAGATACCACGCTGACGCTCAATCTCCATAAAGTCGGAGGTTGCACCTTTCTTGATTTTATTACTCTTTACCGCACCTGCGATATGGATAGCACCACCAAAGAGGAGCAACTTCTCCGTCAAAGTGGTCTTTCCGGCGTCCGGGTGGGCAATTACCGCAAATGTTCTTCTTCTTGCAATCTCTTCGTTAAGTGTCATATTTTTCGTCTTGGCTATCAGCTGTTAG
>JAZQHQ010000079.1:0-27826 GCA_045540675.1 Alistipes sp. | reverse complement strand
CACGGGGTCAGGGGTTCGAGTCCCCTACGCACCGCCAAGAAGACGACTTGAAAAGGTCGTCTTTTTTTGTGCGTAGGGGACTCGTCAGCTTGTGGCGCCTCGGCAAACTTGTCTGCGAGTTGTGTCGGTGTTGTATCGCTTTGCGATTACGATGCAAAGAGTCGATGCAGACAAGCAAATTTATTACCTTGTCTGCATCGACTCTTCACATCAGACCTTCGGTCTTACACCACCGTTGCATCTCTTGGTCTGCTCTCGACTTCTGCCGCCGTTCGAGTCCTATATACCAATAAGCCAAACAAATAAATAGGTGTTTAGTACTGACATCTCTATTTCGTGGCCACGAAGAACAAGTCAAAACACTCCATACCCGCCTTGTACGGCACAATAGAGTAGTCCGACATCACGATAGATTCGGTAAGCGAGGTATTTTTCTTGTGGAGCGACCTTCGATTTAGACGGTTTAACACATCGTACGGAAATTGCAACAACTTGCGAGGCAGGCGATGTTGCAGGTCGAGAATATCGAAACGGGTGATTTTGCGCACGCTCTGGCGGTTTTTGCGATAGTACTCCATAATCTTCTCGTTGCCGACCACGCCATACGCCTCGACCTTCGAGAAGTGGCACTCCAACAGGTTGCGCAACTCGTCAGCATTATACTCGCGCACGTGCCAAGGGTTGCGAGTGAGCGACATCGGAGCGTTAGGAGTCGAAACAACGAACTTTCCACCCGGGCGCAACACACGCGCCACCTCACGCACAAAGTCGATATCCTCCTCGATATGCTCGATAACCTGGAACGACACCACCGAATCGAACGAGCAGTTCTCGAAGCCGATTGGCGGAACCTCCATATCGTAGTACTCGACATTTTCGAGTTGGAGAGGCACAGTTGGCAACTCCTTGTCGATAGAGATGTAGCGTGTAGCCTTCGGAGCGATTACCTCCACGCCATAACCTGAGCCGGTGCCGATTTCGAGGATATCGCCCTCGACCAACTCGGCAGCACGATGATACGCCAGCACCGAGCGCTGGAACACATAATTATCTGACTTTTCGAGCGATACACGCTCTGCGGTTGCAATTGTTGACATAAATTTTGCTTTTAGCCATTGGCTATTTTAATTGACAATTGACAGTTGATAATTGACAATTAAAGGTATTTGATTTATTTACCGCAAAAATAAAAATTTTTGCTCACAATACCACAAGTATAGAAAATTATTTCTAAATTTGCATTGCAGTCTTCGGATTGTAGACATTTTATTAGTGAAAGTGTTTCGCTAACCTTGACGATAAAATTTGGCGATTTTACAAAGAGCAAGGATAAGCAACAGCACTCTACACCGCATTTGGTATATCATTTTCTATATACCATTCGGTGTGAGGTATTGTTTATTTGCTCTTGGGCTACGCCAAATGCCTATCGTCAGATAAAACGAACGACCTCACACTTTCTTTTTTATAAAACCGCACATTCGGGGTTGGTGGGCAACAAAAACTTAAATTATTATGAAAATTTTTAGACTTTTTGAAGTGGCATTGGTTGCTGTTTGTATGTGTATGAATTTCACGGCTTGTAGCAGTGATGATGGCTCCGATGGTGGCGGTGGCAGTATCAACGAGAAAAAACTAACCAAGATTGTTTTGGGTGAAGAAACTTATACTACATTTAGTTATGACAATCAAGGAAGAGTAATTGAAGTTGTTGATAGTAAAAAATACGAGTCAAGTAAAGAAGTCCATACATATCAGTATATTTGGGGAGACAATGCGGTTGTTGTCAATAAACAAACCCAAGTGGTTAATCCTGATGGTTATACAGAAAAGAGTAGCAGTAGTTACGAATACGACATAGAAAATGGGCTAGTGCAGAGTAACAATAGAAATGAAGATATCGAGACTTTCTATTATAATAATTCAAATAGGTTATCTCAAATCAAATCGAGGTGGTACACAGATGACTATCTTTGGGATGGAGATAAACTTGTGATCATAGACAATGGTATTAAATTAACTTATAAGGAGTCTTGTAGCAAGGGCTATTCTCCTATCTTTGTAGAGGGGTACATAAGTTCTGAACCTCTGTTGATGGCACACCCAGAGATAATTGGAGTTAGAACTAAACAACTACCTGCAACAGTAACAACAACTTGGAACGATGGTCCGGATTATGGAGAGCAGGCAGTAGTAGTTTCCTATTCATATACATTTGACAATGAAGGCTATATCTCAAAAATAGCAATCAACGAAGAGAAAATTACATATACATTAACTTGGGAATAATCTCCTATAAACAAGTTATCGCCTCGCGGATAAAAACTGCGAGGCGATAGCTTTATAAAGCCAATGGTCAATGGCTAAAAGCCTAATTCTGCATTCTTAATTCTCAATTCTTAATTTGAATTGCACTGACAGTGCAATTCACCCTTCCGTGGCTCAAAAGAACTCCCAACGAGCGTTTGAACAACTTTTTACTCATATTCAGCTTCTCGCGAATTTCCTCGGGCGAGCTGTTATCCGAGAGTGCAAGCGTACCGCCTGCCGCCACGATAGCATCATACAAAACCTCTGCCGAGTCCTTGACCTGCGCAAAGCCCTTCTGCTGCAACGAGAGGTCAATGCGGTTGTCATCGGTTATACGGCTCACATACGCCTCGACCTTATCGCCAAGTTTCACATCACGGAACAACTGATTTTTATAAATCATTCCCCAATGGCGATTTTCAACTATTGCACGATAGCCAATCTCGCTCTCCGACACAATCAACGCTTCCACCTTTTGGCGTGGCGAGAGGGTGATAATATCCTCATTATTAACATATTGCTTTAACTTCGAGGTTGCCACGCAGCGGTCGGTGATATTATCGACATAGAGATATACAGCCTTGTACGAGCCAACCACAACTCCGCCCTGCTGATTGCGATTCGGCAGGAACAAATCCTTGCCCGTAATGCCCCAATCGAGGAATGCGCCATGGATATTCTTATCCACAACCTTCAAATAGGCGCACTTGCCGGCGGTGATTTTCGGTGTTTCGGTTGTTGCCACGATTCTATCCTCCGAGTCGTGATAGACAAACACCTCGACCTCGTCATCAACCTTCTGCGTCAGCGACACATAGCGATTTGGGAGCAACACCTCGTTGCCCTCCTCGTCTGCAAGGTACAATCCAAATTCCGAAACTCGCGCCACACGCAGAGTCTGTATCTCTCCAATTTTCATCTCTCTTTCTTATCTTATTTTACCTCCCAAGTTTCACCACCGAAGAACAAATCATCGGCGGTTTTATTTGGCTCGCGCTCTTGTTGCTCTGCAATTTGACGAGCAACTTCGCTATCGTATGTTGGGCGTGCAACATCACGAATAACTCCCACAGCAACAGGATATTCAGGATAACGCATCGAAGCCAACATTGTATGCAGTGCCGTATCCTCGGTGTGTGCATCGTGCGTCAAAATATCGTCAAGCGTGTAGCCATCTTCGCCAATGGTTACGACCTTCAACTTCAAGCCGTCAAGCACCAATCCCTTATTGCGTTCTGCGCCAAAGAGCATCTTTTCGCCATGCTTTAAGCGAATGGTGCGCTCCTCGCGTATAGCCTTCGACTCGGCATAGTCGGCATGGGTTTTATTGTTGAAAATCACACAATTTACCAATGCCTCGGTAACCGCCATACCCTTATGGCAAGCACCCTCGACCAACATCTCTTTGGTCAAGTCCAACTCCATATCGATTGTACGCGCCACAAACGAAGCCTTTGCACCAATTGCCAATACCGCAGGCGAGAATGGCTCTTCGATAGTGCCAAAAGGCGATGTTTTAGTTACCTTGCCAAGTTTTGAGGTAGGGGAGTATTGACCTTTGGTCAAGCCGTAAATCTCGTTATTGAACAAAATCAGGTTCAAGTCTATATTTCTACGGCAAGCGTGGATAAAGTGGTTACCACCTATCGCCAACGAGTCGCCATCGCCCGAACAAACCCACACCGAGAGGTCGGGACGAGCCGTCTTTAAGCCCGTAGCGATAGCCGCTGCACGACCGTGAATGGTGTGAAAGCCGTAGGTGTTCATATAATATACAAATCGCGATGAGCAACCGATACCCGAGATAAAGGCAAAATTCTCACGAGGAATATCAAGTCGGTCTGCAACTTCCGGCAACGCCTTCAACACCGAATTGAAGATGGCATGATCACCACAACCTGCACACCACTTTACGGGGTTGCCATTACGAAAATCATTTGGCGTATATTCTCTTTTCATCTTAAAATCTCCTCTAATTTAAGTTTGCCAAAATCTCCGCTTTCAAAGCCAATACTCCAAATGGCTTCGCCTCCATACTTGCTACCGAGCGGATATCTTTGTGATTAGTCGTAGAGCGCAGATGTGTAGCGAGTTGACCACTATTACTCTCGCAAACCAAGACACGCTTAAATCGCATCATAACATCAGCAACACCGCGTTGCAATGGATTTATCAGCTCTACGGTAGCATGAGAGATTTTTGCACCCTCGACACGAAGTTGTGCCACAGCCTCCGACACCTTGCCGACATTGCTGCCCCAACTCAAAACGAGCAAATCGCCCTCTGATGCCCCTTCAACCTCTATGCTCGGCACCATCTCCGCCACTCGCGCTACTCGCTCGGCACGAAGTGTGCCCATTGCAGCGTGGTCCTCGGGCGAATAGGATATCGCCCCCGTTGCTGGTTGCTTTTCCAAGCCGCCAAGACGATGTTCCAACCCCTTTGCTCCCGGTATCGCCCAATAGCGAGCGAGATTTTCATTTGCCGAATATGGTTTGAACAATCCGCGCTCATTGAAACACTCCGCCTTTGCCGCCAACTCCTCGTGCGAAACAATAGGAGGTGTAATTGTTGGCATATCAGCAACTTTTCTCACGCGCCAAGGCTCTGTTCCGTTGGCAAGGTTGCCATCGGTCAAAAGCACCACCGGCATCATACGCTCCAAGGCGATTTTTGCCGCCATATACGCCTTATCGAAGCAATCGGCAGGGGAGTGAGCCGTAAGTACAACCAACGGACAATCTCCGTTTCGTCCATACATCGCCTGCAACAAATCTGCCTGTTCGCTCTTTGTCGGCAGACCTGTCGAAGGTCCTCCACGCTGAACATCGACAACGACCAGAGGTATCTGTGCCATAACAGCCAAACCGAGAGCCTCGCTCTTCAATGCCAAGCCCGGACCCGATGTGGTCGTTACTGCCAATGAGCCTCCAAACGAAGCACCAATAGCGGTACAAATTCCCGCTATCTCGTCTTCCGCCTGCACAGTTTTTACACCGAGAGCCTTATGTTTTGCCAACTCCTCCAAGATACCCGTAGCCGGAGTAATAGGGTAGGAGCCACAAAATAGCGGTCTGCCACTCTTCTCTGCCGCAGCTATAAAGCCCCAAGCCACCGCCTGATTGCCATTTATGGAGCGATAAACACCTTTTGCGAGGGCATTTACGCCATTATGTTCGTGGTTTTCGCCTACAAGGTGCGAATTGTGAGCATAGTTTTCACCCGCCTCCAATGCTGCAATATTCGCCTTGCAAACAAGTGGATTTTTTACTCCAAACTTCTTCACGATAAACTTCTCGGCATATTCAGTCGGTATGTCATACATCCCGAGCGTTATGCCCAACACGACCATATTGCGACACTTCAACGCCGACTTACGGTCGAGTTCGCACTCCGCTACGGCATCGAGCGTCATCTGTGTAATAGGTGCCTCCACAATATTACACTCGCCCATATTCAACTGCTCAACTATTGTTTCGATGTCGTAGCCCAACTTTGCAACCGACTCCTTCGTAAAGTTATCGCTATCTAACAACACCATAGCGGTAGCCGTAGCATACTTCCGATGTGCCACCAGTGCAGCAGGATTCATCGCCACCAATATATCACATTTATCGCCTTCGTGCGTTACCGCATGTCTATCGAAATGTACCTGAAAACCCGAAACGCCCGCCACTGTTCCCTGCGGTGCGCGAACTTCGGCAGGGTAGTCGGGGAAGGTAAAAACTCCATATCCTGCAAATGCGGCACTCTCCGAAAAGAGATTGCCTACCATCTGCATACCATCGCCCGAATCCCCCGAAAAACGAATTACTGTACTCATAATTTTTTAGCCGTTAGCCATTAGCTTGTAGCCGTTAGCCTTTTTATTTAATCCTTTGAAATACCTTTTATAGTTATTATCTCCGTTCCGCCTATGGAATTGGAGCGAATCTGCACAACACGGCGAAAGATGCCCTTATCGACCTTCTTGGATTCAAGAGAAAGTTTCACCTCTCCCGACTCTCCAACACCGATAGGCTTGCGAGAGAACTCTGTCTTTAAGCACGAACACGATGTTGTGGCAGATAGAATAACCAATGGCTCTGTGCCATCATTTACAAAGCGAAATACACAGTTCTTATCCTCGCCTCTGCGCGACACTTTGCCAAAGTCATACTCCGTATGCTCGAATGCCAAATGCGCCCCCTTATACTCTTTTTTCTCCTCTGCACGCAATGGCAACACTGCCACCATGCAACATAAAAGCATAAACAGAAATTTCATATCAGTTACTTCATTCTAAATACATAGGTTATTCTACCTCCTTGAACAAATGCCTTGCTCTCGGTGAAACGCGCCTTACGCGCTGCTGTCAACGCAGCATCCACCAATGCCTTATCCGAGGTTGTTGAGCCTTTTGGCTCGTATGCCGCCTCGGTAACTACGCCCGACTGATTGACTGCTACACGCACCACAACCTTACCTCCACGATTACCTGCCGGATATATCGGTTGTGGCAACGAACCAACCAAACCACGCCCTTGTAAGCCTTCATCGAGGGCTTCGTTACCGATAGGATTCAAACCTCCGCCTGTTCCTGCCGCTGTTGTTACCGTGTCTTGTCGAGCGTATGGATTACCCGCATTGGCAGGTTTATCCGCGCCATCTTTCGACATCTTGAACAACGCACGCTGATTTACCGTGCGCGTCTCCTCCGCCTTACCCGATGCCTGCTGCGTATTATCACGCGGAGCGAGGTTTTCGTGGCGCGGTGCCTCCTTTACTTTTGGTGCAGGTTTTGGTTTGGGCTTTGGTGGCGGTTCGGGCTTCACATACTCAATGTATATGATGTCGCTCTGCGGTTGCTCCTTCGGACGAATGGAAAATTCGCCAAATCGAAAAGCCAGCACAAGCAACACCACATACAACGCAGTGAAGATATATGCAAAATGTTTTGACTTCATAAACTCCTATAATTGTCAATTGTCAATTATCAATTGTCAATTATTTTGCTTGCGTTGCAAGTATCAATCTATATCCGTTATCTTTGGCTATATTCATCACCTTAACTACCTCATCAACTGCAACCTTCTTGTCACAATGCAACGATACGGTAGGGGACTCCTGTCCTTCCAATCGACTCTTCAAAGCACGCTCTACGCCCTCGATGCCCGACACCTTGTCGAGTTCGACATAGTAGATATACTCCGAGCCCTTCTGCTCAATCGAAACGGTTGTAATAGCCTTATCCTTCAACTGATTTGAACTCTTCGGCAACTCCAACTTCAACGCATTCGGGTTGATGAGCGTAGTTGCAATAAGCATAAATATCAGCAAAAGGAACATCAGGTCGGTCATAGCCGATTGAGAGAATGACTTATCGACCTTTGAGCCTCTCTTTATTGCCATAATCTACTATTTTTGAGCAGGTTGATTCAAAATATCCATAAATGCAATCGAGTTCGCCTCCATACGGAATACCAACTTCTCGATACGAGCTACCAAGTAGTTGTAGCCGAAATATGCCGGAATACCGACAATAAGACCTCCCACGGTTGTTACCATCGCTACATACATACCACCCGAGAGGAGTGCCATATCCACTGTTCCGCCCGCAGCCGACATATCCATAAAGGTCTGTACCATACCGAGTACAGTACCCAAGAATCCAATCATAGGCGCACCTCCGGCAATGGTCGCAAGAGTAGGGAGTCCATTCTCTAACTTCGATACCTCCAAGTTTGCAACATTCTCTATTGCGCTCTGTACATCGCTCATCGGACGACCAAGACGCTCCAAGCCCTTCTCAATCATTCGTGCAATCGGAGTATTCTCGTGGTGGCAGAAGGCGATTGCTTCCTTAACCTTACCCTCTACGACATAGTCGCGAATACGATTCATAAAGTGCATATCGAGGCGTTGTGCACGCTGAATAGCCACAAATCGCTCAACAAAGATAAAAATAGTCACTCCTCCCAACAAGAGAAGTACCCACATAAGCCAACCTCCTTGGTTGAACAACTCCCAAAGGGACATCTTTCCTGCCGCTGCGGTCTCTACCGCTACCTCGGCTGCCTGCAAAAGTTTAATCATAGTTTTGTCTGTTTTTTATTTAGTTTGTTTTTTAACACTCTTCTCTTTATCTTCGCCGTTATTGCGTTTCTTATCGCGCTTAAAGCGATATTTCAATCGCTGGCGCAGATCTCGCGCATTATTAAAGTCCTCCTTGAAATAGATGCCGATACCCGTCTCTTGCAAACCCTGATTCTCGTCAAATCGGTCTATCGTATGGGTAAAGCCCTTCAAACGGAGTGTTCCTGCACGGTCTATCAGCCAAGTCAGATAGGCCTCGCCCGTAAAGTTTGATGTAGCATTTACGACCTGCGTCTTATCCACGATATAGTTGCCCTCGACCTCTATCAACAAACGATTATCAACCAATCCCTTCGAGAAGCCGAAATCGACCTCATCACTCATCTGCTCGGTGCGAGGACGGTAACGCAACACGATTTTATAATCATCATTCGATAGCCAATTACTAAACTGATTGGACAACATTTCAAATCCCGTAGCCGCTGTTGCCGAAGCTCCGATAGACGAAGTCATCGTATTCGAGGACTCCGAGATAAAGCTGTTGGCAATAATCAGGTAGAGGAATTGCTGTGACTTACTCTCCGGTGTAGCCAGCGCACTTGCGATAAGGCTCTGCACCTCCGAATCCGCGCTCGGCACCACAATATCGAATGTCACGGTAGGTTGCATCAATCTATCCGTTAGATGTATCACACACTCAACAGGCACTGCGCGTGTAGAACGGTTACTCTCCGTAAGAGAGCCCTCCAACAGAGGTTGCAACGAAGCCTTCAACTTATACACTGCATCGATATTCAATATCGCATCAAGCGGGTCACCGGTCCATTGAATGGTCGAGCCGGGCTCTATATCAAACCACTTGTTGATAACATTCTGCAAAGTGAACAGATAACTTCCTTTTTCGATTGTATAATCGCCATACATCTCGAAGATATCGGCCTGCGGATTTATTCGCAAATTGAGAAGTCCCTCTCCCGTACCTTTGATAATATCTCCAACTGTCGGATCGATGACAAGTTGCACCTCTGCATTAGGTCGCACATCGAGTGCCATCGTGATATCCATCGCATCGCCACCCGAAGTACGGCGTTTTTGGCGGTTTTCGAACATTAACTTCTTTCGCATCAGATACGATGTAGTATCGGTATTCTTTGTGGCGAAAGTCACAAAATCGGCTGTCGAAATCTCGCTATTGTCGGTCAGAGGCATATAGAACTTCGAGTTGTCATCACTACGCGCCACAAAATCCATCTTCACACCCGCTTTATCGCCTCGTATCGTACCCGTACCCGTTGCGAAGATATTACCATAGAACATCGAATTATCGCGTTCGGTAGTGTTTAGTACTTCCATATTATTGACCCTCAATCCGACATTATATTCGATATTGGAGAGATGAGCCAACGACACATCTAACGACAATGCACCACTCTGACCTCTGCTATCGTAGACAGGAACATTCTCGGTCATTAATCTATTGTTTTGTACCGCAATTGTTGCCTTTGGAGCAGTATAACGACAACGAGTATAGTCCACCGTTGTAGCAAGCGAATCGACCGCTATCTCGCCCTGCAACTCTGCCATTCGTCCCTCTCCCATAATCGACAAATCGACCGAAGCAACACCCTCGGTATCGGTAATTACGCCACTCAACAGAGGATCAAGAAGTCCCATTGAGATACCATCTGTCTGCATTCGAGCATAATAACGCTTCTGAGAAGGAGCAAAATAGCCCTGTATAACACGCTTATTGTTGTGTCGTGTTGAGATATCGAGCGAAGCACGACTGCGTCCGAAATCCCACTGCGAAGTGAGCAGCAAATCGGGCACTGCAATACCGCTGACATTCACGCTATCCATCTCTATTTTTGCATCGATGCGCGAATCCTTGAATGCCGAATAGACTATCGCATAGCCATTCGTACGACCATCTATCTCGTAGCCTATTTGATTGGTTATCTGAGTAAACGGTGCTAACGAGAAGTTATGCAGACTCATATATACAGAATCCTTGGCACTGCGCGAAGCAACTCCATTGACATACAATTCCTGCGTATCACTACGCACTGCAAAACGGCGAATATCAACCTTCGATGAGTCAATTTCTATTCCATCGGTTGTTATCTTCCACGAACTATCTCCACTATTAACCGAAGATGGATTGAACGATATGGAGATATTACGATGATTATTCTTTCGTGCTATCTTTGCCTTTGCCGACAACGCTCCACTCATATCACGCACCGAGTCGGCAAACATCATATCTACGCAGATAGTGTTATCTCTTACGCCGCCATCTACGCCTACACCCGAGAAGTGGAACGCTCCGGCATAGAAGTCATTTGCCGATACTTTCACCGCCAACGAATCCGAGGCGTTCGAGGCATTTATATCTATGTTTGTTGCGAGATAGTTATCGTGCATCAGATACTCTGACGAGGCGTGCATCAAGAAACGATTATCCGAAGGACTTACCAACATCTCAACCTTCGAGCCCTCTGCCATCTCCAATCCATCGGTTATACAGCCCAACAATGGGTCTATATCCTTCGTAGTAACCGAGAGTATGGCAACCTCCTTACCAATCTCCTCTATGTGAGTATTGATATTTTGACGCGCTGCATCATCGTAGAGTTGCGGTAGATAATGCGCCAACAGATTTTTAAGGTAGTATATCACATCCTTATATGCCGTACGACTCTCAAATACCGCATTGGCGAAATCCGAGGCAAGAGTCAATGTTCGGGCATCCTCGTTGCTCTCAATCGCCAACTCAACCAAATCGGCATTACAACCTCTGCCTACTGTTTCATATTCGGCACCAGCCACGCGCAACACTCCGTTCAATTCATCTAACGATGCTCCGCGAGCAGACAAACCTACATCTCCTCGCAATACCGATATAGTATCGCGTTTGTTGATGTTCATCGCGTGGAGGTCAGCACGCTCTATTGTCATCACCGCATCATAAAGAGGCATCTCCTTCTCCGAGAAATCCAACAACGCTTGCGCATCAAGCACCAATGCTTCATCTGATGCTTTTACAGAGCCTGCAATACGATTATCTTCTATATCGGCAAGAAGAGTCAGATTGTTGTAATCGTAGCCATTCAATGCCAAACTTTCAACCGAGCCGTTACCTTTAAGTTTCACAGGAGTACCACCTCCGAGTTCTGCTTCAACACTTGCCTCAAAAGTTGCATTACCGACAACATCGGTTGCCAAGATGGTTGACAAGTTCAGATTTTCGGCATTTACCACCGCATCGACACCCTTGCGACCTTCGGCAGGATTCAACATCGAGCACTCCAACGCTACATCTCCGCCACTTGTAAGTCGAGCCTTCGCGTTCGCCTTAAAATCTCGAATTGTACCATGAAACTCTCCCGAAGCCTCTACACCCTTTATACGCTCGACATATCGCAAAGCACTCTCTCCGAGCGAGAGATGCGCTATCGTATTCAAAAGATAGGTAATCTCCTCAGTAGTTGCCTCTAACTTATTCACATCTATATCGAAGCGAGTTTTCTCTACATCTATAAGTCCTCGAACTCGTGCCGAGCCTTGCAAAACTCCGCCATCTTCGAGCGTTGCGTGTGCCACCTTGCCCTTGAAGTTTGCCACAGGTCCGTTCATCGAAATCGAAGCGTTGCGTATCGTAGTCTGCCAACCCCATATCGTAGTGGCAAAGTAACCCACATCATCTGACGACACACGACTATCCGAAACATTGCAGATAATCGGTATTTTGTTGATAAAGTCACGATACTCTAACCAATTATCGCCATCGAGTAGCAAATAGTCGAGATTTATATGGCTCAATGCTGTTTCGAGTTGTGCCTCTTTGACCTCTATCTGTCCGTTATCGACAAGGAAGTGACCAGACATATCGTCAAGCACAAAGCCACTACGCTCCACAAACGACAATCTGCGAATATCACCCGCCACATGACCGCCACTCCTAACCAGCAAATCGTCGATATGGGTATCCATACCGAGCAGATGCATATTGGCAAAGTCGATACCGCCATCATCCGGGTCATCTATACGAAGAAGCGAGAAATCTATATCCGAGCCATCTAATGAGCGAACATCGAGGCGGAAGCCGCTATCCTTCTCTCTGTTTTTTACAAGTTGGTCGGTAATCTCCTTCACGGCAAATGTTCCGCGTTCGGTTTCACGCACAACAAATTTACCTCCCTGTATATTTCCGTAGTTTATAACAAGATTCTTATTCGACACCAACGATGCCAACGAGCCGAGATAGGCATCAGCGCGCTTTACATAGAGTAGGGTATCATTATCCCAATCGGCAACATAGAAGTCACGCACTGCAACCCTGTTGAGCAGTCCGATAGTTATGCGCCCAACCGACACCTGCGTACCGAGATAGTCGCCTGCCCAAGTCGCAGCCTTATCAATGGCTATATTCTGTACCGCAGGAATGGCGAGCAACAAAGCGGGCAGCAAAGGCAAAATTATCAGCAATAAAACGATTGCGGATAACACTCTTAACAATATTTTTGTAACTTTGCGCACGGCTTTGTCCTCATTTTCGGCACTTTACGCCTTTTAAGTTATATAATAACTTACAAAAGTAGTTATAATTTGCCGAAATTGCAAACAAAAAGCCAAAAAATTAGACGAGAATAAAATTACGAAATATGAACAATGAAATAGTAATTTTGGGTATTGAATCTTCGTGCGATGACACCTCAGCTGCGGTTTTACGCAACACAACCCTGCTTTCGAGCGTAATTGCCTCGCAAGCGGTACACGAACGATATGGCGGAGTAATCCCCGAACTCGCTTCTCGCGCACACCAGCAAAACATTGTGCCTGTGGTAGATGCGGCTTTGCGCGATGCCGGCATCACACCCGACAAAATTGATGCTATCGCCTTCACCCGTGGTCCGGGCTTGCTCGGCTCTTTGATGGTCGGCACATCGTTTGCCAAGGGTTTGGCCATAGCCAACAATATCCCGCTTGTAGAGGTAAATCATCTGCACGGACATATCCTTTCGCACTTTGTCGATATGCCCGACAAGGAGTGCGAACACCCGAACTTCCCGTTTCTCTGCCTTTTGGTCAGCGGAGGACACACCCAAATCGTAAAGGTTAATTCGCCATTCGACATGGAGATTGTCGGCTCAACCATTGATGATGCAGCGGGCGAAGCACTCGACAAGTGCGCAAAAGTTATGGGCTTGCCATACCCGGGAGGACCTGTTATTGATGCCCTCGCAAAGGAGGGAAATCCCGATGCTTTCAAGTTTGCAAAACCTCGCATCGGAGAGTTCGATTTCTCGTTTTCGGGATTAAAAACATCTTTCCTCTATACCTTGCGTGATGCGGTGGCGGAAAACCCTAATTTCATCGAAGAACGCAAGGCTGACCTATGTGCAGCGATACTTCACACCGTTGTGGATATTCTTGTAGAGCGACTTGTAAAGGCTGCCAAGCACCATCGTATTTCGGACATCGCCATAGGTGGTGGAGTAGCCGCAAATTCGCTCCTTCGAGAGCGCGTTGCAGCCGAAGGCGAGAAGCGTGGTTGGCGTACTTTTATCCCTGAGCGCCGCTTCACAACCGACAACGCCGCAATGATTGCCGTAGCCGGATACTACAAGTATTTGAAAGAGGAGTTTTCAACCCTCGATGCTGCTCCCGTAGCAAGATTTTAGGTCAGTAGCGCAAAAATCTCACAAAAAAAATCGCCTAATTGTCAATTATCAATTGTCAATTGTCAATTATTTTCCTATCTTTGTCGCTCTAAGAGCGAAAAGTTAGGAAAATGATGGATTGGCACATAGCTGTTGCGTTGCTTGTTTCGGGTACGCTGGTGGGTATAATCAACACCCTTGCAGGGGGTGGTTCGATTATAACGATGACTATGTTTATGGCATTTGGTCTGCCAATCAATATTGCAAACGGCACAAACCGCATCGTGGTATTGATGCAAAACCTTGCCGCCTCGATAACATTTATCCGCAAAAAGTCGTTCAATGTCAATCAGGGACTACTGCTCTCTATCCCCGTAATCGTAGGTAACATAATAGGCGCTCTCGTATCGCACCACATGACCGATATGGTCTTCAAGATATGTTTTGGCGTAATCCTGCTAATCATAATGGTCTATCTCCTTTTTGACAACAAAATCAAAATCAAGGAGGGACACAATATCGAAATAAAGCCTCTGCACTACCTTTGGTTCTTCCTTATCGGCTTCTATGGAGGTTTTATCTACATCGGCATCGGATACCTTATTCTCGCCGTTACGCTCTGGCTGATGCGAATGGATTTAGTGACAGCAAATGCCATCAAAGGCTTTGTGATTCTGCTTGCTACGCCTTTTTCGTTGGCGGTATTTATGATTATGGGCGATGTCGATTACATCTTCGGAATTGTTCACGGCGTAGGCAATATGATAGGCTCGTTCCTCGCCTCGCACTATATGGCGAATTGGGGCAAGAATTTCATAAAAATATTTATGGCGGTAATTGTCGCCATCTGCTTTGCCGACTTGATTGGCTGGCTATCTTTGCACGATTTTTTCTATGCACTTTTGTCGATTAAGGAGTAAAGAAAATAAAACAACAAAACGATTCATCGTTTTACCTTAATTGTCAATTATCAATTGTCAACTGTCAATTAAAAAAAGAGATGGAGGAGAAGATTAAAATTGAGGGTGCGCGAGTTCATAACCTCAAAAATATAAGCCTCGAAATACCTCGTAATGCATTGGTTGTCATTACGGGATTGTCGGGTTCGGGCAAGTCATCGCTCGCCTTCGACACCATCTATGCCGAGGGACAACGCCGTTATATGGAGACTTTGTCGATGTATGCACGACAATATATCGGCACAATGGAGCGCCCCGATGTGGATAAAATTTCGGGCTTGTCGCCCGTTGTCGCCATCGAGCAAAAAACCACTAATCGCAACCCTCGTTCAACCGTAGGTACAGTTACCGAGATAGCCGATTTTCTGCGACTTTTGTTTGCTCGTGCGTCACGAGCCTTTTCGCCTGCTACGGGCGAGGAGATGGCGCACTACTCTGACGAGCAGATTACCGATTTGATTTTGCGCGACTATGCAGGTCGTAAAATCGCCTTTCTTGCACCCGTAGTGCGAGAGCGTAAAGGACACTATCGAGAACTCTTCGACTCATTCCTCCGCAAAGGATATATCTACGCCCGCATTGACGGTGTAATTCGCGACTTCACCGGTGGTGAACAGCTCGACCGCTACAAAACCCACTCTATTGAGTTGGTTGTTGATAGAATGACTGCCCGAGAGGAGGCTCGCGACCGCATTATGACCTCGCTCCGTGAGGCTATGCGACAGGGCAAAGGGCAGATGGCAATTCACGACTACGACACGGGCGAGATACGCCACTATTCGCGCCATCTGATGTGCCCGACCACAGGCATCGCATTCGAGGACCCGGAGCCGTTTACATTCTCTTTTAACTCTCCGAAGGGTGCATGCCCTCGCTGTAACGGACTTGGCGAGGAGGCAGTTTTCGATATTAAAAAGGTTATTCCCGATGAGCGACTTTCGCTCCGCGAGGGTGGTGTTGCGCCACTCGGCAAAGGGCGTGAAAATGTGCTGTTTGCAACGCTCGAAGCACTCGGCAAACGATACGACTTTACCCTCGATGACCCACTCGGCACAATCTCGGAGGAGGGCTTGAACGCTATTCTCTATGGCGATGACGAGCCGATGTTGGTCGAGGTAACGGAGTATTCGGCAGGGCGTGGTCGCCAGATGCGCTCGTGGGAGGGCGTAGCCGAGTATATAAACTCCAAAATTGATGATGACAACGCCCGCAAAGGCGAGAAGTGGCGTGAGCAGTTTGTGGCGTATCACAAATGCTCGCTCTGCGGTGGCAGTCGCTTGAAAGAGAATGCCCTCCATTTCCGCATTGCAGGCAAAAATATAGCCGAGTTGTCGGCGATGTCGATTTCTCGTCTGCGAGAGTGGTTCGATGGTATAGAGAAAGAGCTGACCGCCAAGGAGTTGAAGATTGCACGCGAGATACTCAAAGAGATTCGCGAGAGGCTGCGATTTTTGACCGATGTGGGGTTGGGTTACCTCTCGCTTGGTCGTGCTTCACGCACCTTGTCGGGTGGCGAGAGCCAGCGCATACGACTTGCTACGCAGATAGGCTCGAAGTTGGTAAATGTTCTCTATATTCTTGACGAGCCGAGCATCGGACTTCATCAGCGCGATAACGAGCGACTAATCAGCACCTTAAAGGCTCTGCGTGATGCAGGAAACTCGGTGATTGTGGTGGAGCATGACGAGGATATGATGCGTGCTGCCGACTACATCGTGGATATAGGTCCGAAGGCAGGTCGCCGAGGTGGTCATATCGTAGCGGCAGGTACTTATAGTGAAATTTTAGGTGCGCAGGGTTATACTGCTGATTATCTGACAGGTAGGCGCACCATAGAGATACCGCAAGAGTTGCGAAAGGGTAGTGGCGAATCGCTCAAAATCATTGGCGCTCGGGGCAACAATCTGAAAGGCGTAGATGTCGAATTTCCGCTTGGAAAACTTATCTGCGTGACGGGAGTCAGTGGCTCCGGAAAATCATCGCTCGTAAATGGAACGCTTGTGCCGGTTTTGTCGCACAAACTCTATCGCTCCTATGCGCAACCGCTTGAATACGACACAATTGAGGGGTTGGAGCATATCGACAAGTTGGTGGTTGTGGACCAATCTCCGATTGGTCGCACACCGCGCTCAAACCCTGCAACCTACTCGAATGTCTTTGCCGATATCCGCAAGTTATTCGAGGCTACGCCCGATGCGCAGGTGCGAGGCTTTAAGGCGGGTAGATTCTCGTTCAATGTGAAGGGTGGTCGCTGCGAGGAGTGTCGCGGTGCGGGCGTGCAGACTATCGAGATGAATTTCTTGCCCGATGTCTATGTGCAGTGTAAGGCGTGTGGCGGAAACCGCTACAATAAAGAGACGCTTGAAGTGCGCTATAAAGGCAAGAGTATCAACGATATACTGAATATGACCGTAAATATAGCGGTCGATTTCTTCGAGCATATTCCGACCATTCATCAGAAGCTGAAAGCGATACAGGATGTTGGCTTGGGTTACCTCACGCTCGGACAACCTTGCACCACCTTGTCGGGTGGCGAGAGTCAGCGTATAAAGCTCTCGGCAGAGTTGTCGAAGCGCGATACGGGGCGCACGCTCTATATCCTTGACGAGCCTACTACGGGCTTACATTTCGAGGATATCCGCTGTCTGATTGGCGTGCTTAACAAGTTGGTAGACAAGGGAAATACGGTTATTGTTATCGAGCACAATCTCGATGTTATCAAGGTTGCCGACCATATTATCGACCTCGGACCTGAGGGTGGCGAGGCAGGTGGCGAGATTGTCGCAGTCGGCACCCCAAGCGAAGTCGCCAAGTGCAAAAAGAGCCACACTGCGAAGTATCTGCGCAAGGTTTTAACGGAAAACGGAAAACGAAAAACGGAAAACTAATTGGCTTTTTAGAGAGATTAGAGAAATTAGGGAGTTTAGCGATGCTATTCTCCCTAACTTCATTAAGTTCCCTATATTCCCTATTGCTGGGTATCATTTTCGATACATAGAAGAAATATGAGATTGTTAATCTAGCAAGCATTCATTATTGGTCGCCAAAGTTTCCGCCACAAATAGCAAAGATAAGACCAAGGAGCGCCCATAGTATAGTCGTTGAGCCACAGAGTATTGAATAACATTTACAAGTGCGAAATATCTTTGTATCTTGTTGATCAAAGTCCTGTTCTGCAAAACTTGTGCGATAACGGAATCGATTAGAATGTAGATACTCATAATTGCCATTTGCGATGGCGCAATCCCAATCAGAATATGCTTTGGCCTCTTTCCTCATTTGGAAGAAGAACAACCAATAGGCTATTGCCCAAATTACAGCCAATGTAATAAATAAGCCTATTTTACCATCGCAGATTAAAATAAGATCAGCCGCATAATAGCCTACAAAAATAGGAGCAACAAAATACAGAACTCCCAATATGCGTGATACAATATACAATGCAAAAAGACCCATTCGGGTTGTGTACTTACCACTTTCATCATTTGAATACTTGACCAGCATAGGTATAATACCGACTATTCCAGCAGGCAGAGCAAACCCAAGAATAATATTTCCAAATGATTCATTGATACAACCACCCACGAATAACCATGTCAATATAGTTGGGATAATGATCGCTGCAACGAGAAATCCGAAGTCGTAAGTTGCAAAAACATTGTGTGCATAGAGCATATCAACATCTCTATTCTCTAAAAATCGCAGAATGCGCCCAAATAATGTAGAATTTAGAAGTTTCTGCTGTCGCTTAAACTCTTCAACCTCTTTTTGATCCAATCCTTCATAGAACTCTTCTTCATCATAATCTTCCTCATCTTCTAATTGGCTATCATCCACAAGTTCTTCATCATCTTCCTGAATATCCTCCTGAATGTTTGACAAATTCAATGCTTTTCCACAATTAGAACAGAATGCTGCGGTTTTAGGCAACAACACACCACAATCTGGACATTTTTTGGTCTCCTTCATAAAAATTTAAGTTTTTGTTTGCCCACCTGCCCCGAATGTGCGGTTATTATAAAAAAGAAAGTGTGAGGCAGTTCGTCTATCTCACAGCAGGCATTTGGCGTAGCCCAAGCACAAATAAACAATACCTCACACCGAATGGTATATATAGAAAATGATATACCAAATGCGGTGTAGAGTGTCATTGCCTATCCTTGTGCTATGTAAAATCGCCAAATTTTGCTGCAAAGGATTAGCGAAACACTTTCACTAATAAAATGTCTGCAATCCGAGGACTGCACCACAAATATAGCAACTATTTTTCACAAATCGCAAAAAAGCGGCAAAAAGATGACAAAGAATGGCAGTCGCTCGTTTTACTCGCTGAATGGCATTGAATGGCATTCATTCGCCAAGGCTCACTTAATGACAAGCCGACAAATTCATTATTATATGCCATTCAGCACTCGCAGAGTGCGCATGTCATTTTGTGCCATTCAGGGCGCAAGCCCGAATGTTATTTATTGCCACAAAAAAACCAATAGCCAATGGCTAATGGCTAAAAGCCATAAAAATTTACAATTTTTACCCCATAATTTTGCATTTTGCATTTTGAATTCTGAATTTATTTATATATTTGTACCCTGAACCATTTGATTTTTTGTATGGAAGATGAGAAGAGGATTGGCGCTGCTTGTAGCAATACTTTGCTACTTCTGTACTTATTCACAAGAGGCTAATGCCGATAGTCGCATTCCCGACTTTGTCGTAACACCCCGTTTCGATGTTAATCCGTACGCACCTATCAAAGGTGGTTATAGCGGTTTCGATTTTGGAAATTCATCACTCTACACATTCCTTGACGGCTCGGTAGGCGATTTCTCCTACTCGTTTGCAGGTCATTGGTTTTCAAGCGATTGGGCTTCTACAAAAGCGCTCTACGAGAACGCTTTTCGCTCTGACGATGTCGATTTTATCGACTGGCTCACCCTCTCCTATCAGGTGGGGCAGTTCGGCTTTACCGTTGGTAAAGATATGTTGGCGATAGGTACTTGGGAGTTAGACTATTACGATGTCGATGTCCACACCTCGCTCGTGTCGCCATTCTGGCACAAGATGGCTATTTATCAGTGGGGTGGCGAGGTAAACTACACCTCGAAAGACGAGAGCACTTGGCTCCGCTTCCAATTTGGCACTTCGCCATTCGGCGAGCGACCTTTCGCATCAAAATTGTTCACCTACTCGCTCTATTGGAGTGGCGAATATGGCTGTTTTTCGCCAATATGGTCCACCAACTTCGTGGAGTATGAGAGTGGTAAGTTCCTCAATATCATCGCACTCGGCAACTCATTCTCGGCAGGAGATTTCACAATCGAGGTCGATTATATGAATCGTGCATCGTCAGTAAAACGCTTCTTCAATCAGGAGTGGAGCATCAGCGGACAGCTGCTTTACAACTACAAGGACAAGGTCGAGGCGTTTGTCAAGGGTGGCTACGAGAACTACAATAGCGACCTCTTCGGCTACGAGTACGAGAGCGCAGATGATATTTGGTTTATCCCTACCGACAACTCGCTCTGTCCGAACTATTGGTATGCAGGTTGCGGTATTCACTACTTCCCGCTGCGCGAGAGCCGCGATTTGCGACTGCACGCCGTAGCGGCCTACAACTCATTTGCAAATAGCGTGTCGATATCGGTCGGCGCAACATATCACTTTAATCTAACACAAACCATTCTGAAAAACCGTAAAAAATAGAGATGGCAAAAAAGAGTGAAACAATTATCAAAATCGAGAACTTGTCGAAATCTTTCGGCGAGAAGGTTGTTCTCGACAACATCAACCTCGATATAAAGCGTGGCGAGTTCGTGACGCTGCTCGGACCTTCGGGTTGTGGCAAGACGACTCTGCTCCGTATGTTGGCAGGATTTACACAGCCCGATGCAGGTGGTGTTATCACAATGGAGGATAAGGATATTTTGAGTATGCCTCCGCACCAACGACCGCTTAATACGGTTTTCCAGCGATATGCGCTCTTTCCGCATCTGAATGTCTACGAGAATATCGCCTTCGGTCTGAAACTCAAAAAGGTGGCATCGAAGGAGATTGACAAGCGTGTGCGCAAGGCGTTGAAGATGGTGTCGATGACCGACTACGAGGACCGCGATGTCAATTCGCTCTCGGGAGGTCAGCAGCAGCGTGTAGCCATCGCTCGTGCCATCGTAAATCAGCCGCAAGTGCTTCTGCTTGATGAGCCGTTGGCTGCGCTCGATTTGAAGATGCGCAAGGATATGCAGATGGAGTTGAAGGAGATGCACGAGGCACTCGGTATCACCTTTATCTATGTAACGCACGACCAAGAGGAGGCGCTCACTTTGAGCGATACAATCGTAGTGATGAGTGAGGGTAAAATTCAGCAGATTGGCACCCCTATCGATATCTACAACGAGCCTGCAAACTCCTTTGTTGCAGACTTTATCGGCGAGAGTAATATCTTGAACGGCACGATGATAAAAGACAAAGAGGTCGAGTTTATCGGTCATAAGTTCGAGTGTGTGGATAGCGGTTTTGGAGAGAATACGGCAGTTGATGTCGTGGTACGACCAGAAGATATATATATTGTCGGAAATGTGGAGAATGCCGACTTTACGGGTACGGTAAAATCATGCACCTTCAAGGGTGTTCACTACGAGATGTTTGTCGAAACGGACAAGGGCTTCGAGATGATGATTCAGGACTACAACGCCTTCGAGGAGGGTGCTACGGTGGGAATGTTCATCAAGCCTTCGGATATCCATGTAATGCGCAAGGAGCGCACCTGCAACACCTTCCAAGGCGTGATGACCTCGCCTACAACGGTCGAGATGCTCGGCACAGAGTTCGAGTGCAAGGAGCAGGGCTTGAAGGAGGGCGACAATGTAACGGTGCGTGTGGCGTTCAACCGCGTGGAGTTGCACGACTACAAGGAGGACGGAAAGTTGATTGGCTCGGTACATTTCATATTGTACAAGGGCGACCACTACCACCTCACCGTAAAGACCGAAGATGGCGACTTTATCTATGTGGATACCAACGATATATGGGATAATTTCGATGTTGTGGGTATCTCCATCGACAAGCGCGACATCTATGTATCAAAACGAGTTTAACTTTGTCAGCAGAGATGAATTTTATAGCCAAAATATTCAATAAACGAGCGAATTGGGCGATACCTTACGCCATATTCCTCGCAATGTTCGTGGCGTTGCCTCTTGTGCTGATTGTGGTCTATGCTTTTCAGGACGCCGAGGGGGCATTTTCGCTCGAAAACTTCGTGAAATTCGTGGAGCAGCCCGAAGCGGTAAATACCTTTATATATTCGATAGGTATCGCTTTGATAACCACAATTTTGTGCATCTTACTCGGCTATCCTGCTGCATGGATTTTGAGCAACCAGAAACTCAATCGTTCCGAGGTTACGGTGGTGCTGTTTATCCTGCCAATGTGGATAAATATCTTGGTACGCACACTCGCTACGGTGGCACTGTTCGACTTCTTGAAATTTCCGCTTGGCGAAGGGGCGTTGATATTCGGTATGGTCTATAACTTCCTGCCGTTTATGATTTACCCTATCTACAACACCCTCAAAAAGATGGACCATTCGCTGATTGAGGCTGCCGAGGATTTGGGCGCAACACCTATGGAGGTATTTGGCAAGGTTACGATACCACTCTCGATGCCGGGAGTGATGTCGGGTATAATGATGGTCTTTATGCCTACAATATCAACCTTTGCGATTGCCGAGTTGCTTACGATGAACAATGTAAAGCTGTTTGGTACAACCATACAGGAGAACATCAATAACGGAATGTGGAACTATGGCGCAGCGTTGTCGCTTATTATGCTGGTAATCATCGGTATAACATCGCTCTTCTCGGACGGCGATGAGCAGACGGACAGCGAGAGCCTAATCTAAAATGGGGGAGGGTAAGAAGATGAAGAAATTTTTTGCACAACTCTATTTGTGGATTTTGCTGGCGTTGCTCTATGCGCCGATAATCATTATCGCCATATTCTCATTTACCGAGTCGAAGGTTTTGGGTAATTGGACAGGTTTTTCGACCAAACTCTACACCTCACTTTTCAGTGGAGGAGCGCATCACTCATTGCTTTCGGCAATTCAAAACACTTTGAGCATCGCTCTTATTGCAGCTGTCGCATCGACCATTTTGGGAACTATTGCTGCCATCGGCATTTACAATATGCGTGGTCGCAAGAAGCAGGTTATCAACTTCTTGAACGATATTCCGATGCTCAATCCCGATATTATCACGGGTATCTCGTTGTTCCTCTTGTTCGTGAGTTTGGGTATTTCGCAAGGCTACACAACAGTTGTTTTGGCACATATCGCCTTCTGCACGCCGTATGTGGTGCTGAATGTTATGCCACGCTTGCAGCAGATGAATCCGAATATCTACGAGGCGGCACTCGACTTGGGCGCAACACCATTCCAGGCACTGCGCAAAATCATTATTCCGGAGATTCGTCCGGGTATGGTGTCGGGCTTTATTCTTGCCTTTACGCTCTCGATTGACGACTTTGCCGTAACGCTCTTTACGAAGGGCAATGAGGGTTTGGAAACACTCTCGACATACATCTATGCCGATGCACGAAAGGGTGGTCTTACGCCAGAGTTGCGACCACTTTCGACCATTATCTTTGTGGTGGTGCTTCTGCTTTTGATAATCATAAATGTTCGCGCAAAGCGTGCTGCCAAGCGCAAGCAAGCAATGTAACCTACGATGAAAAGAGTCTTAATTACAATAATTTGCATTATCTGCACCGCCTTTTCGGTTGGTGCGGCAGACCGTGCCCACACGCTCAAAATCTACAATTGGGCAGACTATATTGACGAGTCGGTACTTGACGACTTCAAGGTGTGGTACAAGGAGCAGACGGGCGAGGAGGTCGAGATTATCTACCAGCTTTTCGATATCAACGAGATTATGTTGGCGAAGATTGAGCGCGGTAAGGAGGATTTCGATGTGGTCTGTCCTTCGGAGTACATTATCGAGCGTATGTTGCGCAACGATATGCTTTTGCCGATAGATAAAGAGTTCGGCAAAACACCTAACTATCTGCAACATATCTCGCCTTATATCATTGACCGCTTCAACAAGATTGATGGCTCGGGCAAGAATGCCAACGACTACGCCGTAGGCTATATGTGGGGTACTACGGGACTCCTCTATAATACGCGCTATGTAACGCGCGATGAGGCTTCGACTTGGGGCACTCTGCACAACGAGAAGTTCGAGAAGAAGATATTTATCAAAGATGCCTTCCGTGATGTCTATGGCACAATTCTTATCTATCTGCGTCAGAAGGAGTTGGCAGAGGGTAAGACCACACTCGACGAGTTGATGTACGACTCGACTGACGAGTCTATTGCCGATGTCGAAAAGTTCCTCAAAAAGGCGAAAAAGTTGGTTGCCGGCTGGGAGGCTGACTTTGGCAAGGAGATGATGACCAAAGAGAAAGCCTATATCAATCTCACTTGGAGTGGCGATGCCGTGTGGGCTATTGAGGAGGCAGCCGAGGTGGGCGTGCCGCTTGATTATGTTGTGCCGAAGGAGGGTAGTAATGTATGGTTTGATGGCTGGGTAATTCCGAAATATGCCGTAAATACCAAGGCTGCACGCTACTTTATAAACTTTATGTGTCGCCCCGATATTGCCATTCGCAATATGGACGAGATTGGCTATGTGAGCGTTATCGCATCACCCGAAGTGCTTGAAGCACAGAGCGATGACGAACTCGAAGCGACCGTTGATGCCTCATACTTCTTTGGCGAGGGAGCCGAGAAGGTCAAGCTAAACCCTGTGCAGTATCCCGACAAGGCGGTTATCGAGCGTTGTGCTATGATGCACGACTCGGGCTCGCGCACACCGAAAATGTTGGAGATGTGGGCGCGTGTAAAGGGCGATGATGTGCCGTTGTGGAACTTGATGATAATCGTGGTATCGTTCGGTGTACTACTTGTTTTGGGTATTCGCCGCAAAATCAAGAAATCCCGCAAAAAGAGCCATCGCGCACCTCGCAAGAGCAAACGCAAGTAGCAGATAATTGGACTATTTTATATATATTTGTAATAGAAAAAACGAAAAAAATAGAGAAGATATAAGAGAAAATTTTGATTTAACATATTACTAATTGAGCTTTTAGCTCTTGTTCCGAGATTGGGAATCTGGTAAATTAACAAGTGTACGGAATAAGTTTTGAAAGTTCACGCCATTAGGCGTGGGCTATTTGTGCTTATTTGTACACACGGCTTACCAGAGCCACCAATCTCAAATAAGCAAACAAATGGTTTCACGCTTTTCTTTTGCTTATGGGTTTAAGGGTTAAAAGGAAACTTCCCAAGACCTATGGCAAAGAAAAACTCTAACCTTAATCACGCGAAGAAGGCGAAAAATGATGAGTTTTATACTCAACTTGCCGATATAGAGCGAGAATTATCGCACTATAAGGAGCATTTCAGAGGAAAGACCGTACTATGCAACTGCGATGACCCTCGCATCTCTAATTTCTTTCACTACTTTGCTTATAATTTTGAGCATCTTGGACTAAAACGACTAATTACTACCTGCTACAAAAATCAGGATGCAGATTTATTTAGCACCCATAATAGTGAGCAGGCTATTTGGTTAGAGTATTTTGGTGATAAAAATGGAGACCATATACCGTCACCCGACGAGATTGGTATACATCGTTTCAAAGGCGATGGAGATTTTCGTTCAGCAGAGTGTATCGAGTTGCTAAAACAAGCTGATATTGTTGTAACCAACCCGCCATTTTCGCTATTTCGTGAATATGTTGCCCAACTCATTGAGTATGATAAAAAATTCTTGATAATAGGTAGTAAAAATGCAATATCCTACAAAGAGATATTTCCTCTTCTCAAAAAGAATAAAATGTGGATAGGAATAACAGGTGTAAAAACTTTTATGAAGCCGCACGGAGAAACCCAAACATTTGGTAATGTCGGTTGGTACACAAATCTAGAGCATAGTAAACGCAATGAAGAGTTAATAATGTATCAAGAATACACACCAGAAGAGTATCCTTCTTACGACAACTATAATGCTATAGAAATTGCGAAAGTGTCTGATATACCATTTGATTATGATGGCATAATGGGTGTGCCTATTACATTTCTTGATAAATACAACCCTTCGCAGTTTGAGATATTAGGAATTACAGATAACGAAAATATGCGTAGTTTAAGTAGAAATGAGTCTATATCAGTCGTATGTGATAGTGGCGCAGTATATAACGGGCAGGCAAATAACGAGATAGATATTATTATTCCTGGCTATAAAAAGTATGATAGGCCATATAAAAAGGAGTTCGTAAATATGCTCGTATTCTAATTCGTAGAATCAAAAAATAATAAAAATTGTCATTGCGAGGCTTGGAACAAGCCGTGGCAATCTCCCACTTTACCCTTAATAACAATAAGGGAGATTCCCACAGTCGCTTCACTCCTTCGGAATGACGGATACATAAACATAATTTAATTATGAATATCGAACTTAAAGAGATAACCATTCGAGAGTTGGTGGAGGGTTATCGTGATAACAATGAGGAGGGCGTTGTCGGCTATGGGGGCAAGTTGAATATCCGCCCAAAGTATCAGCGCGAATTTGTCTATAAAGACAAGCAGCGCGATGCTGTGATAACAACCATAAATCGTGATTTTCCGCTTAATGTAATGTATTGGGCAGTGTGTGACGATGGCACATTTGAGGTGATAGACGGGCAACAGCGTACAATATCCATCTGCCAATATGTAACGAGCGTATTTGCCTACGATATGCGCTATTTCCACAACTTGCAAAACGACGAGCAAAAGCGATTTCTTGACTACAAGCTGATGATTTACCTTTGCAGTGGCACGGATAGCGAGAAGTTGGAGTGGTTTCGCACAATCAATATCGCCGGCGAGAAACTCACCGACCAAGAGTTGCGAAATGCGGTATATTCTGGCTCGTGGGTATCGGACGCAAAGCGATATTTCAGCAAGACCTCTTGCCCTGCATACGGACTTGGCGGTAACTATATGAGCGGCTCGGCAATACGACAAGAGTATCTCGAAACGGCGATTGCGTGGATAGCCGAAAAGGATAATCACAATATAGAGTACTATATGGCTACGCATCAGAACGATGCGAATGCTGCCGAGTTGTGGCTATATTTCCAAAGCGTGATAAATTGGGTGCGACTGATTTTCCCGAAATACCGCAAAGAGATGAAGGGCGTTGCGTGGGGCGTGCTATATAACAAGTATGGTAATCAGCCATTCGATGCCGTAGCACTCGAAGAGCAAGTAAAAGAGTTGATGCTCGATGAGGATGTAACCAACAAAAAGGGCATTTACCCCTATCTGCTGACGAGCGATGAGCGATATTTGAGCATTCGAGCCTTCTCGGAGAAGCAGAAGCGAGAGGCGTATGAGCGACAAGAGGGCGTGTGTCTTGCGTGTGGCGAGAGGTTTGCGCTCGAACAGATGGAGGGCGACCATATTACGCCGTGGGCAGAGGGTGGCACAACAACAGCCGACAACTGCCAAATGTTGTGCAAACGATGCAATCGCCTGAAAGGAGCGAGATAGGTTTATCGTTTTTTCCGGCAATTTTGCATTTTGAATTTTGCATTTTGCATTTTTAATTGTACATTTGCACCGCAAATAGGGCTCGGATGGTGGAATAGGTAGACACGCCGGACTTAAAATCCTGTGGCCAGTAATGGCCGTGCGGGTTCGATTCCCGCTCCGAGTACATAGAAAAAGAGTTGAAATCTGAGATTTCAACTCTTTTTCTATTTGTCCTCCAA
>JAZQHQ010000078.1:0-63035 GCA_045540675.1 Alistipes sp. | reverse complement strand
CTGCGTTATACTCGTGTTCGAAATCCTCACATACGCCAAGTATGCTGCGGTTTCTCACACTTCGCAAGCCTTGAAATCCCTCTTGTTATACAACTTCGAGCAAAATGGGAGTGTCTAAAAAAACTTGTTAGACACTCCCTTCCTTTTATTCTATCTGCTTGTAGATATCTCGAAGCCTATCTGCCATAAAGTATTGCAATACCAAGCGGGATATGATGTAGAGGAGGAATGCTAACCACAACGCATCATTGCCGATAATGGGCAACAGCGCATAATATACTGCAAAAAAGATGACAGTTGCACCTACCATCGAGTTGCGCATTGCTCGTGTAAGTGTAGCGCCTGCATAGACTCCGTCAAGCATAAATGGCAAGGCTGCAAACAACGGAATAACGACAATCCAACCTATGTATTCTCTGGCAACCTCCAAGACCTTTGCCAGCTCCTCCTCCGTACCGCTATCCAAGAAGGCTGTAAATAACTCCTCCCAGCCTGCGAGGTAGAGCGAAATGGCGATAGCCGCGGTGGCAAAAGTCCACACAACGCAGTAGCGCAGGCACTTTTTGAGCGAAGGCAAGTCCTTTGCTCCGATAAAGCGACCTGTCATTGCTTCGGCGGCGTAAGCAAAGCCATCATTCATATAGGAGAAGAGCATCAAGAGCTGCATCAATACGGTGTTTACCGCCAAAATAGCCGCATCTCCCATTCGTGCCGAGGCGGCAGTAAAGAATGTATAGACTCCGACATTGCAGAATGTGCGCACGATAATATCGCCATTAACCTTGAAAAATCGCTTCATCGAAGCAAAATCCAATACCTCGCGCAGAACTATTGGTCGCATTGTCTTGCGGAAGAAGATAAAAATAAGTATGCTTGCCAAAACAAGACCTATCCACTGCGACACGACCGAAGCGTAGGCTATACCGACAATGCCGAGGTCGAACGAATAGACAAACCACCAACCAAACAAGATGTGCAAACCATTTACGGTGATTGATACCGCCATCGGGATAACTCCGTTCTGCATACCCACAAACCAACCATACAAACCGAATAGCAGAATACCCGCAGGCACTGCCCAGATGCGTGCAAAGAAGTAGTCTGCTACTATCTCATCTCCTCCCATCAACCACAACGATAGTCTGCCGAGTGGTTGTTGGAATATAAGTGCTAATGCGCTCAATATCAAAGATATGACTACTGCGCGAGCCAGCATTGCAGTTGTTTCATGGAAATCTCCTGCTCCGTAGGCTTGTGCGGTCAGACCGCTTGTTCCCATGCGGATAAAGGAGCAGTTCCAATAGATGAAGTTGAAGATAGATACTCCGAGCGCCAATGCGCCGATAATCTCTGCCGAGCCACTCCATGAGCCGACAATGCCCGTGGATACCAATCCCATCAACGGAACGGTAATGTTGGAAATGATATTTGGTATTGCTATGCGAAATATCTCTTTGTTCATCTTCATACGCTATTGCTGTGGTATCAGTTCAACCTTTATGGTAGAGTTGCTGTATGGTGCTATTGTCGTTGTAAAACCTACACGAACGCCTCTATTCTTCACATCGTACCAATTGTCGGAGTTGTTATCCATAATGTAGGCCTCTGCACTTGCCGGTGTCTTGATGCGCAATAACAACTTCTTGCCCTCTTGCTTCAATAGAATGGTGTGCTTGTCGATAATCTCTGCCTCGGCAAAGGTCGTCATATTCCATCGAATGATGCAGTTGCTGTTGCTGTTTGCGATTTTGTCTGTGCAGGTAACTTTGTCGTTCTTGTCAATCAGGATACTGCGAGTAACACTCTCTGTGTCGGTGAAGAGAGAGGAGAGGTCGAATTCTGCCCCTTTGTATCTCTTCTTGTCGTGCACTTTGGTCATTCTCACCATACCTTTGTATTGGTGAATCTTGTTGTTGATAGTGAGAGTGTTGTGCGAGAAGTTATTCAATCGATATACCTGCCAGCGTTGCGAATCTTGTCCCTTTTTCCAAATGCCAATTCCTTTTGATTCCAATGAGTGATAGTCTTGGTTTCCAAGATCTACAGCCCATCTGACTCCTCCCCATTCGTAGATAAACGAGCCACCATCCATATGTGCGTGGCTGTTTTTGGGGCTACCGCCTTTAACTCCGAGATAAGCATCTTTGCTCGAGGTAAAGCCTTTGCGGTAGAGGAATACGGATTGCTTTCCCTCTCCAGCCCAAAAACTATCTTGAATAGGCTTTATATCCTTGGTGTTGCAGCGAGATGCAAACAACATAGCAATAGGGGCTTGGCGGTTAACGCCTCGTACAATCTCCTCGTTTAAAAGACGCTCTCTATCCTGCCATACAAGCGACATATCTCCACTCTCGAGTGCAAACCAGTAGAGTAGAGGGTTAATCATATTCGAAGGGTTTCCGCAGTCCGAGAAGTTGAAAGTCGCACCTGTCGGGGTAGACATAAAGTTCATAAACTTTGCCGACTCCAAAAATCCTTCTGCCTTTTCCAAATCGCAACTTGTACCTAATGCTGTACGCAACGACTCGATGAGCATAACCTCATACCAGGTACCATATTCCCAATAGCCAAAACCTTCGGGGTAGACACCGTCAGGGCCATACTCCTTCTGTGCTGTCGGGTTATTACGAAGAGCCTCGGCTATAATCTCTTGCGCCTCCTCGGGGATACGCTCATATACGGCCAAAGCACCCATCACCAGACCTCCATTGCAGACCTGATTCCAATTGTTGTGCGACTTAGACCACCATCTCTTCTTGCCCGAAGTACGCAGACCCTTTTCGATTATAGCATCTTCGATTACTTTGCGACTCTCTGGTGAAAGCCAATCGTAAAGCCAGTCGTAGCCTATGGCTAATGCGGTTACCATCTCTCCGACATCGAGGAAGTGCGATGGATTCCAACTCACAAAATCGGCTGCTGCCAACATCTCTTTCTCGGCACGGCGTGCGTAGATTTCGTCGCCACTAACTAAATACATATACGAGCAATAGCAGACCCTCTCGAGTACAGCACGACAGCGTCCAAGAAGTCGTTTACCTACCATTCTGTATTTGGTAGGTTCGGCTGTGAGAAATTCGTTTGTACGACTCTCGATAATATTGTGAAGTATGAGCAGAGGCTGGTCGCTCTCTATTTTTTGTTTTACAGCTTCGATATCTCTCTCTTTTAGAATGAGTCGTGGGTGTTGTGCCAACTTCGAGTAGTCGAGAGTCTGATTTGCAGTTGCCGATATCGAGAAGAGTAGGGCAATGGCAAATACGAAATGTTTCATACGGAGAGATTTATAGGGTTAGACGCTTGAAGATTTCGATACATACCCACGCATCGGTAGCAGCATACATCTGTTGTTGCGGCGTTAGTTGCTTGGCAGCCCAATTGGAGAGGCGTTGAGCCTTCGATACCTTCTTGCCGAGAATAATGCCCGAAATTTTGCGAAGACTTTTATCCTCAATACCATACTTTACAACCTCATCTTGCAAGTCGATAAATCCCTTTGCAGTGAAATGGCGCAAGCGATTGAGTGCCGTAATATCATTCTTGACATCAGCACCTACTTTGCGAATCTTATCGCTCGACAATATTGCTAAAATTTCACGGGATAGGGGCAATTTGTTTAGTCGGATAAGGTAACAGCACTCTTCTGTCGAGAGTTGTATCAACGATACCTTATTTGTCACTCCCGCAGTGAACGAGGGGCGTGTTTCGGTGTCGAAACCTATAAGATTGTGCTGTGAAAGTTCTTTGCACGCCTTGGCGAGCGCATCAGTGGTATCCACTACCACGATGCGTCCATCAAAGTGTACCGCCTCCAACGCAGCAACCTCGTCATTGGATATGCTTGCTACAAACCCCATTGCAAAATTACTTTCGCTTCGACTGCTGCTTCTGCATCGCCTCTTGTTGCTTCATCAACTCCTCGTAGCGTTGCTGAAAACGCGACTTCTTTCCCTTCGTATTTTTTGCGTGAGAGTTCATCTTTGCGCGAATCTTATCGTCATTCAAAGTGAAGCGGATAATGGTTGTCTGCAAGATGGTGAAGAGGTTCGACAAGAGGTAGTAGTAGCAAAGACCACTCGCATAGTCATTAAACCAAAACAACATCATCGCCGGCATCATATAGACGGTCATAAACTTCATACCCGCCATTTGAGGCTGTGCTGCGCCCTGCTGCTGGTAGTTGATGTAGGAATATACGAACATCACAATAGTCATCAACAAGCAGAACAGCGAGATATGGTCACCGTAGAACGGAATGTTGAACGGCAAATCGAGAATACTATCGTAGGAAGAGAGGTCATCGCTCCACAAGAACGACTTACCTCGCAACTCGATACTTGCAGGGAAGAAGCGGAACATCGCAATCAGAATAGGCATCTGAATCAACATCGGCAGACAGCCACCCATAGGGCTGATACCAGCCTTGTTGTAGAGAGCCATCATCTCCTGCTGCTTCTTCATGGCATCCTCCTGACGAGGGTACTTTGCGTTCAAAGCGTCAATCTCCGGCTTGATAACGCGCATCTTTGCAGTCGAGAGATAACTCTTATAGGTCAGCGGGAAGATTACCAACTTAACCAATAAGGTCAAAATCAAAATGATAAGACCAAACGATGCGATATATTTCTGCAAGAAATCAAACACCGGAATAACAACCCAACGGCTGATAAATGTCGAGAATACCCAGCCGAGTGGGATAATACGCTCCATTTCGAGTGACTCGCCATTCTTGTCGGTCAATTTCTTCAATACCGAGAACTTGTTAGGACCGAGGTAGAACGAGAAGTCATATTGGGTTGTCTGCGGTGTGTAATCCACCGATGAAGACATCGCAAAATCTTTGATGTAGCCCGATTTCGGTTCTGCCGTAGCGAACGAAACCTGCGGTTGACGCAATACATTCGAGCGACCGATGAGAGCAGATGAGAAGAATTGCTGCTTGAACGATACCCAATCTACCGAAGCTGCAATATCATCCTCTTTTGTCGATTCTGAAATGCCTAAATCTTCGACATCGCCCTCGCCCGGATAGTGATAAACGAGGGTAGTGTATGTATTTTCATTCTTGAAACTACGCTCATTTTGGTAGGTGCGATTGCGCCACTCTACGGCAATGCTCTTTTGGTTTGCCATCATCGGAGCGAGCTCGTTAAGGCGTACATCGAAATCTACCAAGTAGTCGCGCTCTGGTGTATGCTCGTTGTAGATGGTGTAGATATGTTCGATGGAACCGCTGCCTACGGGTAGGCGCATTGTCACAATCGTCTTGTTGTCAAACTTCTCAACGGGTAATACCTCGAAATTGCGATAGGCGGTAGACATCTCGGTTGTACGAAGGTTATCCTTCAAGTAGTACGACATATTGAAATATGCCGACTCCGGCTCGAAGAGGTGTACCAACTCATTGCGCTCCTCCTTTGGTGCATATTTGGTGTAATCTTTAAGCGTTACATCTACAATCTGCGCTCCGAGCGAGGAGAATCGAATCTGCATCACATCGTTCTCTACAACAACCTCTTCAACCTTCTCGGCATCGCTTACCAACTTATGAGTATCACTCTTTTTGCTCTCGGTCTTGGCAATTTCGGTCTCAACCTTCTGCTCGGCAGGAGTGTCGAGTGCTTGTGATGCCTGCTCGGCAAGTTGCTCGACTTGGGCTGCCATTTGAGCCTCTTGTTGCTTTTGTGCTTGGTAGTTCGCGTAGAACATATAGCCCACGAATACCAAAGTCATTAGGACAAAGCCTATAATCGTACTCTTGTTCTCTTTCATCTTTTGTGTAACTTGTATAAATGAATTACTCTTGTGAATCAATCAGTTTTACTCGTTCGATAGCATCTGCCATATCGCGCTTTGCTCGTGCAATCTTCTCCTCAACGGCTGCAATCATCGCCTCGGCACCCTTCGACTTAGCGAAGAAGCCGATATTGTTCTCCAAAGTCTGAATCTCCTGTTCGAGTTGCTTTACGCGATTGTACAGTTTCTCTCGCTCGGAACGCAAACCCTTGCCACCTGCCTCACGCATAGAGGAAACCCTGTTTTTGAATTTGCTGATTTGTTGCTCGCGGTCTGCACTGCGTACCATTGCGAACAGCTTGTCGAGTGCTGCTTTATACTGCTTCTGCAACGACTCTTTGTGTCGAATAGGCACAAAACCGATATCGCTCCAACGGCGTTGAAACTCTTTGATCTCGTCAAACGATTTTACAATAGCCTGCTCCATCTCCTCCAATAGCGACTGTTTTGCGGTGAGATTTGCCGAATACTCATTGTCGATAGTGGAGAAGTGTTGCGATTTGCGCTCGAAGAATTTGTCGCATGCAGCACGAAAACGCTTCCATACGGCATCAGCATATTTGCGAGCAACTGTTCCCGACTTTTTCCACTCGGCCTGCAACGCCAACAACTCCTCGGTCGCTTTTGCCCAATCCTCGCGCTCGGCAATTGCCTCTGCACGCTCACAAAGCAGAGTTTTGATTTCAAGACTCTTTGCCATATCATCCTTTGCCTCGGTATAGAAGGCGTGCTTTATCTCGAAGAACTTATCGCACGCAGCGCGGAAGCGGTCGTAAACTTTGTTGTTATCTTTTTTAGGTGCAAAGCCGATGGTGCGCCATTCTGCCTGAATCTCCTGCAAACGCTCACTTACCTTGTTCCATGCCTTGTGAGATGTTGGAGCCTCGGTGCAAATCTTCTCTATCTCTTCGCAGAGTGCCGATTTGCGCTCGAAATTCTTCACCTGCTCTGCTTTTATATTCTCGAAATGCTCCTGATGGCGGCGATTGATAAGGGTGGATGCGCTCTTAAATCGCTCCCACAACTCCTCCTTATGCTCCATTGCAACAGGACCAATCTCGCGCCACTCCTCGTGTAACTTCTGTAATTTGTGGAATGCTTCAACTATGGAGGTAGCTTCGTTTAATGCTTCTGCCTGCTCGCAGAGTGAGGTCTTTGCTTCGAGATTGCGCTTCCAATCGAGGTCGCGTAACTCCTTGTTTATTTTTACATAATCGTAGAAGTTCTCGACATGGAGGTTGTAAGTTTCGTACAAGTCGCTCACTCGTGCCTGCGGAACTTGTCCGATTGCACGCCAACGCGCTTGCAATTCGTGAAATTTTGCGAAGGTGGTGTTGAGAGTCTCCTCCGAATCCACCAATGCCTTTAACTCCTCAATAATGGCGAGTTTTGCCTGATAGTTCTCCTCCTTCTCCTTGTCGGAGAGGGCAGTAGCCAAATCTCGCTTGGTGCGGTATATGTTGTACAACTCCTTGAAGCGCACCTCTGCCTCGTCAGTCTGAGGATTGTACTCTGCATCTGCGCCATTCTCCTCGAAGAATGCCTTACGGCGAGCCTCCATATCGGCACGATGCAGTTTGTAAAACGCTACCTTCAACGCCTCAACCTCATTGCGCAAGGCGGCAGAAGGCTCCTCCGAAACCTTCTCGGCAAGACGGGTTAATACACCCTCTTTGTCGAGTTGGATAATGCTATCTGCGATAGGTGCGACATCTTCGGTCTGCTCCTCGGTAGCAATAGTGGTTGTCTCTTCGCACTCTTGCGATACAATCTCTTGTTGAATAGTCTGCTCCTCTACGGGAACTTCGATAGTAGTCTTGGTAGCCATAATATGCTCAATTTAGTTTAACACTCTATACCTTTTATAGGTATAACCCGACAAAGATACAAAATAAAACTGAAAACTAAAAGCGTAAAGCGGAAAACTTGCCGAATTATTCATATCTTTGCATCAATGAAAGGAACGAGTAAAATATACAGTAGTGGCGGTAATGTACCTATTTGGCTGGCATTAGTGCCTATCGTAGTGCTTGTGGCAATGCTTGCACTCGTTATAAAGGTGTTCGGTGCAGATGCTATTGAGGGCGGTAGCCAAATTGCTCTCTTGGTTGCCTCATCGGTGGGTGCGCTTATTGCAGTGGTGGTATGTCATTGTAAGTGGAGCACTCTTGAAAAGTCCATAGTTGATAATATCCGCACATCGGCTTCGGCCATTATTATTTTGTTGCTTATCGGGGCAATAGCCGGAACTTGGATGTTGAGCGGAGTAGTACCCACGCTGATGTATTATGGGTTGAAAATTATTCATCCGAGCATATTTCTGTTTGTGGCATGTTTGATATGCGCTGTTGTTGCTATTGTTACGGGTAGCTCTTGGACTACCATTGCCACTATCGGTGTCGCCCTTATGGGCGTAGGTGAGGTACAAGGCTTTTCAGAGGGGTGGGTTGCAGGCGCAATTATTTCGGGCGCATATTTCGGAGATAAAGTTTCGGCTCTATCCGATACTACTGTGTTGGCATCTTCAACTGTGCGCGTGCCTCTCTTTGAGCATATTCGATACATGACAATTACCACAATACCTGCATTTGTGATAGCACTTGTCGTGTTTCTTATTGTAAGCCTAATGCATAATTTTGATGCATCTTCGCAGATTGCGGAATTAACCGATACACTCTACAATTCGTTCAATATCTCGGCTTGGCTGTTGGTAGTTCCCGCTGTTACGATGATGCTTATTGCGAAACGATTACCCGCACTTGTGACGCTCTTTTTGTCGGCTGTTATGTCATGCGTGGCAATGGTTGTGGCGCAGCCTGATATTGTTCGTACAATAGGAGGCGAAGATGGTTTTGCAACCTTTCGTGCATTGATGACCGTATGCTCAACCTCTACTTCAATAGATACGGGCAATTCAACTATCAATGAATTAGTTGCAACTTCGGGAATGAAGGGAATGCTTAATACTATTTGGTTGGTTTTATGCGCCATGTGTTTTGGTGGTGTAATGGCGGGTAGCGGAATGTTGTCTGCAATTACAAGACTCTTTGCAAAGTTTGTCTATAAGACGGCAAGCGTGGTGGCATCAACACTCGCTACGGGTATATTTGCCAACCTCTTGACGGCAGACCAATACATATCTATTATAATTACGGGCGAAACCTTTCGCGAACTCTACGAAAAGCGCGGTTTGGAGGGACGATTATTGAGTCGTTCTGTTGAAGATGCCGCAACAGTAACTTCGGTGCTTGTACCTTGGAATTCGTGCGGAATGACTCAATCGACGGTACTTGGCGTAGCAACTCTTACCTATCTGCCATATTGCCTATTCAACCTAATAAGCCCGTTAATGTCGCTCCTTGTGGCGATAGTAGGGTTCAAGATTAAGAGAGTAGAGAGTAGTAGAAAAGAATAATCCTCAATTCTTAATTCTTAATTTTCTTGGCTCGGTTGTTGTTTAGTTCGATTTTGAACTAATACAACTAATGCTATGAAAAAGACTTTATTTATTATGTTGGCTTTGGGTATTACCGCAACGGTAGCCGCCCAAAGCAATTCTGCACCTGCAAATGCGGTGCTTGTATCGCAAACCCGTAACGGTAACACTATCACCTCGCGTTACAAAATTCCTCACAACGATGGTCGTCATGCCGAGTTTGATCTCCATTATGCCATCAACAAGGCGAATATCGTGCCTTCATATTCGGATAATAATGAGCAGATTGCCGAACTGAAAGAGTTTATGGAACAGACGAAAGATACAACGATGCATATTTCGGCTATCCATATCGTAGGCTACGCTTCGCCAGATGGTAATACGAAGCAGAACGACACTCTTGCATCGAAGCGTGCGCAGTCACTCTATCACTATGCCGTAAATACCTATCATCCTAAACAGCAGATTGATACCAATCACAAAACTTTCAAATGGAGTGATTGTGTGCCGGCAGTAGAGAATAGCGATATCCCGCAAAAGGAGCAGGTGTTGGCTGTTTTGAACTCGACAAAGCATACCGAACAGCAGAAGGAGATGGCGTTGCGTAAGATGCCGGCAGCATGGAAATATCTTACTGCAAATATCCTCCCACAGATGCGATATGCCGATATAGAGTTTGATTATGGCGTGGATGAGTTTGTTACGCGCACCACTACGGTTACACCTCCGCCTGCCGAGCCTGCGAAGCCTGTGCAGACGGCACAACCTGTAATAGTAGAGGAGGAGATGGGTATAATTGTTGCGACTCCAAAGCACGATAACGATGACGATGGCGACTGCAAGCGTTGCAATAGAAAGCAGCGAAAAGCCAATCGAAAAGGCGTTAAAGAGGTCTATGAGGCTGTTTATTGGTAAAAAATAGACGAAAACGATAAAAAAAGTCGAAAATCTTTGCACACAATGCAATTTTTCTTATCTTTGTGCAGTGAATAATACTAAAACAAAGATACGATTATGGCAAATTTAAGATTTTTGAAGAAAGAGATTGACTATCGTCTCGAAGAGTTGGTATTTGATTGCGATATGACTATTTACTTCCGTCCGGATAAGGAGCAGGAGATTTTCGCAATTATGCAGGAGGGCGTAGAACTCCGTAATGAGTTGTATCACAAGGCAAACAATCCTGTTGAGCCAAAGAATGCATCGCTCGTACGCAAGTATTACGCAGCATTCCGCAACGAGATGGTAGAGGGATACGGTAAGTTGTTCGAGAAATTGAGCGCACTTCACGATTAAGACTTCTAAAATGAAGCCCGAATAAGGCGCAATGGGCTACCATTGCGCCTTTATCTTTTGCAAAATCTCTCTAACCCCCCCCCAAAAAAAACTTATGCGAATACTTGTTGTTGATGACGAATCTGATATCCGCGAGTTTGTAACCTACAATCTTTCGAAGGAAGGTTATGAGGTTGCGTGTGCCTCCAATGGTCGCGAAGCACTTACAAAGGCTCTCGAATTTCGCCCGCATCTTATTCTGTTGGATATGATGATGCCCGAAATGGATGGTCGTGAGGCGTGTTGCGCATTGCGTTCTAATCCCATAACAGCAAAGATGATGATAGTGTTCCTATCTGCTGTGTGCGAGGAGGAGAGTCTTATCGATTGCTACGAAGCCGGAGCAGATGACTACATCACAAAGCCCGTGAGTATGAAGGTGTTGTGTTCGCGTGTTGGGGCAATATGCAAACGAATAGCGAGTGGCGAGAGAGAGGTGTTTGTCAAGTCATCTCGTCTTGTCGAGGAGCGCCACTCCTTTATCTCGGATAGTGGAGAGGTTCGATTGGCTGTTAAGGAGTTCGAGATATTGCGACTTCTTCTCTCTGAACCGCGCATCTTCACGCGCGAGGAGATTTTCGATGCCGTTTGGGGTGCAGATGTTGTGGTGGGAACGCGTACTCTCGATGTTCATATCCGCCACCTTCGCAGTAAGATAGGTGACAATCATATTTCGACATATAAAGGTGTCGGATTTCGCTATGAGGAGTAGTAAAAATTATCTTTTTATAGTTGAGGAGAGGAGAAGAGAACTCCTCTCTTTTTGTTCTCTAAAAAGCGAATGTAGCCGAGGCGTAGAAGGTGCGCGGGTAGGCGTACAAATAGCGCGAAGCCTGACGATTATATAGGTATTCTCCGGCAAGCTTATGTCGTTGAAGGCGAGATGATTCGTAGGCATTATATACCATATCGGTTGAGCCGAGAAGATTGCGTACGCCTACTCTGAAAATAAGACGACTACGAGGGTGTTTATCCTCGAAATGCGGTACGGCTTTGGTGCTGTAAACCTTTCTCTTGTTCAAACGGCTCAAATAGATGCTCTTTGATAGCGACAGGTCGATAGTGAAGGCATCGCGCAGACGCTCCTGCTTCATTAAGTCGGTGCGCTGCTCGGGCGATGTAGTCATAGAGAGAATTCTCTCGGTGCGCATTATGGCTGATGGCTCTATATAGCGCAAGCCTGCGTAGTTGGCATTTATTGATGCCCACCAACCTCTATTGTAATAAGATAGACCGGCTGTTGCTACTACTTGCGGAGCATTGCCGAGCGAAAGATTTGAGGTGTAACTCTCAATATGGTTGGCAAGCAGAGTGTTCGAAGTGTCGGTATAAATCGTTATTAGGGAGTTGTTTACATATTTGTATCGACCAAGTACCATTGCTGCCGTAGCGCGAAAATGCTCTGCAAAGCGATACTCTGCCTCAATCTCCAAGCCATAGCGAAGGGTATTTATCCGATTTGTCACAATGTCGGCATATTCGCCCGATAGGTCATCGTAGATGTGTCGTACCCGGGTATCGTTTAGCGTAGATGACAGAAAAAGGGTGGTATTGATGGCAAAATTGGCATTTTGGAAGGTGTAGCGAAGCTCTCCATCGTATGTTGTCCGCATAGCTGGATTATCGATAATACGATTGTTGTATTGGCTTTGCAGAAACAAATCCTCTTCATTGCATGGTGTTGCTTCGGTGGCAATACTTGCCTCTATAAAGTGATGTTCGGCAATGAGATAGTCTATTTTGGCGCGTAGCGTATATGGAGCAAATTTTATGTGTTGCGACTCACCGAGAGAGTTGTCGGCAAACAACTCTTTTCGATAGAAACCTTTTCGTGAAATATCGCAATAGCCCACCCTTGCCGCGATGTCGAGAGATAACAGCTCGGTGGAGTATTTGTAGATAGCAAATGCCGATACATTACTCTTGTTCAAAGCGTAATCATAGCCGAAACGGTCACTCTTTGTAATGCGCCTATCGGGAGATGTGAGGTTGTTTTGCAACGAGTTGCCGAAGGTGTCATCATCGATTAGGAAGTAGTCCAAATCAATAATATATTCTGCTCCGAGCAGGTCGCGCATCTGTTTGTAGTTGCGATAGTTACCCATTGACACTTCGATTCCGTAAGAGAGTGAGCCTCTCTCTAATGTTGTTGTCGCTCCACCGCGGAAAGAGGCGTGTATGGTGCGCCTTACGCGGTCTGAAATGGCATATATAGCCTTACCTCCGTTTAGACGATTGGTGGCAATAAGCCTATCGAAATCAATCTGCGTGTAGCGTGTGTCGTTATTTCGCCAAGCACTCTCAACATCGAGAAATATATCATCTTCATCTGCGAAGTAACTTGGCATATAGCGATAGTTGTCGGGCGCAGGGGTTTGGGCATTATACCAATCGAGTGAGCTATATCGCTCTTTGCCGGCAGTTAGCACAACTCCCAAATCAAGTTTTGTGCGCTCGTTTATAGCACCTTCATAACCCACAAATGCTGTTGGCAGAAATTCTCTGCGAATACGAGCATTGCGCATCTTCCCGTCTTGATAGCCCCAAGCTGGATTATAGAAGTTGTTGCCCGTTAAACGGAACGCTTCGGCAGTTGATGCAAGGCGTGTGCTACGCATTGACAGTTTGGCGAAGAGTGCAATCGAGAGGGTATGTTTATTACTCCATCTCTTCGATGCTACGGTATTAAATACCAATGAATTGCCGAATACTCCGTCAATATGTAGGTCGCGACCTGTTCGGGCTACCAGATTAGTTGCCAACGACCAATCTCGCTTCAATTTTTGTGCATGAGCAAGCGAAATGGAGTAGGGCATATTTTGCGAGGAGAAGGCGAAGCCTGCCGAGGTACGGTTCTCTGGCAGAGTATCTATCCGTAACCGAGTTTCGTATGTATAGGTTGTCTTATTGAGTTGCAAAGCTTTAATCGCACCACCTCCTATAAATGGTATCTCAATATCGTTGAGCGTTGTTTTGCGTGTGTGATGCGGTTGTCCGCGTCTTGCAAAGCGCACAGCCGAGAAATTATAGTCGAGTGCGCGAGTAGTAAATTGCCGATTAAGATGGAATTTTGTCGTTACGATAGAGTCTGCTTCGGGTGCCAATAGCTCCTCCACAGTTTCGAAACGCTTATAGTACCTAAAATCATAGAGGCCGAACTCCTGCGCGGAGAGACCTCTACAACATAACAGAAATAGTGTAACGAGTATGTATCGCAGAGCTCGCATTATTCGTGCAAAGCCTCCCACAACATATCCTTCAACTTGGCGATATTAAGACCTGCAACCGAAGAGATAAACACTGACTTGACGCCCTCAGGCAGGTGCGACTTCATCTCCTCCATCAAATCGTCATCGAGCATATCGCACTTTGTGATTGCCAAAATGCGTGTTTTGTCGAGCAGTTCGGGGTTGTATTGCGTAAGTTCGCCGAGCAAAATATCGAAATCCTTGCGAATATCATCGCTGTCGGCAGGAATCATAAAGAGCAGAATGGAATTTCGCTCAATATGGCGAAGGAAGCGTGTTCCTAAACCTTTGCCCTCGTGCGCTCCCTCGATAATACCCGGAATATCAGCCATAACAAAGGAGTGTCCATCGCGCACCTCCACAATGCCGAGATTTGGCTCCAAAGTGGTAAATGCGTAGTTTGCAATCTTCGGTTTTGCTGCTGAAACAACCGACAAAAGAGTACTCTTACCAGCATTTGGAAAACCTACCAAGCCAACATCTGCCAAGACCTTTAATTCGAGGATAAATGCACCTTCGGCACCCTCCTCACCCGGTTGTGAGTAGCGTGGGGCTTGATTTGTAGCGGTGCGGAAGTGCCAATTGCCCAAACCTCCACGACCACCTTTCAGAAGAACGAGTTGCTCACCGTGTTCGGTAACCTCGCCTACAACCTCGGTGCGGGTTTCGCCTGTCTCCTCATCGGTAAAAATCTGTTTGGCTACCGTGCCGAGTGGTACGGGTATAATAATATCCTTTGCATCTTTACCGTGTGAGCGTGCGCCAGAGCCACACTCGCCATCTTCGGCAAATTGGTGACGCTGATATTTGAGGTGGATAAGTGTCCAATATTGTTGGTCGCCCTGCAAGATTATCGAGCCACCTTTACCGCCATCGCCACCATCGGGACCACCAAAGGCGACAAACTTCTCACGGCGAAAGTGCGCCGAGCCTGCTCCTCCGTGTCCGGAACGGGCAAAAATCTTTACATAGTCTACGAAATTTGATCCGGCCATAGCGAATTACATTCTTTCAGGTACATCAATTCCAAGCAATCGCATCGAGCGATTGATAACTCGTGCCACCTGCTGTGCCAACGCAAGACGCATCTTCTTTACCGCCTCATTCTCCTCGCGGAGGATAGAGTGGTCGTGGTAGTAACCGTTGAACGCCTTACACAACTCGTAGGTGTACGCCGCAATCATCGAAGGTGCAAACGCCTCGCCCGCAGCCACCACGGTAGCAGGGTAGTCGCACAACATCTTCACCAATTCAACCTCCTCCTGCAATAATTCGCAAGCGATTTTCTCGCCCTCGAACGAGATGTTCTGCTCGGCAGCCTTGCGCAATACGGAGCAGATACGAGCGTGGGTGTACTGAATAAACGGACCTGTGTTACCGTTGAAGTCGATTGACTCGCGAGGGTCAAACAACATCGTCTTCTTTGGATCGACTTTGAGGATAAAGTATTTGAGCGCACCCAGACCTACCATCGAGCTGATTGCCGAAGCCTCCTCCTCGCTGCAACCGTCAAGCTTGCCCAACTCCTGCGACATCTCGCGCGCTGTCGAAATCATCGCCTCGCACAAGTCGTCAGCATCGACAACTGTGCCCTCACGCGACTTCATCTTACCCTCTGGCAACTCCACCATTCCGTACGAGAGGTGGAAAATATCATCGCTCCACTCGTAGCCCAACTTTTTGAGTATCAACTTCAAAACTTGGAAGTGGTAGTTCTGCTCGTTACCTACGACATAGATAATGCCGTTCAAGGCATTCTGCTCAAAACGCTGCAACGCCGTTCCGAGGTCCTGCGTCATATATACCGATGTGCCATCGCCACGAAGCAGAAGTTTCTGGTCGAGTCCATCGCTTTCGAGGTCAATCCAAACCGAGCCGTCCTCTTTGCGGAAAAATATGCCCTTCGACAAACCCTCCTCGACAAGTCCCTTGCCGAGAATATAGGTCTGCGACTCGTAGTAAACCTTATCGAAATCAACGCCGAGAGTCTTGTAGGTTACATCGAAACCGTCATAAACCCAACCGTTCATCTTCTCCCAAAGCGCACGCACCTCGGTATCTTTTGCCTCCCACTTGCGGAGCATCTCCTGCGCTTCGAGGAGTATCGGAGCTTGCTTTTTTGCCTCCTCCTCGCTCATTCCGCCTGCAACGAGTTCTTTAATCTCTGCCTTGTAGTGCTTGTCGAACTCCACATAGTAGTCGCCTACGAGGTGGTCGCCCTTCTTGCCGGTCGATTCGGGAGTTGCACCATTGCCGTAGCGCAACCACGCAACCATCGACTTGCAGATGTGAATACCTCGGTCGTTCACAAGGTTTGCCTTGATAACATTGTGACCGTTAGCCGCCAAAATCTGCGACACCGAGTAACCCAAAAGGTTGTTGCGGATATGTCCGAGGTGGAGTGGCTTGTTGGTATTTGGCGAGGAGTACTCAATCATAATTGTACGCCCCGTTGGCTCTGCTACACCATAGTTCTCGTTGGCTGCAACCTCCTCGAAACGCTCCACCCAGAACTTCTGGTCGAGCGAGAGGTTAAGGAAACCTTTGATAACATTAAATGCGCTGAACTCGGCAGCCGAAGCAACGACCTTCTCGCCAATCTCGGTAGCCACCGCCTCGGGTGCTTTGCGAGCCATCTTGACAAGTGGGAATACCACGAGAGTATAGTCGCCCTCGAACTCTTTGCGAGTCTTTTGTATCTGTATCTGCGAGTCGGCAACCTCGCCATAGAGAGCCTCCACGGCAGCCTTTACCACGCTTGTAATGTGTTGTTCGATATTCATTTTATCTGATGTTTTTCTATTTCTTACAATTGCGTGCAAAAGTAACGATTTTTTTGCGCTTTTCAAAATTATGTGCTACATTTGTACAAGATAAAATTTTATAATTGAAAGAAATAACTCTAATAATTATGAAGGAGCTAACAATGTATTGTAAACACTGCGGAAAAATTGTAGATGCAGACTCTAAATTCTGCAGATATTGTGGCGGTGAGTTAGGACGCGAATTATCCGATAATCATAGTGCAAATTCAATGTCCCAAAATGTCATATCAAAAGACAGTGCTGCTAGTATAGGAAATTTAGTGCTGAATTGTTTTAGGAAAATAAAGGGATTCGCAAGTCGATACAAGTGGCGTATATTATCTTTTTTTGTAGGGATTGTTATTATAGGCGTATTGTTTTTTCTCGGATTGAAATATGAAAAATTTCGCGCGCTATATTGGACTGGTGCCATCATTCTAACATCTATATTGTTTTATTTTTGCTTTTTGAAATCAGTGAAAATTGCATTATTCCCTATGTCAGTTTTAGTGATAGCGTATAGCATTTTTATAAATTATGAGTGGCAACATATCTACGGAGCAAGAACCGATTTCTTTGATAAAGTAAAGAGGGAATTTTATTTATTGTTTCCAAACTTTAGAATCCCATACGGTGTTACTTCGATTAGAAATTATGCATTCGAAGATTGCGAGAATTTAAGAAGTGTAACTATTCCTAATAGCGTTACTGAGATTGGAGATTATGCATTTGCAGGGTGTAGAGGTTTAAAAAGTGTACATATTTCAGATTTATCAGCATGGTGTAAAATTAAATTTCATGATTGGACTGCAAATCCATTAGTCTATGCAGGGAAACTTTATCTCAATGGAGAGTTGGTTACTAATATAACTATTCCATCAGATATTTTCGAAGTGAAAGATTGGGCATTTCGCAATTGTAGCAACTTGACGAATGTTGTAATTCCTGATGGTGTCACTTCGATTGGAGAAGGTTCATTTATGGATTGTTGCAATTTGACAAGTATAACAATTCCTAATAGTGTTAATTCAATTGGAGGCTACGCATTCTATGGTTGCAAAGGATTAATTAACACTATAATAGGTAGTGGTATTACAGGTATTGGTCGATCTGCATTTAATGATTGTACAGGAGAATTAATTGTACATTGTAATATACCTGATGGAGAATATAGCGTTAGTGGTGGTATATTCTCTGGTTCCAAATTCACCGAAATTACTGTTGGTAATAGCGTTACTCGGATTGGAGATTATGCATTCGATGGATGTGGAAGTATAACAAAAGTAACAATAGGCAATAATGTTATTTCGATAGGAAGAGGATCTTTTTCTCATTGTAACAATTTGGCAAGCTTAACTATAGGCAACAGGGTAACTTCGATCGGAAATTCAGCATTTCTTTATTGTGGCAGTTTGACCAGAATAACAATCCCTAGAAGTGTTACTTCAATCGGTTGTGCGGCATTCGGAGGTTGTCATGGCTTTGCAAATATCTATTGTAAACCCATAATCCCACCACGGGGAGGGGAACTTATGTTCTATGCACTTGAAGTTAAAAAACCTAGTCGTAAAATATATGTGCCAAGAACTTCAATCTGGGTTTATAAAAATACATGGAGCGATTATGCTTCGGATATTGTTGGCTACGACTTCTAACAAACGGAAAGCGGAAAACGGAAAACGGAAAACTTTTGACAGCACCCTCCGCAGAGTTTTTTCCTGCGGAGGGTTATTTTTTTGTAGGGGCGATAGGGATAATAGGGATTGTAGGGTAAAAGTAAAATAGAGATAATAGCAAAAACTATTACCCCTATTATCCCCATAGTCCCTATCAAGGGCGTAGCCCGACTACTATAAACTCCTAAAACAACTGACAGTAGTCAAAACTACTCACTACTATCTACTCACTACTCACTTTTTGAATATAAAGAACACCGCCAAGACAAGGCAGGCAAAGCCTGCGATATGGTTCCAGCGGAGGGCTTCGTTCTTCATTATCAGCTGCACGATAACCGCAAAGACCGTAAGCGACACGACCTCCTGAATAACCTTTAACTCCCAAATCGAGAATGGTCCGCCATACTCCATACTTCCCAAGCGGTTTGCGGGCACCATAAAGCAGTACTCGAAAAATGCCACTAACCAACTGATAAAAATCACGGCTACCAAGCCGATGCGCTCGAATTTACTCTTAAACATCACCTGACCATACCACGCCAAGGTCATAAACAGGTTTGAGCATATCAAAAGTCCTACTGCGGACAAACCCCTCCCAATCATAAATTCACTTTTTAAGATTTTTCGGGTGCGAAAGTATTAAAAATTTGCCGAATTGCGACCAAAATTGCCAAAAAATAGATACCTTCGCATCATGAAATTTACTTTAATCACAGGAGCATCATCGGGAATAGGACTCTGCTATGCCGAGCAATTCGCTGCCAAAGGCGAAAATATTATCGTTGTAAGCAACCAGCGAGAGCGCAACGAAGAGGTCGCTGCTGACCTTAAACAGCGCTTTGGTGTAGAGGCTGTTGCGCTGTATGCCGACCTCTCGAAGGCGGACTCTGCCGAGCAGATTTACGAGTGGTGCAAGGAGCGAGATATTGAGGTATCGACCCTCGTTAGCAATGCGGGAATTTTGCAGTTCGGAATGTTTCTGCATACCAAGCCCTCAATGGCGGAGTTTATCACAAATCTTCACTGCGTAACTCCATCGAAGTTGTGCCGACTTTTTGGCGAGGATATGTGCAGTAGGGGAGAGGGACGCATACTGATAATGTCATCAATGACGGCTTGGACGCCATATATTACAGTGTCATACTATGCAGCTACAAAGGCATATCTGAAAAGTTTTGCGCAGTCGCTGTGGTACGAGTTCCGCCCGTACGGCGTAACGGTAACGACGGTCTATCCGGGTGCGGTGGATACACCTCTCTACACGCTTGACGAAAAGCATCGCAAGTGGCTTCGTGCCTTTGGGGTGATGATGTCGGCAGAAAAGTTGGCAAAGGCGGGAATAAGAGCCTTGGAGCGAGGTTGCCGCACTGCCACACCAGGGCTATTTACGAAGATTGTTGTGGCGGTGTGTAGCGTTTTGCCGGCACACGCCTTGCTGCCCGTGCTGAAAATCCCCGTAATAAAACGAATCCTCGCAAAACTATAACAGAAAAGGCTGTCGCAATTAAAAACGACAGCCTTTATTCTATTTGTTCTCAATCGTGTAACTCTTTTTATCAGGACCTACACCCTTGATTGTGAGTCGTTTCCAATGTGGTGGTAAACCATGCTCCTTGACCTGCATAATACCACCTTTGGGGTTGAAGTCCAGACCTGCAAAACCGAATAATACCGACTGCAATGTTCCGCCTGCGCCCGTAGCGAAATATGGGTTTGTACCGCCCTTAAACTCTGCTAAAACGCCAAATGGAGGCAATGCATTCGGGCGATAGGAGTCCAAAAACCACTTCCATGCCTGCTCTCTGTCGCCACATCGGCTGCAAATAACCGAGAACATCGACTGCGTCATAGCAGGAGTACGCTGTTGCGGTACGCGCACCGAGTAGTAGTCCAAATCGCGCATCATTTGTGCCTTATCGGTAATTAACTTGTGAGGGAATGCCAAGAGATTGACATCAGCCTGCTTGATGTCGTGACCATCGTAACCAACATATTCGCTTGTTACGCCATTCTCCATCTTTGTAAAGTACAATCCTTCGGCAATCTCCGACCATAGAGCAGGAGCATTCTCGCCAACGATTGCAGCAGCGGCAACGGCATATTCGAGATTGCGTTTTGCAGCACAGTTGGTATAGGCGTTGTCATCAACATTGAGAGCATATTCATCGGCACACATTACATTATATATATGCCACTTTCCATCTGCGCCCTTTTCGCAACGGCTTGCCCAGAACTCGGCCGTCGCCTTAATGATAGGCCATCCACGATTTGCAAGCCACTCCTTATCTTGCGTAGCAAGGTAGAAATTCCAACAACCAATAGCAATATCGGCAGTAATGTGATGTTGGAATGTGCCGGACAACGATGTAGCAGGGGTGTCCTCTGCACCCGTAGATGCACTCTCCCAAGGGAACATAGCACCTGCAAAGCCATACGATGCCGCATTGCGACGAGCCTCGTCGAGCAGTTTATAGCGATATTCGAGCATTGAACGAGCCATATCTGGTTGCAAGAGCATCAGTGCTGGCATCATAAATATCTCAGTATCCCAAAATACATGCCCATTGTAACCCAAACCACTCAAACCCATCGGTGATGGCGAGTGTGCAACGCCAGCACGAGTGAAACTATAAAGATGATAGAGCATACTTCGCACCTCTTTTTGCGTCTGCAAGTCACCTTCGATAACGATATCGCTCTTCCACAATTCAGTCCATGCCTCACGATGCTTGCGCAGCAATTCGCCCTCCTTCTGGAATCGGGCATAGGTTACGATACGCTCCGCCTGATTGAGAGGATCTGCCGTATGAGCCGTAGATATCAACGAACCAATAATCTGGAATTTGAAGGTCTTGCCTGCCTGTAAACTCTTTGTAAAGAAGATGTTATGACTCTCATTGTCGGTAGTCTGATGATATACAGGTGTTGTAGCCTCCTCGGGCGAAAACAAAAAGAATGAAGAGGATGCCATCTTGACATTTTCGGTAGGGGAGAGTGCCGTAGTGGTGATGGTCTTGAATGGAGGTTCCTTCTTCAACTTGAACGAGAGGTCGTTAGCTGTCATCATCGCTCCGTGCAACGATTGCGGCACTCGATGAAAGAGTTTTGCCAAGAGGACGACATCCGTCGATGGGGTTACCTCAATTTCCATCAACACAGCATGGCTTAGATGTCTCAACGCACAATAGCGATACGACACCTTGCAACCCTCGTACTCCAACATACCGACAAATTCGCCTGTTCGCATATCAAGCGTCTGCGTATAGTTCGAAACATTCGAACTCTTCAACCTTGTATTGTTGATATGGATATCGACATCTATCGGGTTTATATTTGGCAAAAAGTTATTCACACGACCTCTGCCATAGTGATCATATACACCTGCCAGCACAACCTCTTTCGCTTTGAAAGGCTCTTTCGAGGAGATGATACCAACAACTCCATTTGCTGATGTTATGCCATAGTACTTGCTCTTTGTAAAATTTTCAGCACGGATAATCCAATCCTCTGCATTTGTATTTGCCCAAGCTGCTATCGTTGAGCATATTAGCATAGCCGATATCAAATGTTTCTTCATTCTCTAAATTCTAAATAGGTTTACTTGATTTTTATCCAATGCGCATCTTTTTCGGTCTGCTTCTTTATGCGAATAGGGTAGTCGGTGCAGTGAACATCGGCACCAAGAGCCCAAGCTCGCACGATAGAGTAATCTTCGCGACCGGGCCATAGATTTACCTTCATACCCCTCTTGTGGGCATACTTCATATCCTCGCGAGTTGTCTTGTCGAGGCGTGCAGCAATACGCTTGACTCCGAGAGCCTCTGCAACTCTTACGGTTGCTTTCGTGCAACCTTCTCCTGTAATAAGAGCCAAGTCTGCTGTTGGGTAATGCTCTCTGATATAGCGCAATGCGCGTGTGTCGAACGAAGTCATTACATAGGTAGAGCCTTCTGGTTGCGCCTTCATAACAGCCTTTGCAACCTTGTCGCAGTAGCCACTCTCAATGAGGAATTTGTCGCTATATTTACCACACTTCATCTCGAACTCGATAAAAAGTCCCGAGTAGTTGCCCATCAATTTCAAAAACTCATCAAGGAACATCAACTTCGAGCCATCTTTCAAGGTTACGGCACGCAACTCTTTCTCGGTCATATCTTCTACCGCTTTGTCAATGCCTGCTGTGCGTTTCAGTGTGCCATCATGCTGCAACACGATCTTGCCATCCTTGGTGATGCGGACATCCATCTCAAAAGCTCTTATGCCAGCATCAAGGCTACGCTTGAAAGTGCCTTCAACATTCTCCATGCCCTCACCGCAACCGCCGCGATGAGCCAATAAGATAATTTCATTGTTTTGTGCATAAGTGGCTACAAACGAGAATGCAGCCACTATGCAAATTATAAATTTGATAAATCTATTCATTGTGAGTTTGTTGCGTCAGTTGAAGTGAAGTTGTGCTTTATGCTATCTCCCAGCGTCCGCCTTTGCCGAAAACCTTCTCGACCAGCTCATCGTAGAAACCTCCTCGGCGAGCCAAATCGAGCATATTCATACGCCAACGCATCAACTGCACAAATGGTAACATATCCTTCAACTGCTGACGAGTAACACCGATATCGGCAGGGTCTGCCGGTGCGCCAACCTTGCGGAAACACTCCTGCATCTTCTCGAATGGATATACTTGCTTGCGATACTGTGCCTTCAACAATGGCCAATGCTTCTTTATCGTGTTCAATTGCTCACGAACGGTATCTTTATCGTTGTATTTAATGGTGATTTGGTCGTAACCCAACTTTGGCGAAACGAAATCTTTGAAGATATCGAGTGCGCGTTGTTGCTCCTCTTCGAGCGAAGGCCAAGCCTCTACACACTTTTCAACATCGATGTTGCGCAAATCCATTTCGAGGAAAGCATCGAAGAATGCACACATCGTAAGAGTTCCGATAGCCACCTGAAATCCGTGCGATTGCAACTTGCCATTGAAAGTATGATGAGTCATATCGAGGTAGTGGCTGAAAAGGTGGTCTGTGCAAGATGCAGGGCGGCTCGAACGCGCAGCCTGCATAGCAAAACCACTTAAAGTCAAACCCTCAAAGAGTGCAGCAATGGCATCTCTATCGCAGGCGGCAACTCCCTCCGGATTTGAGAGCTGCTCATCGAGAACATCCTGCAAAACATGCCAAGCCTCCGGAATAAGTGGCTCGGCTCCCATAATATCGGCAATCATCCACTCGCCACCACAAGGTATTTTTGCTGCAAGGTCGGCATAACCGGCTGCTGTCATCTCTTTTGGTGCGTTGGCAATAACATCAACATCTGCCAAAATTGCCAATGGGGCAGGGCAGTCGAATGTTTGCTTTAATCCCTCATAACTTATTGATGCTCCGAATGATGAGTAACCATCAACCGATGCTGCGGTAGGAATGGTAAGGTACTGCTGATGCAAGTGATGCGAAGCGAGTTTGCAGAGGTCGTTGATAACGCCCGAGCCTACTGAAACCATAATTGCGCCCGCCTCTTTTGCAGCCTCCTCAACCTCCATAACATAGCACCACTCGGCGTGAAATTCATCCTGCTGAATAATGTGCTTTGAGGTGTTAGTGCCCGCCTTTACGAGGTGATTATATACCTCTTCTCCTGCTACGCGCCAAGTATTCTTGTCGGCAATGACAATTGCGCGCGCATCTCCGAACTGCTCTTTGAAAATAGATGGTGCAAGGTGTAATATGTTGCTGTCCATCTCAAAAACCTTGGTATCGGTAGCAACTGCCAAGGCTTTTGCTATGCGTTCCTTCGTTGTCATATTATATATGTATTAGTTTAGCTTTAATTCAGACTTAATTGCTTCAATTTTTGCATCGAGAGCCGCCTCTACCTTGTCGAACTCATCGACCGAAGGTAACTCTGCCTTCACACCAAAGTAGAACTTAATCTTTGGCTCTGTTCCCGAAGGGCGTACCGAAACCTTTGTTCCATCCTCGGTTATCCACTGCAATACATTGCTCTTATCCTCAATGCCCGGAATAGGGCAAACCGCACCTGTTACGGTGTTCTTCAACTCCAAGGTCTTGTAATCGTAAATCTCTACAACCTTTGAGCCTACGAGCGACTGCGGAGGGTTTGCGCGATATTCAACCATCATATTTTGAATCTGCTCTGCGCCATCTTTGCCCTCGCGAACAACATTTACGAGAGCCTCGCGATAGAATCCGAACTTAACATAGAGGTCCTGCAACCACTCATAGAGTGTTACACCCTTTGTGTCGCGACACCATGCGGCAGCCTCGGCAGCCAACGAACACGCCGATACGCCGTCCTTATCGCGTACATAGTCGCCAGCGAGATATCCGTACGACTCCTCGCCACCACCAATATACTTCGCTTTACCCTCGTTCTCGCGGATAATTTTTGCGATGAATTTGAAGCCGGTAAGACAGTTGTAGCACTTTACGCCATAAGCCGCTGCCACAGCATCAGGCATCATCGAACTTACGATGGTCTTAACAATATAATCGCCATCTTTGATGCGACCAAGCTCTGCCCAGCGGGTGAGTTGGTAGCACATCAACAGTACCAAAGTCTGATTTCCGTTCAGAAGTACATACTCTCCCTTGCTGTTGCGCAAAGCCAAACCGATACGGTCGGAATCGGGGTCTGTTGCCATTGCGAGGTCTGCCTGCTCCTTCTCTGCCAAATCTATTGCCATCTTCATCGTTGGGCGATTCTCAGGGTTTGGCGACTCTACGGTTGGGAAGTTGCCATCGAGAACGGTCTGCTCCGGCACGGAGATGATGTTCTTAAATCCGAAATTTTTGAGCGAAGCAGGAGTAAGACGCACACCCGCACCGTGGAGTGGGGTATATACAATCTTCATATCGCTGAAACGAGCAACGCTGTCTGCCGAAAGTTGCAACTTCTTAATCGCTGCGAGGTACTTTTCGTCAAACTTCTCGTCAAGGATAGTGATATTTTCGGCATTCTTGCCGGTCAGCACTTGCGACACCTCGGTAATCTTCTCTACCTCCTTTATTATATTAACATCGTGAGGAGAAGTAACCTGCGAACCATCGCTCCAATATGCCTTGTAGCCGTTATACTCCTTCGGGTTGTGCGAAGCGGTAACCATAACGCCCGATTGGCAGTGCAACTCGCGAATTGCGAAGGAAAGCTCCGGTGTAGGTCGCAACTCGTCAAAGAGGAAGACTTTGAATCCGTTTGATGCGAAGATGTCGGCAACGCTCTCGGCAAAGAGGCGTGAGTTGTTGCGTGAGTCGTGTGCAATAGCTACACGAATCTCCTCATTCGGGAAATTGATTTTGAGGTAGTTAGCTAAACCCTGCGTAGCAAATCCTACGGTGTACTTGTTCATGCGATTTGTGCCTGCGCCCATAATTCCGCGCAAACCACCTGTGCCGAACTCCAAATCCTTATAGAAACTCTCGACAAGTCCTTTCGGGTCGTTATCTATCAGATTTTTAACCTCTTGGCGTGTAGCCTCGTCAAATTCCGGACCGAGCCACTTTTCGGCCTTCGACATAACTAATTGCTGTAAGTTATCCATACTTTTAATTTTTATAAGATTTATTTATGATTTTTCTGAAAATTATTCGTTTTATTATCTCTGCAAATATACAAAATTTATTTGTAAATGTAGTAAATCAGGGAGTTAAAATTTGTCCTATGAAAAAAGTTTTTCTCTCCTTAAAAAATAATATTAAATAAACAATAGTTGCGACATTTTTTTTTCCACAATTTTATTTTCACCTTTGCAAAGTCAAACCGCGTGGGCTATGCGATTTTACACATTAAATTAACTCAAACTATTTATACTCAATTATTTATGCTTGCAAATGCTGCGACATACAATGATACTTGGCAAGATTGTCTTCGCGAAGTTAAAATGAAAACCTCGATGGAGGAGTTTACAAAGTGGTTCCTTCCTATTGAGCCGTTGGAGTTTGACGGCGAGCGACTTCGTATCAAGGTGCCGGATTATGACTTTGCAAGAATGATTGAGGATAATTATAGCGAAGTCCTAAAACCGATTATTGCGCAGTTGTATGGTCGTGAGACACGCCTATTCTACGCTATTCCAAAGAACAATCATCCTATTGCGGTGCCGAGTGAGAGTGATGCTACAATTACCGAACACACTTTTAGTCAGCCAACCGACACCTCAAATATACGAAATCCTTTTGTAATTCCGGGCATAAATCGCCTAAGAATTGAGCCGCAGCTCAATAAAAATTACACTTTCGACAATTTTATCGAGGGAGAGTGCAATCGTTTGGTGCGTTCTGCGGCTATGTCGGTATCGGTAAATCCGGGTAGTCACACCCCATTTAATCCGCTTTACATCTACGGAGATTCGGGCTTGGGCAAAACCCATGTCGCGCACGCTATCGGTAACGAGGTGCGTCAGCGTTTTCCGGAGTTGCAGGTGCTGTATGTGGCGATGAGCAAATTTCAAGCCCAATTCCAAGCAGCAACGCTCAATCACGATGTTCCGAACTTTATCCACTACTATCAGGCTGTCGATGTCTTGATTTTGGACGATATTCAGGAGTTGTCGGGCAAGCCGGGCACGCAAAATGCCTTCTTTAATATCTTCAATCATCTGCAAATGTCGGGCAAACAGTTGGTGCTTATCTCGGATAAACCGCCTGTGGAGTTGAAAGATATCGAGGAACGACTTTTGACCCGTTTCAAGTGGGGCTTGTCGGCTGAAATCCGCATTCCGGATTACGAAACAAAGGTGAAAATTATTCGTACGAAAGCACATCAGCTGAATGCCGATATTCCGGATGAAGTAGTTTCTTACTTGGCGGAGCATATCTCGGCTAATATCAGAGAGATTGAGGGTGCAATTTCATCGCTCGTTGCGAACTCTACATTTATGAACAAGCGCATCACTACCGCGCTTGCAAAGGAGGTCTTGAAGGTCTATGTTTCGATGTACCAGAAGGAGGTTACAATCGACCATATTATAGATGTGGTATGTGCCGAGATGAATATCGACCGGGAGCGTATGAACTCTTCGGAGCGCACTCGCGAGGTTGCCATTGCCCGACAGTTGGCGATGTACCTTGCGAAGAAACACACCAAGCAGCCGCTTACAAATATAGGTGCGGCAATCGGAGGTCGCAACCACGCTACGGTGCTGCACTCCTGCAAGACGATTTCCAACCTGATGGATACCGAAAAGTTATTCCGTCAACAAGTGGAACACATAGAGAAACAGTTAATGAATTAAAAATTGAGGCGAGATTATCGCCTCAATTTTTTTGGAATTATATAGCTGATACTCGCCAAATGAGATTGTTATTATTTTTTTTATAAAAAAATAGTTAAAAAACATTTTAATTCTTAAAAATTGTATTATATTCGCACTATAATTGTTGTTATTTATAATTTGAAAGGCTAAACACCATTTATACTTAACTTTTTTAACTTTTTTAATAACCTAAAAACAAAACAATTATGAAAGCAAGAAAATTTTTAGCTTTTGTGGCAGCAGCAGGTATGCTGTTTGCTGGCGTGGGTTGTACACCGGATGAGCCGATTGATGACCTCGAAAAGGCAACTTTGTCGGTAATACCGACCGAGAAGGCTTTTGCTCTTGTTGGTGGTGAGGTAACTTTGGAACTCACTTCGAATTGCGATTGGAATATCGAAGCAGATGCTCCCGATGTTGAAATCCTACCTACATCGGGTAATGGAAACGCTAGCGTAACGGTTACCGTTCCTGAGTCGACAGTCGCTCGCAACATTGTCTTGAATTTGACTGCACAACGCGTTGGTTCGGTTGCTGGTAGGCCGTACCCAACAGATGCAAAGGCAACAGTTGTCTTGTTCCAGAACGAAAAGGGCGAGGCAAAGTTTACTACCAATGTAAAAGCAGTGCGTGCTGCTCTTAAAAAGAGCAATATCCCTTCGGCATCGAATGCTGATGAGGCAGCGGCTGTTTCGGCAGATGTTGCAGCTATGACTCTCACCGCAGTAGTTGTTGGCGAGGCTGATGGTAATATGAGTCTGAACCAGCTTATGGCTGTACAAGATGATAGCACCGAGCCCGAGTCTGGACTTATGCTCTACTGCGATAATGCAAAGAGTATGGATAAGGGTCAGGTAGTTAAGGTTTCGCTTGCAACAGCAAAGGTTGCCGACTACAATGGTATTATTCAGCTCTACACTGATGATGCTGTTGCAATTGGTGCTCCTATCGAGGTTACTCCTATCGAGGCTACACTTGCCAATATGCGTAACTACGAGTCGCAGTATATCAAAATTAGCAACCTTCACCCGGATCCAAGTGCTGTGGGCAAGGAATTCTCCAAGGCCGCTTCAAATAAGAGCATTGCATTCTTTGACGCAAACTATGATCAAATTACTATTCGTTTGAGCAATTATGCTTCATTCAAAGATGATGTTATTCCTGCAAAGGAGGGTGCTGTATGTGGTATTTCGAGTTATTATAGTGGCACCAAGGAACTTCAACTTATACCACAGTATTTCTCTGACTTCGAACTTACAACAGACTTTGTATTCGATGCACAGACTGTAACTATCGACCATATTACAAAGCCTGGTCTCTACAAGGTTGAGAATGCTTGGGTTGTAGGCTTTACAGGCAATGGAGTTATCTTGACAGATACAAGTGGTGCGTTTATAAACACATATATCAATAGCAATTCGCACAAGACACTCGGAGAGAAAATGACTATCGAGGGTGTAGCAAACAATCACCAAGGTGGTTATCAGTTCGACTCTCCAAAGATTACCAAGGTCGAGGGCACAGTAGAGGTTACATATCCAGAGCCTGAGAACTACACCGAGGCTTCGGCTGTTGAAGAGCTCGTAGCAAACTACGGTAGTGAGAATGCTCCATATCTTGCAAAGTATGTGGAGTTGAGTGGTATCGTAAATGTTTCAGGTGGCTACTACAACCTTATCATTGCAGATGTGGATCAGAACGCTATCAAGGGCTCATTGTCTAAAACTCCTGATGAGGCGTTGAAATTGGATGATTTCAATGGCAAGGCTGTTAAGCTTCGCGGTTTCGTTACCGATTACAACACTCCATATTTGAGCATCGTTGCAACAAGCGTAGAGATTGACTCCTCGTTGGTATCTATCTCGGTAGAGAATGTAGCTATCGTTGCAGCCGCAGGTATCGAGAATGGCGTATCTGCTATTTCGAGCAATGGTCTTAAAAATGAGGATATCACAGTAACTCCTGATGGAACAGTTGTTACCGCTGCCAAGGTTGATGTTGAGACACAGACCTTGACTTACACCATTTCGGCAAATACAGGCGTAGCACGCGAGGGTACAGTTACTCTCTCTGTTTCGGGTATGAACGATGTTGTTATCACATTCAGCCAGCTCGGTAGTGATACCACTGTTTCGACTATTGCAGAGGTGCGTGCAGGCACACAAGGTACCGAATATACCGTAGTAAATGCTTTGGTTGTTGCAAATAGTGCGGATGGAATCGTTATTACAGATAGTAGCAATGAGAATATTTATGTCTTTAAACCTTCTGTGACTCCTAATATCGGTGAGATTATAAATATAAAAGGAAAGCTCGGTAACTATAAGGATGCTGTACAGATTACAGACTCTGCTATCACAAAAACTGGTAAGACACAATCAACAGCCGAAATTGTTCCGACAGCATACACTGCATCAGAGTTCGACACATGGTGTTTGGCTGCGAATACCGCCAAGAAGATAGAATATGTTAAAGTTACTGCAATTCTTAATGTTGGCTCTACATGTTTTGTTAATGTCCTCGGCTCATCTTCTACGGCTAGACTCCTTAAAACTACTGCAGCACAGTCGGAGGAGTTGGCTGCATTTGATGACAAGTTAGTTGATATCACGCTATATCTTCTCTATACGGTACCAGGTAGCAATGGTGGTGTTGATTATAATTATCTTGCATATACCTCTGTTGTAGAGAATACTACGACTCCTGTATTAGAGGTGGAGAATATTGATGATGTCAAGGCGGCAGGTGTGACTGATGCTACTGCAACTATCTCGGCTATCAATATATCGAGTGTTTCGGCTACTTGCGATGGCACTATTGTTACCGCTGCGGAGGTGAATGGTAACACATTGACCTATACTGTTGCAAAAAATACAGTGACTGAACAGCGTGAGGGTTGGATTAAGCTTTCTGCTACAGGTGTTGATGAGGTGACAATAAAAGTTACGCAGCAAGCTGCCCTTCCGGATGGTGTAGAGGTTGCTACTATCACATTCTCGGAGTATGGATATAACAATGCCGATGAAATGATTTCTCAAGAGTATGCAGGAATCACTTTAACCTTCGATCAGGGTACGCATTCAACTTCAGCTCCTAAATATTATGATACTGGCACAGGCGCTAGACTTTACGCTGGAAATACAATGAAGATTGAAAAGGCTGGAGCAGATATTATTGGTATAGTGTTCAAATATTCTGGCGCTAGTTATACAACAAACGGAACTGTAGATAGTGGAACTATTACAGCTGACGGAGCCACAGAGATTTGGACTGGTACTGCATCATCTGTAACACTTACATCTGGTAGAATTTGCCGTATGCAATCTATGGAGGTTCAGTACAAAGTTAAATAAACTTTGATTTTTCTTAATCCAAGGCAGGCTGATTACCTGCCTTGGGTACTAAATTTATTCACGGTGCAATAGAGGATTAGGGAATATAGGGAATATAGGGAATATAGCGATGCACCAATCCTTAAATTCCTTAAACTCATTAAAAAATAATAGGCTGAATACTTTGTGTAACCTGAAATACATACTCTCAACCTTGCAGGGCATCAACCGCAACCTCGTGATTGTGTTGGTGCTTGCACTCTCTTTTATGGGGTGCACTGTGGCTGATGATTGGTCGCCATACGAGTCGAGCGCTGCACTATCCATCCAGATAGTGGGTTACAGCGAAACAACCATATCGGGAACAACGATCGGAGATCCATCGTACAAGTGGACTTTGGAGGTATTGCAGGGCGGAGAGTTCTGCTCGGCAGTAAAACGATTCGGTGTCGTAGGTAACCCTTTCTCTCTGAAATTCGACACCAACAATAGCGAAGAGTCGCGCGTGGCACAGGTGCGTATAACTTTCAGCGATAACTACACCAAGACATTTACTATCCGCCAACTTGTCAGAACCGAAAATCCCGACTACGACCGCGCGTGGGGAGAGCAGCCCGAGTATATCGGATATGGCGACTATATACATAAAGTATATTATACCACCTTGTCGGATGGGCGCAGAGTGAGAAACTACTCGATTTGCTACGACACCGAGAAGATGTGTTCGCGTTGGGTGGCATATCCTGCGCACTCGCTCTACACATCGGGTAGAAACTACCAAACGGGAGGCTCGACAGCGGGGCGTACCAATGCGTGGGCATTTGATGATGCAGTAACGCGATATAAGGCGAGCAGCAACTATAATACTGCCTACGAAATTACAAGTACCTACGACTCGAAACTCGATACATACGACACCTATACAAACCCAATAATTCCGCAGTCGAAGCAGGCGGATATATGCTATACAAACGGTTTCGGTAGTGGCTACGCTCGTGGGCATATGCTCCCATCGGCAACGCGATACAATACTTGGCAGACCAATGCGCAGACCTGCTACGCAACCAATATTATGGTGCAGAACTACAACTTTAATGGTGGATCGTGGGCTACGCTCGAAAATACAACGCGCAATCAAATATGTTCCGATACGCTCTTTGTGGTTGTAGGAACTATATTCGAGGATAATAACTATATAAACCGCTTCGAGAGAAGGATTGGTGTGCCAACGCACTGCTATAAGTTGTGGTTGCGCACCAAGAGTGGCAAAACCGGCAAGCATATCAGCGAGATAACCTCGGCTGACGATTTGATATCTATCGGCTTTTTGTACGAGAATAGCAACGCGGGCAATTCAACCACAATGAGCGAAGCCGCAGTGTCGGTAGCGGAGATTGAGAGGCGTACGGGCTTTGTTTTCTTCCGCAATTTGCAACCTGAAATAGCAGATGAGGTAAAGCAACAGAAAAACCTGAAAGATTGGGGACTATGACAATTGAGAATTGAGAATTGAGAATTGAGAATCGAGAATTGAGAATTGAGAATTGAGAATTGAGAATTGGAAATTAAAAACCATATACCTATGAAAAAACTATTTTTGTCAATTTGTTTGGTTGGTGCGATGCTCGTGGCATTTGCGCAGAAGCCTTACAAGGTGGTTTTCTACAACCTCGAAAACCTCTTCGACACCATCAATGATCCGAACAAAAACGATGAGGAGTATCTTCCGGAGGGTGCGCGTAAGTGGACAACCTACCGTTACAACCAAAAGCAGGCAAATATGTCGCGCGTATTGTTCGATATCGCTGCCGAGGATAAGAATTTCCCTACCGTAATAGGTGTGTCGGAGATTGAGAATCGCCTTGTGTTGGAGGATTTGCTCGCAACGCCAAAGTTGGCAAAGGCGAACTACCGCATCGTTCACTACGACTCGCCAGACCGCCGTGGTGTAGATTGCGCTTTCTTCTATCGTCCCGACAAGTTCCAGTTGGAGGGTTCGGAGGCGCATCGCATCTCGTTCCCGGGACAGCCAAACTTCCTCACCCGTGACCTCGTGGCTATGTGGGGTAAGATTGAGGGAGAGCCATTCTACTTTATTGTGTCTCACTGGCCTTCACGATTGGGTGGCAAGGAGCGTTCGCAGCACTCACGCGACTTTGTTGCTGCAAAGTGTAAGCATATTTGCGACTCGGTACGCAAGAACAATCCAAATACAAAGGTTGTGATTATGGGCGACTTCAACGATGACGCTACCGACAAAAGCGTTACCGATGTACTTGGTGCAAAGGGCAGTATGAAGAAGTTGCAGCCGACAGATATGTACAATCCATTCTACGCAATGTACAAGGCGGGTTATGGCACTTTGGGCTATCGTGATGCTTGGAACTTGTTCGATAATATCGTAGTATCGGAGAACTTGGCAACAGGCTCCACCGGTGCTTTGAAGATTCAGAAGAAGCAGGGTGCAAAGTTCTACGGAAATATCTTCACACGACCATATATGATACAGCAGGAGGGACAGTATAAGAACTATCCGTTGCGTTCGTTTGTGGGCTCGAACTTCCAAAACGGATATAGCGACCACTTCCCTGTATATATCTATATCGCCAAATAATCTAATATATTAAATAGGGTATGAAACTGAAATTTTTACTTTGGATTGCAGCGGCAGTTGCGGCAGTGGCAGCCGGTGTATTCGTTTTTACCTCGAAAGAGGAGAAGCCAAAGCAAGAGCAGGTGGAGGTTGTAGAAACACCAACCGAAACTGCTGCGGCGGAGCCGGAAGTTGCGGCTGAGTCGGTAGAGGTCGTAGAGGCTACTCCGACAACCTCTGATGAGGAGAAGGCTCGCATTGAGGCAGAAGAGAAGGCTAAGGCTGATGCCGAGTTAAAGGCAAAGCGTCAGGCAGCTGCACGCGCAAAAGCGGAGCGTGCTGCCAAGGAGAAGGCTGAGGCTGAACGCCTTGCGAAGGAACAAGCGGAGCAAGCAGCGAAAGCCGAAGCGGAGCGTGTAGCAAAAGAAGAGGCTGAACGCCTTGCAAAGGAACAAGCCGAGCAGGCTGCAAAAGCAGAAGCAGAGCGTGTTGCTAAGGAGAAGGCAGCAAAGGCTGCCGAGCAGCAGCGTGTGGTTGCTATTGTGAATAGTGGCTTGAAGGGTAGAGTATTGTCGAGAGCCGACAGAACTGCCGTTGGAAATGCTGCGGTAGTGATTGAGGGTACCGACTTCAAGGCGCAGACCAACGATGAGGGCTACTTCGAGTTGAATGGTGTGCCTGCCGGAGATTACAAACTTACATTCGTGGCTCCTGAACATGAGAAACTCGATATTGCAGTGAAGGTAGAGCAGGGCGTTAAGGATATTAACTCCGTAATTGTTGTGCCAAATGCAGTGCAGGGCGATGTTCTCGATGATGCTATCTTTGCGGAGTTCGACAACGACTCTTCGGCATCGGATACACAGGCGTTGCCATCGTCACTCTCGGCATCGAAGGACCTCTACAACAATATTGCATCGTACCGATTCAGCGAGATGCGTTTCAATGTGCGCGGTTACGACTCGAAATATACCGATGTGTATCTCAACGGTATCCGTTTCAACGATGCTTTGACAGGCTACGGTCCTTGGTCGTTGTGGAGTGGTATGAATGATGCAACTCGCAACCAAGAGAGTACCGCAGGTTTGACCGCTACCGACTATGGCGTAGGAGGTTTTGGTGGTACTACAAATATCAACGCCCGTGCATCGCAGATGCGTAAGGGATTCCGTGCAAGTGTATCGGGTGGTAATCAGATGTACAACTTCCGCGCTATCGTTTCGTATGCTTCGGGTATGCTTGATAGTGGTTGGTCGTATGCCTTCTCGGTATCGACTCGTCAGGGTGGTAACGGCTATGTTGATGGTGTATATTACAACTCTTATGGCTACTTTGCAGCAGTTGAGAAGCAGTTCAACCCACAGCACCGCCTTTCGTTGATGGTGCTCGGTACTCCGCAACAGCGTGGCGCACAGCAGGCATCGACACAGGAGGCTTACGATATGTTCGGTAGCAACTTCTACAATCCGAATGTCGGTTTCCAAGACGGAAAACTCCGCAATACCCGTGTTCGCCGTTCGCACGAGCCTATCGTGATGTTGAACTACTACTACGACATTAGCGAGAAGACTCGCTTTACAGCCGCTACATCGGTGCGATTTGGTTTCAATGGTTATTCGGCATTGACTTGGAAAGATGGTTCGGACCCTCGTCCTGACTATTACCGATTCTTGCCATCGAACTACACTACGCAGATTCTTACCGATAATAAGGGATTTGCGAACTTCTTTGTAAATAATATCAACGGACTCCTCAATAATGGTATATTGAGCGAGGCAGCGATTGCTCTTCGTGCAGGAACACCAAGCATTGCTATTCCGAATATATTTGAAGCATCGAGCGATAGCCAGATATACTCCTATTTACAGGCAGCAGCAGATGCCCGTTCGGTATGGAATGGTCGTATTGACTTCGATAATATGATTAACTCGAACAAGAACGGCACAACCTCGCCATACGCTTCGGGACATCGCTCGAACTATATGATAGAGGAGCGTCATACCGACCAAATCGACTATAACTTTGCAGCGAATATCTCGCACGACTTCAACGCAAATCACCACCTCCTCGGAGGAATCAAGGCGCGTGTAAACCGCACTGAATACTACGACAAAATCAAAGATTTGTTGGGTGGCGATTTCTGGGTTGATGTCGATAAGTTTGCAGAGCGCGATATGGGTAGCGACCCTGTGAAATATCAGAACGACCTTGATTACTACAATGAACATGGTCACGCACGAATTGTTCGCGAAGGCGATAAATTCTCGTATGATTATTATGCACATGTGCGTCAGGCGCAGTTGTGGGCTATGTACGAGTTCCGTACGGGCGGTTTCGAGATGAATGTAGGAGGAGAGGTTGGCTATGCAGGAATGTGGCGTCATGGTTTGTGGCGTAAGGGCTTGTTCGTAGATAATTCGAAGGGCGACTCCGAACATCTTAACTTCCTGACTTACAAGGCAAAGGCTACATTCTCGTATCGCTTCTCGCAGGCGCATCACTTGGCGTTGAACTTGGGTGCGGTACAAGATGCTCCGACCTTCAATTCGGCATTTGTTTCGCCTCGTACTCGTAACACTGTAACTCCGGGCTTAACTCCGGAGCAGGCTTACAGCGCAGAGTTGGTATATAACCTCAATTTGCCATACTTGCAGGCTCGTATAGCAGGTTACTTTACCGAGATGACTAATAGCTCGAAGGTTATATCGTTCTACGATGATACGCAGGCATCGTTCACCAACTTTGCAATGAGTAACATCGACAAGCGTTATATGGGTGTCGAGGTTGCAGTGCGAGTTCCTATCTGGGGCGGTTTGGCATTGCAGGGTGCTTTGAACTATGGCGATTATCGTTACACATCAAACCCTAATTTTGTGCAGACCGTAGATAATAGCAATGAGGTTAAGTTGACCGATACGGTGGATTGGAATGGATTCTATGTTGAAAGTACTCCGCAGTTTGCGGTGAATGTAGGTCTCGACTTCCGTGGTCCGAAGAATTGGTTTGCATCGATTAACTTCAACTACTACGATAAGTTGTATCTTTCGATGAACCCTGCATATCGTACCGAAAATGCTATTGCTCCATACAAGAGGGCATTCTTGGCAGACAATAGTACTTTGGAGCAGAAGGTTTGGGCTTTGAATGCGATGAATACAATTCGTGCGCAGGAGGATTTAGGAAATGCCTATACCTTGGCTGCAAGCATTGGTAAGAATTGGTATATCAAGCGCAAATACACTATTGGATTCAGTGCCGAGGTTAAGAATATCCTCAATAATAAGGGATTCCGTACCGGAGGTTACGAGCAGATGCGTATGCGTAAGGTGCGTGGATACGGATATAAGCAGGGGGCAAACGGATCATTTGTTTACTCCACAAATCCATCTACAACATATTACACTCGCTTCGACTCGAAGTACTTCTATATGCTTGGTACAACATGCTTCGTAAATGTATATTTCCGCTTCTAATAAGTCAAACCGAAAAGAGAGAAAAAGATTATGAGACAGTATAAAATGATTTTGGTAGCACTGCTCGGTTTGATTTTAACGAGTTGCTACAATAAGTTTGAAGAGCCAGAGGCTCCATTGACCTACGATGACAATATCTTCGAGTTGGTAAATCCGGGCATACAGCAGATTACCATTGCAGATCTGAAAGGCAAATTTATCGACAAATTTGGCTCGTTAAGCAGTACCGGTGTCAATAAGGGAGAGTCCGATACAAAATACCTCCGTTTTGTTGCAAGCGAAAAGGAGTGTACCGAGTATGAGATTAAGACCAAGTGCTTCGATACGGGAAACTACTACATAAAGGGTAAGGTTATCTCGAATGATGAGCAGGGTAATATCTATAAGTCGCTCTATATTTTCGATGGTACCGAGGCGATAGAGTTGAAATTGACCAATGGATTGTATCTTGACTATCCTTGCAATCTCGATACAGGTGAGACTATGTGGGTATATGTCAAGTTGCGCGGTTTATATCTCGGAAACTTCCGTATGATGCTCTCGTTGGGCGATATTCCGACTTCGAGTTATAATTCGTATGGCAACTACAAGTACTATGCAAACTCAAATCTCGTAAGCCAAAATACGGTGCGTCAGCATGTATTTCCGGGCAAGAGAGATGTTCTCTCCGAGAGTACAACCGATACTTCGGCAGACATCTTCGTAGTAGATGAGAACTCTTACTCTAAAATTCAAGGCTCAAATACCGAGAAGTTCCTCGGTCGCCTGATTCGTTTCAAGAATTTGAGTGTATATTATGCCGGTGTCGATTATCCCGATGAGAATGGTAATGTTGTACAGAATCCTACCATCGCCAATGGACAGTACGCACAGTTGTATCCATCGTGGCTTTGTACAAGCGGTATTCAGGCGACTCTCCCTCCGGTAGAGGGTGGCACTGCCGAGCAGTCACTTAGTCGCGCTTGGTATCACATGGCTTATAGTATGAACAATGTAGCATTGTATGGTAGTATCTGCCTTACCTACAAATCTCAACCAAAATACACTTCCGAGCATGGAGTATATATGCTTCGTACAAGTGGCTATTCGCGCTTTGCAGGTAAATATGCGCCAAAGCACGGATCGGTTGGTGATGTGTTGGCTATATTCCAAATCTATGCACAGAAGTCTGATTATGTAGGTAATTCAGGCGATTGGGCGACCTATCAGATCGCTATCAATCGTATCGAAGATATGCAGATTGAGACTGAACCAAAAGAGCCATCGCCACAGTGGAGCGCTCTCATTAAGTGGGCAGAGGATAACTTCCCGTACTATGTATATCCTGTAACGCCGGACCCTGCGGCTCGTGCTGAGGCTGTTAGAGTGTGGAAAAATACATACCGTGCGAACAAACCTGATGATGATGGCACCCCAACTTGGGCTGCTTGGAACGAGTGGGCCGATTGGGTAGTGTGGATTTTGGAGAATACTCCGGAAGATTCCTATTTGCTTCCACAGCAAGTTGTTGAAGATACTGATACGATAGAGTAGTCTGTAACTCGTCAATATAAAAAGGGGCACTGCAATTTTTTGCGGTGCTTTTTTGTTTGCAAAACTGCGCATTTTGCAAATAAATTCGTATTTTTGTGCGAAAACGCGTTTGTATGTAGTTTTTTATTCGCGTTAGCGTCTTATAATAGAGGCGTTGAGCAATAAAAACAGCATGTTAAGCGTTATTATTGAAGATGAGCAGACAAATTGATATAACAAAACGATAATTAAAAATCCAAATTTTTGGTACAATGAAACACTTATTTACATCCGTCATTGCGTTGTTAGTTACTTTCGCAGTGGCTGCGCAACCGGGAGCGCAACAGATTCCGGTAATCCCTGCGGACAAAGCTGTTCGTGTGGGACAGTTGCCGAATGGTATGAAATACTACCTTCGTCACAACGACAAACAGAAGGATCTCGCCGATTTCTACATCTCGCACGATGTAGGTGCTATTCAGGAGGAGGACGACCAGCAGGGCTTGGCTCACTTCTTGGAGCACATGGCATTCAACGGTACGAAGAACTTGCCGGGCAAGATGCTTATCGAGTATCTCGAAACCGTAGGTGTAAAGTTCGGAGTAAACCTCAATGCAGGTACTTCGTGGGACTACACTCAGTATCTCTTGAAAGATGTTCCGACAATCCGTCCGGGAATTGTCGATTCGGCACTCCTTATCCTTCACGATTGGTCGCATTTTATCGCTTTGCAGCCAAAGGAGATTGATGCCGAGCGTGGCGTTATCATGGAGGAGTTGCGTATGCGTGATGGCGCATCGTGGCGCGGAACTATTCAGTTGTTGAAGGCTCTCGGTAAGGGTACTCGCTACGAGCACCGCAACCTTATCGGTCATCTTGATGGTTTGAAGTCGTTCGACCACTCTTCACTCGAAAATTTCTATCACAAATGGTATCGTCCGGAGTATCAGGCTGTGGTTGTCGTTGGCGACATCAATGTTGATGAGGTAGAGGCAAAGTTGAAGAAGTTGATGGCAGATATTCCTGCTTCGCCTGCTGATGCTCCACAGAAGGAGCATATCGTTGTTCCTGATAACAAGGAGCCTATCATCTCTATCTTCGAGGATCCGGAGATGACAGAGTCGGGCGCATCGCTCTTTATCAAGCGTCAGGCTTTGCCAAAGCAGTTGAATAACACTGTTGTAGCCGAGCAATTGGCTCTTATTGACGCTCTTGCTGACGAGATGGCAAATGCTCGTTTCCGCGATATTGCAATGAAACCAAATGCTCCATTTACAGGCGCACGCTTTATGAATGGCGGTATCGGCATCTGCCCAACTTTGGCATGTGCAGGTTTCGATGTGAATACACAAGATGGCAAGCTTCTCGCCGGTATCGAGGCTGCCTACACCGAGTTGGAGCGTATTCGCCGTCACGGCTTTACCGAGGGCGAGTTGGAGCGTGCAAAGCAGAGTGTAATGAAGATGCAGGAGGTTGCATACAACAACCGCAACGACCGCAAGAATGGTCAATATGTACAGCGCTACTTGAACGCATTCCGCAAGAATGCCGCTATGCCTGATGCAGAGACCGAGTGGAAGTTGGATAGCACCATCATTGCAAACTTGCAGTTGCCTATGATTAACCAAGTGGTATCGCAGTATATCACCGACCACAATCAGGTGTTAATCGTTCAGGCTCCAAAGCGTGAGGGTTTGGTAAATCCAACCGAGGCACAGTGCTTGGAGGTTTTGGCAAAGGTTAAGGCTGCTACAATCGCACCTTACGCTGATAATACTGTTAAAGAGCCTCTTATCCCTGCCGACAAGAAGTTGAAGGGCTCGAAAGTTAAGAAGGAGTCGAAGAATGAGGCTTATGGCACAACTGAGTGGACTCTCAAAAATGGTATGAAGGTGGTTGTTAAGCCTACCAAGTTCAAGGCTGACGAGGTGCAGGTGACGATGATTGCACACTTTGGACAGTCGTCATTGAGTGACGAGTTGTATTGGCCTTCGGCATTCCTCTCGACCTTTATGGGGCGTATGGGTGTATCGAAGTTCTCGGCTACCGACCTTCGCAAGCAACTTTCAGGTAAGAGTGTAAGCCTTCATGTTTCGCCTGACGACTATGAAACGGGTATTCAGGGTATGGCTTCGCCAAAGGATTTGGAGACTTTGATGCAGCTTATCTACTTGCAGTTCACCGACCCTCGCTTCTCGAAGGAGGATTTCGATGTTGCAATGAATCAGTTGAAGCCTTATATTGAGAATTTGCAGACCAATCCTGACTATATCTCGGCAGTTGAGCGTCAGAAGACTCTTTACGGCAACCACTTCCGCCGTCAGCAGATTACACCTGCACTATTCGACAAGGTTAAGTTTGAGTTGTTGGAGCCTGCTTATAGGGCGTTGTATTCGAATGCAGCAGACTTCACTACCTATATTGTAGGTAATGTTGATTTGGAGGCGTTGAAGCCACTCGTTGAGAAGTATCTCGGCTCGCTTCCTGTATCGAAGAAGCTCAACAAGAAGGTTGATGATGGCGTACAGACCGTTAAGGGCGAGGTTGTAAACGACTTCAAGGTTAAGATGCAGCAGCCAAAGGTAGGCGTAACCCGCATCTACACCGGCGATATCGACTACACAATGAAGAATCGCGTTGCGATGAATGTCCTCTCGCAGGTGCTCCGTAGCCGCTACACTATCTCTATCCGCGAGGAGAAGGGTGGTACTTACAGCGTAGGCGTAGGTGGTCGTGTAATGGCAGATTACAAACCTTGGTATCAGCTTATCGTCTTGTTCGACACCAACGAGCAGATGGCTGACGAGTTGAGCCAGATTGTTATTGACGAGATTAAGAAGATTGCTACCGATGGTCCTAATAAGGAGGATGTAGAGAAGACTCGTAAGTACCTCTTGAAGGAGTACGAGAACCAGATTCAGCAGAATGGCACTTGGGTTGATTGGCTCGACCTCTACAACTATCGCGGTATGGACTCGCTTGCCGAGTACAAGAAGGCAGTAGAGGAGCTGACTTACGATGATTTGAAGGCTCTTGCCGCAAAGGTTTTGAAGGATAACAATATGACCTATGTCGTAATGCGACCTGAGAAATAGTTAATTGACAGTTATAGATAAAGTGCCGAGCAGTTTTGCTCGGCACTTTTTAGTTATAGTATGAGCTTATATAAATAATGAGCCTGTCTAACAAGAAAAAGTTAGGCAGGCTTGTTTGTTGATGTGGATTTATGGAGGTAAAATTCAATATATGGAAATCGTAAAAGTTTCGATAAAATAGCATTAAGCGACGCAGAGTTGCGTTAAATTGATGCTTCTTGGATTCATATTGTTCGTATTAGTGTTATTCGCTACGAGATTATCGTTATTTGGTTTATTATTATTGCCGTTATTCGGTTTATCAGTTATTAGCTTTGCCAATTTTCGTAAGTTATGCGCCATCGCTACCAATCCAAACTCGATATTCACTTTGGGTAGTGAGCGTAGGTGAAATCTACGAAAATGGTGGGCATCTTTAATCTGCCCAAAGACAGCCTCAGGTTCTATTGGTCTTTTGGAGCGATGATATAATCCTCGGTCGGAGGTTAGCAGTTCCCTCACCTGTCTCTTGTATTCGTTGAGCGAGTGATTTACCTCTATCTCTGATTACCTTTCGCCTTTGTACACTCCCGTTTCAGCGGACAATTCGAGCAATCCTCACACGCATATCTATCGACCTTACTCTCGTAGCCTAATTCTGTTGTTCGAGTGTAGGTTTCTGTATGTATAAGTTTCCTATTATTCGGACATATAAACATATCTCGCTCCTTGTCGTAAACAAGATTCTGTTGCAGGTATGGATTGTTTCTTTGTTGGCGTTTCTGCTCCTTATGAAAGTAGTTATACTTTACATACGGCACCATTCCATTCTCTAACATATAGTTGTAGTTCTGCTCCGAGCCATAGCCAGCATCTGCTACTATCTCCTTACTCTTTATGCCATATCTTTGATTAAACGATTCAAGATAGTCGATGAGCGTTCCCGTATCAGTTGGTCTCTGGTAAATACCGTAGTTTGTGATAAACTGATTCTCGGTAGATATCTGCACATTATATCCTGGCTTCAGTTGTCCATTTAACATTGCATCCTCCTTCATACGCATAAAGGTAGCATCTTCATCTGTCTTGGAGTAAGAGTTACGACCGCCCAATACCTCCTTTTTGCGGTCATACTCCGCCATCTTCTCTACCGCCGAATCTAACTCCTTTATCTGCCTACGCTGCTGCGTTGTCATACCCTCACGCTGCATACGCTCCTTGATGCGTTCTACACGAGAGGTAAACTCTTCTGTCGTGAGTTCTATATCTTCTGCTGTATCTCGATTCTCTGCCTCGATGACTTGCTCTATATCTTTGAGTATGACATCGGTCTTCTCTCTCAATCGTGCATCATACTTCTCGACACTACCTCGCCACACAAAAGAGTATTTGTTGGCTGCCGACTCTATCTTCGTACCATCTATGTATTGTACCTGTAACGAGACAAAGCCTTCCTTATGTAGTAACTCTACTATCTGCGTAAACAAAGTATCAAAACACCCTTTAAGACGCTTTCCCCTAAAATAGTTTATCGTACGATGATCCGGTGTTATCCCTCCTCCGAGCCACATATAATAGATGTTCTCTTGCAGATACTGCTCTATACGGCGCGAGGAGTAGATATTATTCAGATAGGCATAAACCAATATCTTTAACATCTGGCGTGGATGAAAACAACTATTGCCCCCTCCTCTATAACTACTCAATATCGTATCTACATTAAGCGATTCTATAACCGCATCGACCACTCGTACAGAGTGGGTTGCTGGTATCTTTTCCTCCAATGATGGCGGAAAAAGTAAAATTTCTTTTTGATTGTCACTCTTAAATGCTATCTTTGCCATGTCATAAAAAAGACTTTGTGTCTTTGTTTGTTAGCACTTCAAATATACAACTTTTTTTATGACAAATCAAAGGGTTTCTTGCTGATTCTCAGTGAGAAACCTACTTTTTTTAACGGTTAATCGGTTGAGCTTTGTATCTCTCCTGATACTGTTTCGGCGTCACTCCATATTCGCGCTTAAAACGATTTGTAAATTGTGATTGGTTCCCAAAATGACATCTGTGACAAACCTCCTTAATCGATAAATCCTCCGATAAAAGCAGTTCAGCGGCTCGGTGAAGATGTTGCTTGACAAACCATCTGTGAGGTGGCAATTCGTAATACTCCGAAAACTTCTTCTTAAAGGCTGTAACACTCATATTACAAAGATATGCCATATACGCTATGGTGTAGTTCTGCTCGAGAAACTCTGTCATTCGTTTCTCGAACAGACTCTTGCGATGACTGATATTGTTGCGACTAACACACCGAGCCGAGAGAACTCGCTCCTCGTGGGTTTCTGTGTCAAATAGGGATAAAATTGAAATCTCCGTACGGATTAAATCTGCGTGAGTGTCTGGTTTCTTCATTTTTTGCATTATTTTTGAAAAGTTATAGTTTTCAAAATAATGCGCGAAACCTAATTGTTGAAGATGGCTTACACGAGGTTCAAGTCGCAACGACATCTTGCAGACATTCAGGAATCGCGCATATCTGCACATCCCTGACTGCTTGTCTGTCGTTATCCTTTATTTTGAACCTTTGTAAGCCGACAATCAGTTGGTAATCATACAGGCAATAGCCATCAGCTATCGCATATTTCTATATCAAATGTAGTTATTATTTCTCAATTAGCAAAATTTACAACCTGAAAATACTCAAAAAAACCACCCCCCCCCAAAAAAAACAAACACAACAAAAACCTGCCTAACAAAAAACTTGTTAGACAGGCCCCTTTAAAATCTAGATTTGTTAATATTTTAGTCTAAAATTCGTCTATGCTAATACAATAAGCTCCAGTAGCTTTGTACAAATGACATGCATACTGACCTGTCCCCAAATTAAACATATATGCAGTATATCTTTGACTTCCGGCAGTAGCACTCCAGCACCATGATCTTTTCAGTGGACTATGAGGATTTTGATCTACTTTGTTTATGACATTATACAATTCCCTTAATTCAGCGAGAGATGGCGCACGCCCATGACGGTGAGCATTCTCAAGTACATAGTAGTAATTCTGGTTGTGAGGAGAAACAAATGTCACTATTTTACCATGTCTACCACCATTTGACACGCTAAAAACGACACCACTCTTATACCCATTGTTATAATAATATCCAACTTTATATACCCCATTTGCTCCTCGTCCAGATTCTATTGATTCAGCCAAATTATCCTCTTGCTGTTGTTGTATGGATGTTGATGTTGTTACTAAACGAACAGCGGTAGGCAATTCATATGTATCTTTGGAAGATGTCATGTATTGAGTGTTGCGAAAGCCTGGTATTTCATGTGCCATATTTCTCATTAGAGACAACTCCTCATCAGTTGGCAATCTCCAATTGTTGTATCCATGAGTAGCGCTATTATTTATACTAGTAATTATAGCTGATGGGCATGAGCGAAAATTTCCAATATCATTTGGAAATACTGTCAAGTAATTGTAAAGTTTAACAGGTATAGCCCCTGCTGTGCCAATTTGAGGGTTTATACCAAGCACTTTATTTACCAAGTCATTGCAGCCGCTTTCTATGGAAGTAGTAGATATTGTTGAATTTTCAGACATAGTCACTCTTGCCGTTTCAACATCAATAATTTTTACACTTACATAGATACTATTATGATAATTTGTCGTAACCACTTCTGTAATCAGAACGAATTTTGCTCCTGTGATATTTCCTAACTTCTGAATGGTCGAATTATCTACCATTCCCGTTCGCTGAAATGTTTGCTCATCAAAAATATGAGAAATGTCAGCTCTATCAACTGCCGAATAACCTTGCTTTTGAGAGATTGCCCTAGTTAAGCTAGTTCGTATTTGAAATTTGATATTGTATGGAATCTGTTCAGATTTATCTACAATCTCTGTAACAGCAACTACTCTAGGTTGGCAAATTGCAGTTGCGCAAATCAAAAGAAATGCACTACTTAATATATACTTTATTTTATTCATAACATACTATATTATCGTGCTATACCCAATAATCGTTTTGCTAGCGCGGTACAACCTTGTTTGATTCCCATCGGATGATTATACATTATAATATCTTCGCTTGAAACAATACGAGCAGTTTCAACATCAACAATCTTTGCTGTAACATATAGTTGTCCATTAAATATTGAAGCTTCTGCTACAAGCAAATATTTTGCACCTGTCATTTTTAGTTGTTTTCTTGACGATTCGCCAACAAGTCCAGATTGTTGAAACATGTGTTCATCAAGGATAGCATCTATATCAGATGTGCGATCATAAGATGCGAAACCTGGAATCGAATTAACAGACTCCGAAAAGCTGTTTCGCAACATGGACTTTACGGCTGGTGCGAGTTGTCCTGTTTTGTCTACAATTTCAGGAATTGCAACTGTTCTGCATTGTGCAAATACCGAACAAGATGTTGCCAACATAATGGCTGCGAGGAAAAATTTTACATTCTTCATTTTTTATAAGTTTTTTTTGCTGCCCACCAACCCCGAATAAGGCGTTAATATAAAATAAAGAAAGTGTGAGGTTGATTTCCGTTTACTAAATAGAGGCTCTGACAAAACCCAGCAAGAATAAACGATGCAATATCCCCACACTTGAATAGTATGGGTATATGCAAACATAGTGCATAGCCACATAACTATACAAGAAATGAGTGCTGTTCGTTTGTCCTCTTGCTTTGAAAACTGTCAGATTTTCTATTTAGGACTGCGAAAACACTTTCTATATGTCTGCCGCATAGCCACAAAACAGCCATTCAGCATCGCAAATTTAGAAAACTTTTCACAAACAAGCAACACTCAACGAGGATATTGCACAAAAAAGTAAAAAAGAGCGAGAAAAACTCTCGCTCTTAATTCAGCATTTTGCATTTTTAATTTATCTCTTTCAGAGATATTGCTACTCCACCGCCTGCGGCAAGGCGCAAAGTCATCTTCGACTTGGCGGTTACCCTCTTCTTGGTAACGGTATAGGAGTGCGGATTATCCATATAGTGCGCATCTTTGCCATCGGCATAGATTGTTGCCTCATATCTCTTATCCTTGTCGAGGAAGTCGAGCGAGATTGCTATCTCACGCGCATTTTCATCAGTGATACCGCCCACAAACCACTCACTCTTGCCCTTCGCCTTACGGGCAGCCACGATATAGTCGCCCGGCTCGGCTGCGAGGTAGTGACTCTCGTCCCAATCAATCGCTACATCCTTGATAAATTGGAATGCCTGCGGTTGCTTCTCGTAGTTCTCGGGCAAATCGGCTGCCATCTGCAATGGAGAGTACATCGTAACATACAACGCCAACTGATTGCAAATAGTCGCCTGCACACAACGCTTCTGCTTGCTTTTCGACTTGGTTTGGTCGGCAAATTTGCAATTTACGATACCCGGAGTATAATCCACAGGACCGCCATTCAAGCGAGTGAACGGCATAATGGTAGCGTGGTGAGGTTTGATACCGCTGTCGGCATTGGTGTAGTACTCCGTACCACGGCACGCCTCATTGCCGATAAGGTTTGGATAGGTACGACACAAACCCGTAGGGCGAATTGCCTCATGGGCATTAACCATAATCTTATGCTTGGCAGCCTCCTTTACAGCATAGAGGTAGTGATTTACCATAAACTGACCGAAATGATGCTCGCCAAGTGGCTGAATATCGCCCACATAACCACTCTTTACGGAGGTGTAGCCATACTTATTCATCAGCGAGTAGGCAGCCTCCATGTGACGCTCGTAGTTGCGTATCGATGATGAGGTTTCGTGATGCATCATCAGGCGCACACCCTTCGAGTGAGCATACTCGTTCAACGCCTTGATATCGAAATCGGGATATGGTGTTTGGAAATCGAAAACATAATCTTTCTTGTAGCCAAACCAATCCTCCCAACCGATATTCCAACCCTCTACCAATACTTGGTCGAATCCGTGTTTCGCAGCGAAATCGATATAACGGCGTACATTTTCGTCATTAGCACCGTGATTTGGGCGAGGAGTAACCGCTGTGTAGTCATCTTTGTCAAGTTTAACACCTTTGAACTCCTTAGTATAGTTCCAGCTACTCTTGCCGAGCATCAACTCCCACCAAACTCCGATATACTTCACCGGCTTAATCCATGATGTATCCTCCAAAGCGCAAGGCTCATTCAAATTGAGTATGAGATTTGATTCGAGAATACGACAGGCTGAATCTGCCACCTCGATAGTACGCCAAGGCGAGTGACAAGGCGCTTGCAACCAGCCCTTATAGCCGAGAGCATCAGGTGTAAGGTGCGAGGTAAAGACATTTGTTTTGTCGTTCAATTCGAGGTGCATACACGAGTAATCGACCAATGCCGCCTCGTGGATATTGATATACAAACCATCGTCAGAGCGCAACTGCAACGAGGTTTGCACTCCCGTAGGCGAGAATGTGCAGATGTTTGCGGTACCAACATTACGGCTAACATCAGGCATACGCTCGCGAATCTCGCTCATCTTGCACGCGGCATACTCGTACTCTTGTGTAGCGTAGCAACCCGGTATCCAATACGCCATATGGTCGCCCGTCATGGCGAACTCGGTGAACTCCTCTTTTATAACAAAATATGCAAGTTTCTTCGATTTTTGCGCAGGAAATTCGTAGCGAAATCCAAGACCATCGTTGTATAGGCGGAAGCGAATATTTAACAAAAATCCGCGCTCATCACGACACAATTTAACGAGCAACTCGTTGTAGTTGTTGTGAATTTTGCTGTTTTCGCCCCATACGGGAGTCCAAGTCTCATCGAAAGTGGCAGTTTCGCTACCTCGCTGCGAAAAACCTTCACGCATCGAATAAATGGGTCTTTCCGGCTTGCTGTCGTGAAAACCATAGGTCTTGTAAGCATTATCCACGAACTCAAAACCGAGTGCGCTCGGCTTGACAACCTCCTTGCCCTTATAATTGAGCGAATAGGTCGGCTTGCCGCCCTCTGCCAAACGGAATGTCATTACAAGATTGCCGTCCGGAGATATAAGTTGCTCTGCCATAGCGGTCAGAGCAACAAATATTGCTAATATTACGAGGAAAAATCTCTTCATTATTTCTCTTCTGCTTTTGTCGAGCAGTAGAGGCAACGATATACCCCACCATCCGACAGTTGAAACTTATAATCCACAGGCTCGTTGTTGCAGATGCACTTTTTGTTAGGGCAAACCAAACCTTCGACCTCCACAGCCTCGTGGTTATGCAATGGCTCTGCGCCCTCCTCTTTCCACTTCAACAGAGTGTACATCAGTGCCATACGCACGAACTTTCCATTCTCCACCTGACGGAAATATGCAGCACGAGGGTCAGCATCGACCTCCTTTGCAATCTCGTTTACGCGAGGCAGTGGGTGCAGTACAGCCATCTTCTCCTTTGCCAACGCCATCTTCTCGGCATCGAGGATATAGCAATCTTTCACACGCTCGTACTCCGCCTTATCCGAGAAACGCTCCTGCTGAACGCGAGTCATATAGAGAATATCCAACTCTCCGATAACCTCTTCGAGCGAAGAGACCTCGCGATACTCTATGCCATTCTTCTCGCACACATCGTGCTTGATATAGTCAGGCAAGCGGAGTGAATCGGGTGCGATAAGCACGAACTTGGTACCCTCGTAGCGTGACATCGCCTTAATAAGTGAATGAACGGTACGACCATAGAGCAAGTCGCCACAGAAGCCGATTGTGAGGTTGTCCAAGTGTCCCAACTCACGAGTCATTGTCAAGAGGTCGGTCAGAGTCTGTGTCGGGTGAGCATGCGCACCATCTCCTGCATTGATAATAGGTACAGGTGACACCATTGAAGCATCGAGTGGCGCACCCTCAATGTGGTGGCGCATAGCGATAATATCCACGAAGTTACCAACTACACGAACGGTATCCTCCACCGTTTCGCCCTTGCTCACTGACGAAGAGTTTGCATCGGAAAAGCCGAGTACATTACCGCCCAACTCCATCATTGCAGCGGTAAAACTCAAACGGGTACGGGTTGAAGGCTCGTAGAAAAGCGTAGCCAACTTCTTACCTTTGCAAACCTCGCTATATTTCTGACGATTTGCTATAATATCGAGTGCCAAAGCTACAATATCATCGGTCTCTTTGCGGGTTAAATCCGTAGGGTCAGTTAAATGTCTCATAGTTAATTGACAATTGATAATTGAAAAATTGATAATTAAAGGTATTTTATTGATAATTGATTTATAGAAACAAAAAATTGTCAATTGTCCATTGTCAATTATCAATTAGTGGATTAAATAAATTGGCAATACCAATTTATTTAATCCAACTCTCATCGCTTGGGTTGTTGCGGAATGTTAGGATACGCTCTTTCCACTCCGAAGCGATATATCCCTCCTCGGCTGCAACCTCTACAAGTGCATCGAGATTTGAGAGCGAGTAGTTTACGGTGTTAGTCTCGGCGATGCGCTCCACGCCACGCTTCATACCGTAGGTGAAGATGCTCACGATACCCAAAACATCGGCACCAGCCTCGCGCAAAGCATCAACGACCTCAATACACGAGCCACCTGTCGAAATCAAATCCTCGACAACAACAACCTTCTGTCCCTTCTCCAACTTACCCTCGATGCGATTTGTACGACCGTGGTCCTTTGCACCACTACGAACATATCCCATTGGCAAATCGAGAATTGTAGCCACAATAGCAGCGTGAGCAATACCCGCAGTAGAAGTACCCATCAACACCTCGCACTCAGGAAAATGCTTCCTTACCAACTCAGCCAATCCAGCCTCTACCTGCTCACGAACACGCGGTGCAGTCAAAATAAGGCGGTTGTCGCAGTAGATTGGACTCTTGATGCCACTTGCCCAAGTAAATGGCTGCTCTGGGCGCAAAAATACTGCGTTAATCGAAAGTAACTCTTTTGCAATTTTCTTCTCCATAGTCGTATTTTTTTATTCGTTATTATTCGTTCAAGAACTCTTTGCAGCAACGCTCGTATGCCGCAACAGGGTTTTCGGCAGCGGTAATTGGGCGACCTACAACGATGTAGTCCGAGCCAATTTCGCGAGCCTGTGCAGGAGTCATGATGCGCACTTGGTCGTCCTTCGAGCTATCTGCAAAGCGAACACCCGGAGTGATTGTGAAGAACTCCTTACCGCAGTGCTCCTTCACGAGCGATGCTTCGAGTGGCGAGCAGACTACTCCATCAAGACCTGCCTCCTTTGCATTCTCGGCATACTTTGCAATGCAGTCGTTGATGGTTGCATCGATAAGCAACTCCTTCTGCATACGCTCCTCGCTGGTCGAGGTGAGTTGAGTTACGGCAATCAACAATGGGCGAGTACCGTCTTCACGAGTCAAGCCCTCCAAGCCTGCACGCATCATATCCACCGTTCCCGCAGCGTGAACATTGCACATATCGACATCAAGGCGCGACAACACGCTCATCGCCTTACGCACGGTGTTTGGAATATCGTGCAACTTCAAATCGAGGAAAATTTTGTGTCCACGAGCCTTAATTTCACGCACAATAGCAGGTCCTTCGGCATAGAACAACTCCATACCAATCTTTACAAAAGGCTTGCGACCTGTGAATTTATCCAAGAACGAGAGCGTCTGCTCCTTGCTGCTGAAATCGCACGCAATAATTACATCTTTTGCCATAACTTATTATGTTTTACTCTATTATTCCAATTATATCACTTAATTTCTCGATGCCGAGGCGTTCCATAACGAACGGCAACTCCTCGATAATCTCCTTGCAGGCGTATGGGTTACGCAGATTTTCTGCACCTACCTGAACGCCCGTAGCACCTGCCATCATCATCTCCACGACATCTTCTGCCGTAGCCACACCACCGCAACCGATAACAGGAATCTTAACGGCGTGAGCCACCTGATAGACCATTCGTACCGCTATCGGAAATATCGCTGCACCAGAAAAACCGCCCATCTTATTGGCGATTACGGGCTTTCTGCGGACGATGTCGATACGCATACCGAGCATTGTGTTAATCAGTGTAATACCATCAGCACCAGCCTCTTCGCACGCCTTTGCGATAGCGACAATATCGGTTACATTTGGCGACAACTTGATAAATACGGGCTTTGTAGTAACAGCCTTAACTGCACGAGTTACCGCAGCCGCAGACTCTGGCGATGTACCGAACGCCATACCTCCATTATGCACATTCGGGCAGGAGATATTGACCTCCAAGATAGCCACCTGCTCCTCCTTGTCCAACTTCGAGCAGCACTCCACATACTCCTCAATCGAGAAGCCGCTGATATTGGCGATAATTGGCTTGCGGAAAATCTTGCGGAGTTCGGGCAGTTCGTGCGCAATAACTGCATCAACACCCGGATTTTGCAGGCCTACCGAGTTGATAAGTCCGCTTGGGCACTCGGCAATACGAGGTGTCGGATTTCCGAAACGGGCATCACGAGTAGTACCCTTGAACGAGATAGAACCGAGAATATTGATATCGTACACCTCAGCCATCTCCTTGCCGAAGCCGAATGTTCCGCTGGCAGGAATTACGGGGTTGTCGAGTGCAACACCGCACAACTCAACAGAAAGATCTCTTACCATACGACCTCCTCCTTCTTAAATACGGGACCATCTTTGCAGACGCGCTTTGCCCCATTTGTTGTATGAATCGAACAACCCATGCAGATACCGAAACCGCAACCCATACGCTCTTCGAGCGACACTTCACCGCTGATTTCGAGTGAGTTGCACAACGCCTTCAACATCGGCAATGGACCGCACGAATAGAAGTAGTCTGCCTCTACCCCGCTTTCGCGGATAGCATCTGTAACAAAGCCCTTTACGCCTACCGAGCCATCAGCCGTAGCAAGAATAACCTTTGCACCCAACGCCTCGAACTCCTCAGCGTAGAAAATCTCCGACTCGGTATTAAATCCAAGTACCACAGTTACCTCTTTGCCTCGTGCAATCAAATCTCGTGTCAAACGATACAATGGCGGAACACCTACTCCACCGCCTACAAGCAGCGGTTTGTTGCACTCATGCTCCGTATCGAAGCCATTTCCCAAGCCTGTAAGTACATCGAGTTGCGTACCCTCTGCCATCTGTGACATCAAATCGGTGCCTTTGCCCACTACTTTATATATAATGGTCAATTCGCCCTCATCGTAGTTGCAGACCGAGATAGGTCGGCGCAGATACAAGCCATCGAGCGCAATCTCGACAAATTGTCCGGCACGAGTGACGCCCGACACATCACCTGCAAGTTGCATCTTGTAGATGAGAGGTGTCAGAGCCTCGTTTTTTGTTACGGTTAATATAACTCTCTGCATCTTTTATGCTCTATTTTGCGTTATACTCGGCATCGATAGTCGAAACTCCGAGAGTAATCTCCTCCAATACATCGAGCAATGCGCTAACTGTTTCGAGAGCAGTGATAAGCGATACATTGTTCTCAACAGCAGCATTACGAATCTCGTAACCATCAAGGCGTGTATTGTGCTGATTTACATCAATAGTGTTGATCACATAACTTACATGTCCCTTTGCCAAGGCGGTGGCGATATCGTTGCTACCCTCCGAAATCTTGCGCAACAATCGTGTGCGAATACCATGCTCACGAAGGAACGATGCTGTACCTGCCGTAGCCTCGATATTGAAACCGAGGTTGTAGAAGCGGCGAATCAATGGCAAAGCAGCCTCCTTGTCCTTGTCGGCAATGGTTGCGAAGACTGTTCCGTAATTCACGATAGTCATACCCGAAGCCTGCAACGACTTATACAATGCACGAGTGAGCGAATCGTCGTAGCCGATAGCCTCGCCCGTAGATTTCATTTCAGGCGAGAGGTACGAGTCCACACCCTTAATCTTTGCAAACGAGAATGCAGGAGCCTTCACAAAGTGACGCTTGCGCTCCTCGCCATAGACCTCTGTAATTCCTTGCTGTGGCAAAGTCTCGCCCAACATTACACGGGTTGCAATCTTCGCCATTGGTACATTTGTAGATTTAGAGAGGAATGGCACAGTACGCGAAGAGCGAGGATTTACCTCAATCACATAGACCTTATCCTCCGAATCAACAATAAATTGTATATTGTAAAGACCTACAATACCGATTGCACGACCAAGGCGTACGGTGTAGTCAATCATCAAGTCCTTAACCTTCTGGCTCAACGAGAATGATGGATAGACGCTAATCGAGTCACCCGAGTGAACTCCCGTATGCTCGACATGCTCCATAATACCCGGGATAAAGACATTGCCCTCGGCATCGCAGATGGCATCAACCTCTGCCTCCTTACCCATAATGTACTTATCGACCAATACAGGCGAATCCTCCGAAACCTCTACTGCATTGTGCAAGTAGTGACGCAAAGCCTGCTCGTTGCCGACAATCTGCATTGCACGACCACCTAACACAAAGCTTGGACGCACCAATACGGGATAGCCAATCTCCTTTGCCGCAGCAACACCCTCTTCGATATCGGTTACAGCCTTTGCCTTAGGCTGCGGAATACCAACCTTGCGCATAATAGCCTCGAACAACTTTCTATCCTCTGCGTTGTCGATAGCCTCAATGCCTGTACCAACAACCTTTACGCCCATCTTCGACAGCGGCTTTGCAAGGTTGATAGCGGTCTGACCACCAAGCGTTACAATAACGCCGTCAGGCTGCTCCATACGGATAATGTTCATCACATTCTCCACGGTGAGTGGCTCGAAGTACAACTTATCCGAGATAGTAAAGTCGGTTGAAACGGTCTCAGGGTTATTGTTGATAATGATAGCCTCATATCCTGCTTCGCGGATAGCCCAAATCGAGTGTACGGTCGAATAGTCGAACTCCACGCCCTGACCGATACGGATAGGACCAGAGCCAAGTACTACAATCTTCTTGCGGTCGCTAACCACCGACTCATTCTCCTGCTCGTAGGTCGAATAGAAGTATGGCACATAGCCCGAATACTCGCCTGCGCAGGTGTCGATAGTCTTATATACCGGCTTAATGCCCAACTCCTGACGCAACTCGAACACCTCCGACTCGGTCATACCCCACAACTGTCCGATAAACTTATCGCCAAAGCCGATACGCTTTGCCTCGTAGAGTACCTCACGGTCGCCCTTGTGAGCCTTAACCTCACGCTCGAAGTTTACGATATTGTCCATCTTCTTCAAGAAGATCATATCAATCTTCGTGCGGTCGTAAATCAAGGAACGGTCTACACCTCGGCGCAACAACTCTGCAATAGCGTAGATACGGTCATCGGTAGCACGAGTGATATATTGCAACATATCAGCAGTTGCCATATCGTCAAACTTCTTGTGGTAGATGTGGCAAACTCCCGTTTCGAGTGAGCGAACAGCCTTCAACAAACTCTCCTCAATAGTACGACCAATACTCATAACCTCGCCCGTAGCCTTCATCTGAGTTCCGAGCTCGTTCGATGCCTCGCTGAACTTGTCGAATGGGAAACGAGCAATCTTTGTTACAATATAGTCCAATGCCGGCTCCGAGCAAGCAGGACCATTCGAGAGCATAATCTCATCGAGAGTCATACCTATTGCCACCTTTGCCGTAACTCGGGCGATTGGGAAACCACTCGCCTTCGATGCCAAAGCCGAAGAGCGTGAAACTCGTGGATTAACCTCGATAATATAGTATTTGAACGAGAGTGGATCCAATGCAAACTGCACATTACAACCTCCCTCAATCTTCAATGCACGAATAATCTTCAATGCACTTGTGCGGAGCATCTGCGCCTCCTTGTCGGTCAAAGTCTGGCAAGGAGCAACCACAATAGAGTCGCCCGTATGAACACCCACGGGGTCTACATTCTCCATATTACAGATGGTAATAGCGGTGTCATTCTTATCACGCATTACCTCATACTCAATCTCTTTATAGCCCTTGATACTCTTCTCTACCAACACCTGATGTACCGGCGAGAGAGCCAAGGCGTTACGCATCAACTCGCGCAACTCCTCCTCGTTATCAACAAAGCCGCCTCCTGTACCACCGAGCGTAAATGCGGGGCGAAGCACCAACGGATAACCAATCTCCTTGGCAACCTCGACAGCCTCCTCGATGGTATTCACAACCTCCGAAGGCAATACAGGCTCGCCGAGCGAGATACACAACTCTTTGAACAACTCTCTATCCTCTGCCTGCTCGATACTCTCGAATGATGTTCCGAGAATCTCTACGCCGCACTCCTCCAAAACGCCCTTCTTGGCGAGTTGTACGGCGAGGTTCAGACCTGTCTGACCTCCCAAACCCGGAACGATGGCGTCTGGTCGCTCGTAGCGAATAATCTTTGCGACATACTCCAACTTCAAAGGCTCCATATAGACCTTATCCGCAATGAATGTGTCGGTCATAATGGTAGCAGGGTTAGAGTTCACGAGGATAACCTCGTAACCCTCCTCTTTAAGTGCAAGACAAGCCTGTGTGCCTGCATAGTCAAACTCGGCTGCCTGACCAATAACGATTGGACCAGAGCCGATAACCATAACCTTCTTTATATCTGTTCTCTTAGGCATTGTGATTCTCCTCCATCAATTTAATGAATTTATCGAAAAGATATGCGCTGTCTTGCGCTCCCGGAGCCGACTCCGGATTGTATTGTACCGAGAAGGTCTTGTCCTTCTTGCACTCAACACCTTCGATGGTGTTGTCAATTACGCTGCGGTGGGTTACTTCGAGAGAAGTGTCCTTCAACGACTCCTCATCTATAAAGTATAGAGAGCCTTGTGCTGTAATCTCGATTTTGCCACTCTCCAAGTTGCGTACAGGGTGACCTCCGCCACGATGTACACCCTCAATCTGCGACACCTCTGCTCCGTATGCCAAGGCGATAAGCTGGTGACCAAGTCCAACTCCGAAGATTGGCAACTTACCACGCAACTTCTTAATTAACTCTACAACCGCAGGGACATCTGCTGGTGCACCCGGACCATTCGATACGAGAATGCCGTGAGGGTTGAATGCCAAAATCTCCTCTGCTGAGGTATTGAATGGCACGATAACCACATTACAGCCCTGCTTATTGAGCATGCGCACCAAGTTCAGCTTCGCGCCACAATCAACCATCACTACATCGAAACGATGATTAGGTGTGCGGGAATACCAACGCTTCTTGCAGCTTACTCGCTCCACAGCGTTGTGGTCCTCGGGTGTCGAAGCGATAAGTGCCAAAGCCTCCTCCTTCGACATATCTGCCGATACAATTGCTGCACGGCAACTCTTCGAATCGCGAATAATGCGGGTAAGCATTCGGGTATCTACCCCGCTAATGCCCGGAATGGAGTACTCCTCCATTAACTCCGAGATTGTCTTCGTATAGCGGAAGTTGCTCGGTGTCTTGCACTCCTCACGCACTACCAAACCTCCGATTGTAAGGTTTCTCGCCTCGAAATCTTCATCTGTAATACCATAGTTGCCGATTGTCGGATAGGTCATCACAACAATCTGATTAGTACAGGCAGGATTCGATAAAATCTCCTGATAGCCGGCCATCGAGGTATTGAACACGATTTCGCACACCGCATTTGCATCGGCACCGAAACCGTAACCAAAGAACTCCTGACCGCTCTCCAAAACTAATTTTTTGTCGGGTTGTTTCATCTGTTCTATATTTTGTTGTTATTTGTTTTCACTCCATACCTTCTCGCCATTAAAGAGAGTCAGCACGCATCGTCCGTAAACCTTCTCACCTTCAAATGGCGTAGCCTTACCCATCGACTGGAACTCGTTAGTGTCAATCGTATAAGGCTTTGTAATATCAAAAACTGCAATATCTGCCCTCTCGCCCACTTGCATTGCTCCGCCCAAACGGAATATGCGGCGAGGATTTTCGGACATCAGCGCAATAAGTTTTTCAATAGTAATTACCCCTTTGCGTACAAGGTGCGTGTAGCATATCGCAAATGAGGTTTCGATGCCCACTATTCCCATTGCACTCTCCTTTAATCCGCGCGATTTCTCCTCGGCGGTATGCGGTGCATGGTCAGTGGCAATAACCTCTATCGTTCCATCTTTTATACCCTCAATGAGTGCGGCTCTATCCTCCGCAGCACGCAATGGAGGGTTCATCTTGAATCGTCCCTCCTCTTTGAGGTCTGCATCGCACAAAACGAGGTAGTGTGGTGCTGTTTCGCAAGAGATATGGTTGCAATGAGCCTTTGCTGCGCGGATAATCTCAACACTCTCTTTTGTCGAAATATGGCAGACATGATAGCGACAACCCTCCTCCTCGGCGAGTTTCACATCGCGCTCAATAGGTCCCCACTCACTCTCCGAGCAGATACCCTTGTGCCCATGCAGACGAGCATAATCGCCATCGTGAATATAGCCTGCATGAAGCAACGAATCATCTTCACAATGCGCTGCAATAATGCCATCTACTGCTGCAATTCGCTGCATCGCCTCGCGCATCATCGCCTCGGTCTGGATACCATTTCCGTCATCGGAATAACCCACCGACAATGGTCGCAAAGCCTCAATCTCTGCCAATTCTCGTCTTGCGCGACCTTTGGAAATAGTGGCAAAAGGTCGCACCTCAATTACCGCCTGCTCATCAATCATCTGTTGCTCGATAGCGATGGTTTCAGGCGCATCGGGTGCAGGTTGAAGGTTTGGCATCGAGCATACGGTTGTTACTCCGCCGTGTGCCGCAGCGCGAGTTCCCGTAGCAATAGTCTCCTTTGCGGAGTAGCCGGGCTCACGCAGATGAACATGCACATCTGCCAAGCCGTATGTTACGACACAACCCTCAGCATCAAATACTTCGGTTGTTTCGTCAGCCATAAGCGACTCCCCTATTGCTTCGATTTTTCCGTCAGCAACAAGCACATCTACCTTACGACTTTTGCCCTCGGCAACTACGGCTCCACCTTTTATAAGCAACTTTGCCATACTAATTTTTACAAAACAGGCGACCAAACAGGTCGCCCGAAAAGTTAATGTGTCAAAACAGTGATAGAATAGTTATAGCGGCAATTTGACAACAACGGCAGCGGGGCGACTTGTGCGCTCGCATAGCCCTTTGTCGGGCAGCACTTTATATCAAGTAAAGCCATTCGCTTCATTACCCTATCGTTTATTTAGGTGCAAAAATAATCTTTTTGAAGGAATTTACAAAGTAAATATCCCAAAATTTTTCACTATCGCGGTAAAATTTTCACTCCGAGTTTTGCGTAAGCCCTTTCGGCCTTTGCCAAAGCGTCCTCAATCGAGACTCCCGTAGCCAAAATCACACCAAAACGGCGATGTCCTACAACCTCCGGTTTTCCGAAGAGTCGAATCTGTACGCCCTCCTCTTCGAGGACTTTTTCGATATTCTCGAACTCGACTTTGTCGGTGTCGCCCTCCACAACAATTGCTTTCGAAGCACTCGGTGCAATAAAACGAACAGACGGAATTGGCAAACCGAGAACGGCACGAGCGTGAAGTGCAAATTCCGACAAATCCTGCGATGCCATTGTTACCATTCCGGTATCGTGCGGACGAGGCGAAACTTCACTAAAAATAACCTCGTCACCCTTGATGAACATCTCCACGCCAAAGATTCCGTAACCACCTAAGGCATCGGTAATTGTACGCGCCACCTCATGCGCTTTCTCTCTCGCCTTTTCGCTCATTGGTTGTGGTTGCCATGACTCACGATAGTCGCCATCAACCTGATGATGACCGATAGGCTCCAACAGCGTAGTACCGCCAATATGACGCACTGTCAGAAGTGTGATTTCGTAGTCGAAATTGACAAAACTCTCCACAATTACGCGACCTGCTCCGGCACGACCGCCCTCCTGCGCAATTTTCCACGCCTTATCGATATCAGCCTCGCATTTGATGGTCGATTGACCATGTCCTGACGAACTCATAATCGGCTTTACAACGCAAGGGATACCAATCTCTGCCACAGCCTGTTCAAACTCCTCGCGAGTATCGGCAAAACGATAATTTGCAGTTTTCAAACCACACTCCTCGGCTGCCAAACGGCGAATACCTTCACGATTCATCGTGAGCCATACAGCATTTGCCGTAGGTGCTACGCGATAGCCCTCTTTTTCGAGCTCTACAAGCACCGGAGTTGCAATCGCCTCCACCTCAGGAATAATAATATCCGGCTTCTCCGTTTCGATAATTTTGCGTAAACGCTCTCCGTCAAGCATCGAGAGAACATAACTGCGATGTGCTACCTGCATGGCAGGAGCATTTTCGTAGCGGTCAAGTGCGATAACCTCGACACCAAATCGTTGCAGTTCGAGTGCAACCTCTTTGCCTAACTCTCCCGAGCCACAAAGAAGAGCCTTTTTTGCCACCTTCGTAAGCGGAGTTCCAATCTTCATTTTGTCGAAATGTTTTAAGGTTTTATCTACTTATCGTATAATAGTCTCTGCGCGATCCGGACCTACCGAGATAATCTTTACAGGTACACCTGTCTCCTTCTCGATAAACTCTACATACTCCTTGAACTCCACAGGGAAATCCTCGTAGTTGCGAACATTGCAGATGTCGCAGTTCCAACCCTTAAACTCCTTGTAGATAGGTACGATATCGTCTGTACACTCGTATGGGAAGTAGTCCAACCGCTTACCGTCCAACTCGTAACCAACAGCGACTTTGATAGTAGCAAACTCATTCAAAACATCGCTCTTCATCATGATAAGTTCGGTTACACCGTTCATCATCACGGTATATTTCAACGCTACCAAGTCCAACCAACCGCAACGGCGAGGACGACCTGTTGTAGCACCGAACTCGTTACCGATTTGGCGCAAAGTCTCTCCCGTAGTATCGAACAACTCTGTTGGGAACGGACCGCTACCTACGCGGGTGCAGTAAGCCTTGAAGATACCATATACATTGCCGATGCGAGTTGGCGCAACGCCCAAACCGCTACATACGCCCGAGCAGAGCGTGTTGGAAGATGTTACATAAGGATATGTTCCGAAGTCGATATCGAGCAACGAGCCCTGTGCGCCCTCTGCCAAAACAGCGGTGTCGTTTTTGAGTGCCTCATTTACCATCTGCTCGCTATCTACGAGGTTGAACTTGCGGATAACCTCGATACCCTTGAACCACTCCTGCTCGTATGCGGTGATGTCGTAAGAGTATGCGTATTGGCGAAGCATCTCCTCGTGCTTTGCCTTCAAGCGATTGTAACGCTCCTCGAAGTCAGGCATCAAAATATCGCCTACACGCAAACCATTACGACCGGTCTTATCCATATAAGTAGGACCGATGCCCTTCAAAGTCGAGCCGATTTTGGTCTTACCCTTTGCAGCCTCACTCGCAGCATCGAGCATACGGTGTGTTGGGAGGATAAGATGCGCACGCTTCGAAATAACCATACGCTTGGTTACATCTACGCCCATCTTCTCGATGTCGGCAATCTCCTCTGCGAGAATTACGGGGTCAATTACCACACCATTACCGATGATGTTGATTGAGCCGTCACGGAAAATACCCGAAGGAACGGTGTGCAAAACAAAACTTTTGCCCTCGAATTTCAGTGAGTGACCTGCATTTGGACCGCCCTGAAAACGAGCAACAGCCTGATAGTTAGGAGTCAATACATCGACAACCTTGCCTTTACCCTCGTCACCCCATTGGAGACCGAGAATTACATCTACTTTTTTCATTTTATATTTGAGTTATTGTTGTAATCTTACACAATTCGCATTTTCGGTTGTAAAGGTACTATTTCCTATTATAATAGGATATATAAAACGCCTTGCACTTATTAACATTTTTTCAACCTTGCAGATTTTCGTGGGCTATTAGCTACTAGCCATTGGCCATTGGCTGATTTTTTTTGCACTTTTCAGAAAAAGTTTCTACTTTTGTAACGCAGTCCGTTGGGTTGCAGACATATAGAAAGTGTTTTCGCAGTCCTGAATAGAAAATGTGGAAGTTTTCAATAAACTGATGGACAAACGAATTGCACTCATTTCTTGTATAGTTATGTGACTATGCATTCTATTTGCATATATCCCATACTATTCAAGTGTGGGGATATTGCATCGTTTATTTCAGTTTAGGTAATTCCACAACCTTCTATTCAATAAACGGAAATCAACCTCACACTTTCTTTATTTTATATAACTGCCTTATTCGGGGTTGGTAGGCAAACAAAAAACTTATTTATTATGAAAAAACTGTTTTTTATTCTATCCTTTTCAATGATTATGGCATCGTGTGCGGTGACACATGTTGAAGATGACCGTGTTGCCTATCGAGAGCATTCGGTACGCAATACCGAGCCAACTCAAAGCCCTATTGTTGTAGCGCCATTGCTTGCCGAGTTAGAGGTTCTGACTGAACAAAATATTAGTCAGACTGTTGTATATGAGGACTTTACCGTAAGGACTTCGAATATCAAAGAGATTGAGAATTATAAGAAAATGGCGGTTTATACTGTTGCGAGCAAGTATAATGCCGACACAATGGTTGGAGCTCTCGTGAATGTGGAGACTACTGTATATGGTAAATTGTCGGTTACGGTTACAGGCTATCCTGCTCGCTATATTAAGTTCCGTACAATGGAGGAGAAAGATGCTTGGATTATGAAGATGAATAAAGAGGATAAGACTCCAAAAGATGATAAAAAGCAATCTACAAAAGCTGGTGGATTATTAAATATCTTGAAGTAATGAAACGCTGGTTTATTATATGTGCAACACTGCTTATAGCAAATTGTGCAATGGCGCAGATTATAACCTTGCGAACCATAACAAAGGTTGAGCCTCAAAAAACAGATGTTTATCAACAACCTAAAACGCAACAGTTTGCCAAGGTTGGCAAAGGCTATGACCAATATGTAAACCTTTCTTACGGCTACAATCGTGTATGTGATTTTATCGGGTTGAATTATATTGGAGGTTACCGATTTAATCATCTGTTTTTCTTGGGACTTGGCGTAGGTGCAGACTTTGCCCTATTTACACCGCAAATGGAACAGAAATATGCAAATGCAAAACCGACACGAGTAAATATTCCGGTATATCTGAATTTTAGAACAAATTTCTCGGATAAGGCTTGGTCGCCTTATATTTCCGTATCAGCCGGAGCAAGAATATCTCCTGTTATGCAAGAGTTAAATGGATATACCTACAATCAAAGCGGTTTGTTGGGAGATATATCATTTGGCGTAGAGCGCAGATTAAGAGAAAAATCATCGTTATATTTAGGTGTAGGCTATCGAATAGAGAGTTTTATTGGTGCTATACCTGTGTACTACTGGGGTAGCATAGAAGATTTTCAATTTGAGACAGGGGTATTACATGGCTTTAATGTGCATATAGGAGTATCCTTCTAATAAAATTAAGCGAAGCTGTCTAACAAGGTGATTTCTGCGTTATACTCGTGTTCGAAATCCTCACATACGCCAAGTATGCTGCGGTTTCTCACACTTCGCAAGCCTTGAAATCCCTCTTGTTATACAACTTCGAGCAAAATGGGAGTGTCTAAAAAAACTTGTTAGACACTCCCTT